>NZ_JBFUJN010000012.1:0-339962 GCF_056401335.1 Rhodococcus sp. P4_F3_2
GTCCAGGCTTGAGATGAGCTGATGCTCCAACACCCAAGGTTCGGGGTTCAGAACCCACGAGACCAATGCGTTCTCAGCCATCCACTCGGACAGCACCTTCTCACCTGCAACAAACGTCAGCCGTTTGCCCGAACCAACCAGACGTAGCTCGATCCCCAGCTGATCGGACAACAGGCACCCAAGAGTCAGCCGCAACGTCGAACCTGCGGCATTGCCCCTGTAGTGAGTCTTGATCCGAGTCCGAAGAGTCTGCTTGCTCGGTGCTTTTCCATTAGTGGGAGGCGCTGATGGACTGATCCCCGTGTACAGCAAGGTCAGCCCGTCCTTCTTCGCACACCCTGACGTGTTGATCTCAGCGGGCAACTCTCGGAACCACCAGCCGTAAACACCTGGAGTGGCCGGCACGGGGCACGGACTCGTCAGAACCTGAGCGCGAGTGTGTGGAGACGCTGCCAGGTAAAGGCCGCTTTCATCCACGGCGGCGTCAGTGGTGGGGATCAGGTTCATAGCGAGGATGTTCGCATAGTGGTCAGACAGTGAAGGACGGTCGGTCGGATCTGCTTAGATCAGCGGGTGACCGATGAAGTGACGTCCCAGGACCAGCGATACCCTCGCACGTACGCAGTGAACGCGGCGGAGTATTTCGTACTTCACGCCACGACAGACCTTGATGAATCGATTTCCAACTGCTTGGTCCCGCCACCATTGCCGCCACCTCCGACACGTCTCGAATTGATCRGTAACTATGTGCGCGATACCTGGTTCTACCCGATTACCATCCCTTCGACGGCAATTCGCTTCTCGTACTGGAGACTCCTCCTCGTAGGTGTCGGTTTCGGTTTGTTACTACACTGGTCGCACGAGCGAAAGTGGGGTGCCGACCAGTGGGGCTCACTGGCAGCCTGGTTCGGTGGAGTACTCACCTTTACTGCGGTTAGCGTGTCTCTTTACCAGACCAAACTTGCGCGTGCCGATGCTGATGAGGCTCGCCGAAAGGCTGCTGAACAAATAGCGCGGGAGCAGACACTTCACTCAGCCAATTTGGCAGCAGCAGACGACCGACTCACACTGCAACTGGACGCACAATCACGCCATAACCAGGCGGTACTTGTCGCGCAAATTTGGAAGTCTTCATCCAAATTCGATCAGGTTTGCGAAGATCTTATAGCTGCTTTGTTTGCTGCAAGTGGAATCAATAATCATGCGCATGAGAAAAGGACGCGTGTCGAGACCCTGAATACGGCCGTGATCGATGCTGAGAGAGACCTCGACAACGCACTATCGGACGCAAACTTACTAGTCACAGACTCGGAAACCAGGAAATCTCTGCGGGGCATTCAGAAACACTCAGGACAGATTCTTGCAAAGATAAAAATCTTACACGAATCGCTCACCAAGACTCATAGCATCCATCAGAGCGACTACAATTCAGCCTCTGAGTGCCAAAAAGAACTGAATAGCAAACTAATCCGAATGATGGGCATTGCCCGTAGTAACATAACAAACATTCCACTTCTAAGTTCTGACGATGAAGAGATATAAAATTACAAAAGGCAATGCCGTCCTCTATACCCCTGCAATGCACCAGCTAGAAACTCGGAGTCCCTCCCTTACAAGATCGCTTCAAACGTAGGCCCCATGCTTGCTCGGCTCGATTGATTACGGTGCCCGGCATTAGTATCACCACTCGTTACGTTGTTTAGACGTTCACTATCAAAATCTCAGCAGGTCGCCCGTTGTCAGGTAAGACAGAGCGGGCAATTCTATGAAACTTCGATAGCACTCCAACAGTTTTGCTTTGATCAGACTGCGAACTGACTTCTCGTAAAGGTATTTGCATAAGTAATCGACATTGATATAATGAGAGTGTCTAGGTTAGCGTTTAAACCAAAATAAACACAGCAGTCGCAAATGAAGCGGCTGTTTTTGATTTTCTTATACCCCCTACTCCGCTAGCTGTCTAGGTTAGCGTTTCGGTTGTTTCCATTTAAGCACAGTCAGGCAAATTTTCACATACTTGACGTTTTCCATATTCCACAATCCCCCGCCTCATGCCATACTGAAGACAGCATGGTGGATAACGAAAAACAACTCCCTCTTACCAACAGACGCATCGTCATCCCTCAAACGCCGTCACCCACCACAGACGCAGCAAGACAAGCTGATCTCGCAGAGAACCTGAAACGCCACAAAACTTTCATGATGAACTACGATCGTCGTAATATGTATAGGAGGCCTAGCCCCGCCCGCAAGGGTGCCTCAGACAAGATGAACCCCGCCAAGTAGCGGGGTTCTTTGCTTTTAGCTGGTCAGGCCAATTGCGCCGATCAACATGCCGAGCAGGCCGACGAACCATACCGAATCTGACAGATGCTTATTTCCTCGCGGGATGCCGGCTGTACGTCTCTTCGCACGTACTCGCGGTTTCCTACTCAGCGGTGCAAGTTCAAGGATCTCACCTGTTGTTGATTCTGTAAGACCATACCTGGTTTCAATCCTCGACATGATCAATCACCGTCGCCAATGCGTCGCAAACGCAACGCGGGAGGCCACACCCTAATCCACGAATTTCATATCTCTTTTGACTGCGTTGATCGGTCACGGTACCTAGAACTTTGGTGGAACCGCGCCCACTGGCTAATGCTAAATCTTGATGCCCCAGCTCTAACCCGATTCGAGAACCCGTCTCACGATCGATCGGAAAGAAGTTACAGCCCTGCTTTCGTAGCTCTACTATGTTGATTTGGTCCATATTGAATTGTCTCCAGCTTTTGAGTTGTTATTCAGGTGTCACCACCTCTGTACCTATTGTCTCACCACCCCCGCAAATAACCAATAGTCAAAGCGTTGTGCTATCTACCTCAAGAGCTGTGGAAAACTCGACAGCAGCGCAACCGATATAAAGCCCTCAGGAGTCTGCGGCGCACGACGGAGGATAGTTCTCAACTCATCTGCCCGCGCCTCGTCACAGGCCAGGAAAAGCACGCTAGGGAACACATCTAGCGGGTACTCTGCCGAATGTTCGAGCGCGTACTTGTAACGATCGACTTTTTCGAGGATCTGCTTCTGTCGTTCACTGCCCATATCCACTTCAAGCCACAGCACCACTCGCTCGCGCTTCTCCCGAAGTCCAAGCTCGACGTACAAGTCAGGACGAAGGTCTGCACCCGCCACCATTACCCACGCGTCATGCTGATCGATCCCGACCTTCAGGACGTCGAGCCACCTCTCTCGCTCAGCCTGTTTGATCGCAATGTATGTATCGGCTACTGACAGCGTGTGCATCAATTTCATCTGATCCCGCACAGGTCGATAGCGTCCAGTGTTAAAGGAACTCCAAGAAGTCCGGCCGATTTGGAAGCAGCCCATCGGACTACCGCCTGTCCGGTTGCTTGGTAGTCGCACTGACACGCGAGCAAGCATTCCTTGATCGGTAAGTCGTTTGAGTGTCCGAGTTACTGGCGTCCGGGATTTTAGGTCAAGAAAGAACATCTCCTCAATCTGCGAGGTTGTAAGAGATCCGAAGCGTGCCACAGCACGCATGATGTCAGCGTCACGCAGAAGAAGTTCCATACCATCAAGATACAGGTACTTAGCTGCAGCAGGCGGGAGAGCATCTCCCCTGTTCAGCGCGTCTGTAGGCGTGTTGTCACCCTGCGTGTTAGCGCCCGGTTCGTAGCTAGTTAAAACACAGTCCATGTCCCTTACATTTAACCATAAAGAGCCACAAACTGAGTTTTCCACAGGCCACATTTCGCTATTGCATAATTTACGTGTTTGGCTCATAGTAATTAGTGAATCAACGCAGCACAATGTGAGCTGGACAGACTAACCGATTCGTTACATCAGACAATAAGCAGGGGGCTGTGGATAACTTGAAGAAAGATTTATAGATATGAGCAAGAAGACATGGGTTAAACCAGCCCGAAAATGGGGCGACGCACTCACACCGACATCAATTTCAGTTCATCCGATCCGCCTAAAGGCTATCGATGAGTACCGAAAAGGACAGTCAACGACAGAGGTTGCGGTCAGCAGATCGATGGTGTTCAACGAGTTAGTTCGCGACCATCCAGAGATCGCAGAGATCGAACAACGTATCGAAGAGGAAGCGGCGGTTAACAAAATCCGCAATAAACGCAATAAGCGGCTTCCAAGATTCTAAGATGACCAAGATAACCAAACAACTTAATAAGGAGATTGCAGATGGCAGAAAAGGAAAATCAGGAAGAACCAAGCGAGGTTAAGAAGCCAGCAGAGATGCCGGCCACGCCTGAGCTTCCCCTTCTAATGCCACCAGCCATCGCAGCAGCTCTTGWAAAGCTTCAGGGCGAGGTTAAGACGGTCATCAAAGGCGCGAAGAACGCACACTACGGCAATACTTACGCCGAACTTGCAGACGTCCAAAATGCCGCTCTGCCACTGCTCTCGAAGCACAAACTAGCACTCACGCAGTGGGTGATGTCGAAGGACGGCAAGCACTTCCTCCGCAGCTACTTGGTACACGAATCAGGTGTCGGAGTAATGCACGACACTGACCTTCTACTGGTCAAGAACGATCCTCAAGGACTCGGTTCAGCAATCACGTATCAACGGCGACAGACCACGATGGCGATTCTCGGACTATCTGCAGAGGACGATGACGACGACGGGAACAAGGCCGCCAACAGACAGGCCAAACCCACCGACGAACAGATCAGCGAGATCCGGCAACTGTGCGTAGATCTGAAGTTCCCGAAGGAGCAGATCGATACTCGTCTCGTGTCCCTCCGAACAGAGGACCACGCAACTGTAGCGATCGCGAATCTACGCAAGCTTGTGTCCGAGAAAGCACGAATCTTGAGGAGCGACGAAACGCCTGCCACACCTGTATTCACTGGTGATCGCGACCAAGTTGTACCGAACGAGATCATCGTGAAGACATCAGGCAAGGACGATGTAGTCCTGAACCTCCAACGACACATGTTGGATCTACCTATTTCGGACAAGGCCAGGCGCAACCTGGTAGGTCACGTGACTGGAAGCAAGTTCGGGACGAGCAAACCTTTCCTCAAGAACTGCACGGCAGAAGAGATCACTGCGATTGCTGAAGCAGTTGAGGAAATCAAAGCGGGAACGTATGACCTACCACCCGAGTGGACTGATGACAGCATCACTCCCCCGGTAGAGACTGCGTAATGAGTCTCGCCTGGTGGAACGATCCACGGGAGGTTCGTCAATACGAGATGGAAGCCGCCGTTCAACTGGACAACCCTAAACTGCTGTCAGAGCACGAGAAGTCGTTGCTGCAAGCGATAGGAACGCTGCTCGCAGCACCAAGCAGTTCAAACGAACCAGCGCAATAACAATTAGAGAGGTGGAGACCTCGGGAGAAACCAACTATGCCAGCAAGTGGCTCAACCAAGATCAATAAGGATAAATTCGACAGCATCGTTGCACGATCAAAGAAATCAACTCCAGAAGAAATCGCAATGCAAACCGGATACAAGGTGTCCACGGTCAAGTTCATCCGGCAGGCGAAGACCTGGGAAGAGTTCCAGAGACGCCGAAACGCACAAGCGCAGCGTGTATCTGCCAAGAGGGCAATGAACCCCGCGCAGCGACCTGTGGTCAAGATCCAAGATAGCCGAATCACGCAGTCAAAGACGGCGGCCAAGATTGAGGAAAAGACAGCTGCCGATGTTACCAAGCCGACCCGTCGGCTAGCAAAAGGCGGTCTCGTCAAATCCGGTGTGACTATCGTAGGAGAAAACGATAGGGGAATACACTATGCATCCCCAACCCGCGTAGATGACGGTCAGCCAGTACAGCAGGATGGAATATCCGCACAACTACTCCTCGATGCTTATAACGACAGTCAGACAGCAATGGACAAGTTGAACAGACGAATGCAGGCGCTAGAAGACATCGTGATGCCGCTTCCAAAGGCAGTTCGAGCACTGCAGACTGCGGACGTGCAAGGCACTGTCGCCAAAGCCCAGACCCGAAGACGTCTCATTGAGAAACTTAAGCAATGGAAGAGAGGGTAGTTGCATCTCCGGGACACCAGCGGGTGGGAAGAAAGCTGCCCAGAGGAACAAGGAACTTTACGGAGAAGACTTTTACAAGAGGTTGGGCCGGATCGGCGGCCTCAACGGAAGAAACATAGAACCTGAAGATATCTCGTCACGACCGTATGACAAAGACGAGTCCTACACCATCCTTTCGGATGGCAGTATCATCCTCAAGAATGGCGGGTTCGCTCGGCCCCAGAAGGATAAGAAGGGTTATTTACGGTGGCAAGCACACCTAGGTAGTCGGGACAAATTCTGCACAGAAAAAGTACATCGGGTTGTTGCACGCCATTTCATCCCGAATCCCGATGCCAAACCCCAGGTAAACCACATCAACGGCGACAAGACAGACAACAGGGTCGAGAACCTAGAGTGGGTAACAAACATCGAGAACGCGCTTCATGCGGCAGAGAACTCGTTGGTGGACAACACTAGCAAAGTGATGAATCAACTTGGAGGTCAGATGCTCGCCGCTGTTTTGGATGGCTATGTGGTCAGAGACTTGTCAAGACTCAACGGAGTATCAGAGAAGACCATACGACGGCGCATCTACGATTTTTCGCCGGAACCCATAACAACCTTGAAGCTTGGAAAGAAGAGGAACTTCTTTTATTACGACAAGGCTCGGGGCAAGTACCGAGTCGAAGCGACTGAACGTTACAAGGGTGCTTCGTTTAACTCAGAGATTGAGGCCAGCGACTATATTCGGTCGTTCAGCAACCCAGGAGGATTCGGATCAGATGAGATTGGAACTGACGGTATATCTGGGAAAGAACGAGCCAAAATTGCAGGTGCGAAAGGTGGACGAATAAGTAAACGAGGAAAGAAGGAGCCAACAAATGAGTAAATTTGACGTAGGAACACGTGTTCGAGGAATCGGCGAGTTCGAAGGTCGATCGATTGCTGGACTGCCCGGGACAGTTACAGAAGTGATCAATCGGAGAATAGTTGAGGTCGAATGGCCTCACGGATTCAAAGGATATGGGCAGACCAGCCGAAACTGGTCTGTTGATATAGAGCAATTAGAACCAATTACCGAAGGAGGTGATCAAGTGAAACGACGAACATTCAAACTAACCAAAGAACTACCAGAACTCACCAAAGGCGCACTCGTACAAGAGAAATGTGACGACGGTACGCAGGACTACATCGCGCTGGACAACTCGCAGATCAAGTACACGCTAGAAGACGGGCGAAAGTCGCTCACCTACCCCCGCAAAGCGGTAGAAGACGAGCCGAACTACTTCGTCGAGGTATTCGCCGTAGAACCTGCCTACATGACGCAAGACGAGCTGGATCAGTTCGAGGCATTCAAGATCAGCACGAAAAAGCCGGCCAAACGCACTGCCAAGGCCCCTATGAAGAAACCTGCAGGACGACCACGAAAGACCCCTGTCACGCGAGCTAAGAAGGCAACCAAGGTCGCGTAATGGGAGTCCCGACTCGTATCAACAATCGCGAGTTCGTGATCACCTTCATCAACAGCGAGAGCGCAGAGGACGTGGCGAAGGCCATGAACCTGACGAAGCAACAGGTCTCGATGAAGGCGGTGTACCTGCGCAAACTAGGCGTGCGTCTGCCGAAGTTCACGTACCGAGGGAAAGACCGTCGGCTCGAAATCGCCCAGCTCAACTCGCTCATCGAGAAGCACAAGAAGGCGAACAAGTGACCCAGGAACTTCAACTCGGACTACAGATCGAGAGTGAATCTCAGTCCAACCGTCAGCCAAAGCGCACCAAATCGGGAGACCTCCGCGCAACTGACCTCAAGGCGATTCAGTGGTACACGATCAACAACGGATACAAGCCAGCAGCGACCAGCGCAGTCCCGCATATCCACTTCACCACACAGTCTGGTGAAGACGTGACAGTTCATCTCGGAGACATCCTCGATGAGTACGACGAGTTCAAGCGCGCCACTCACGGGAAGCGTCAGGCCGCAGCGTGACAGCAGAACACCAACCAGTAAATGACAACCAAGAGACACCGAAGGAGGTGGTATGACAGCAAGGAGATTTCAACCAGGACAGAAGGTTCGGCTTAAGAAGGGCGTTTGGTTTATCGAAAGGGCGATCGCAAGGCCGAGTGCCGACAAAGAATGGCTCGTCACGAGCGTCGAGATGTCACTCGATCAGCTAGGCAACGTCGCGAAACAGACTGTCACGGTCGAACGTGATGGGTGTGTTGAAAAATTTGATTCCTCGGAGCTCGTCCTAGCTGAGAAGGGCCTCGACAACCTCGAAGTTGGCGACATCATCGTTCATCCGGATGGCGACGAAGCGAAGGTGCTGGCGGTGCTTGGAGATGTCTTCCTAAAAAGCGACTGGGACAACTTTGATTCGGCCGAGACGTGGTACACCGTCGCAGAGGCGAAGACATGGCACTGGACAGTCAAGCAAGACACCCCAACCGAAGAGATCACCGAACTCTCCATAGCCGAGCTAGAGAAGAAGCTCGACCTCACAGCGGGCACGTTGCGGGTGAAGAAGGACTAGCTATGGCTACCCCTGCCACCACAGAGATGGTAATCGCAGATGGCGGCGAGTACTACAACAAGGGCTTCCGCTGCATCTGGATCAGGGACCACAGCGGTACAAGTTACAAGTTCATCGTTGCGACAGCGGAGACGGCTCAGGACAAGAACCTGGCGACCGAACTAGCAATCACCAGCCCTGACACAATGGCGACAGACGAAGACCAGAGTTCCTAGATCGTCGTCCTGGCGCAGTTCACGGATCGAGCATGGCGCAGCCGAGAACTTCTCGCACTCGAAGCAGACATGCTCGTTCAGACCACTGTCGACCATCCAAGCGACGACACGGCGACGCAGCCGATCACCCAACAGTGCAGGAGCGCGCTTAGGCCGAGGGCCGAGGAACTTGTTCACCGTCTTCTGGATCGCACGCTCCCCCACAGACAGGCCAAGTTCTTCCACGATCTCAGCAGCGCACTTGCCGGCTTCGGCTAGAGCAAGGACTTCATCGAGATCGTAGTGACGTCTTGGCATATATAAGATTAAGTATAAACGAAGGAGTCATCCATGACTAAAATCATCACAGTAATTCTATTTAGAGACAAGACGCACGAAGTTCATGAGAGCGAGGTCGGGTTCATGACTAAGATCACCGACGAAGTCGAGGCTGTCTACCACGCTACCAGCATGCGGGACGCAGACTTCGCAGTCCAGGCTCACGAAGAAGGCCCTGCCGCTTAAAACCATTTCATGACCGGCCATAAATTGGTTCGGGTGTCACAGTTCGCGATGGTGTGCGCCCTCGAACGTAGATTGTGCGCCGCATGAAATCGCCGTCTAACAGAGGTCACTGACTCAAAAGCCGAGCACACCACATAGTTGCAAGATTTCAAGCCCCGAAATTCATTGACACACCGCCTGCAACGTGGCGAAGCTCGTCACTAGACAATGATCCTGCTATCGCAGTCAAGTTTGCAGCACAGGTTCGCAGCACGCCGAGTTATCCACAGGTAGCAGCACATTGAAATACAAAGCCGTCAAGTGAAGAACTTTTCTCTTGACAAATCGCTGGCATTGCTGGCCGTCGAGCGTAACTATTATTCAGCGCACCACGCACTATTAGTTGCTATACACCCGCTCGTCGTCCAGCTGTGTCAGCGAGTACACAACTTAATAAGGAGAACCATTATGAGATTCAGACACGATCAAATCGCACCATCCGGCAAGCGCCAGTACTGGATTGCGTTGGGCCGCGTTGACATTGAACTACTGCTGGGCGAAGCAACCAACGCACTCGCCCACACACCAGACGTTGCGGCACTTCACGAAGTACGTGGACGTCTGCGTGGCATCAAGAGGGGTCTGTCAGATGCACTGGCCGTCGCCAAAGCAAACGGCGATGAAGGCGATCGCCTCCCATGGGTTGAACGAAAACCTCAGCGAGGGAGCAACTGATGGAACGCTTCCCCTCCCCCGAAGAACCCGAACGCTACAAGATCAACACTGCTCAAGAGGAAGCACTACGCAACCTCTGTCATCGCTATGGCGTGGAGTACCGAGCTGACGACTACTACGTCTACCCACCAGATGCAGCAATGTGTCCAGGTTATGCCGAGGGTTGGGTTGGCGGTTACGTAGATGGTGAGTCGCGGCTGTACGTCGGGGTGTCACCAGATGGACGGGTCAATTCGTAATGGCTACCAAGGAAACTCACACAGCCAAGATCCTCAAACTGCTCAAGGCCAAGGGCAAGGTCAGCAACCTTGAACTCCGCAAAGTTGCGTGGCGCTACCCCGCTCGCGTCCTCGATCTGAAGCACGAAGGTCACCTGATCCGCAGTGTCCACGACAAGGGATCGCTGTGGTTCTACATCTATGACGGGCACCAGGATGACGGAGTGGCGGCATGATTGACGCCTATCCCCTACAGTGGCCTGCTGACTGGCCGCGCACAGATCGACCAAGACAGTCACAGTTCAAAGTCACACAAAGTCAGGCACAGAACGGAATCCGCAGGGAGTTATCACTGCTTGGTGCCCGAGACGTAGTGCTGTCGACCAACATCGAACTCCGACGAGATGGAATGCCTTACGCATCACGACGCGCGCCCGACGATCAAGCCGTAGCCGTCTACTTCACCTTGAACGATGAGCAGCAGTGCATTCCCTGCGACAAATGGCGCACTGTCGCGGAGAACATGCGAGCAATCGAGAAGACTGTCGAAGCGCTCCGTGGGCTTGAACGATGGGGCGCAAAGGAAATGGTCAATGCGGCGTTTCGTGGGTTCAAAGCGCTTCCAGCGTCTGCCATCGTCACCCCGTACACCGCACGGCCATGGCAGGACGTTTTAGAGGTCGATCAAGATGCGACGCTCGACGAAATCAACACGGCATACCGTCGTCGGGCAAGACAGGTCCATCCCGACGCAGGCGGATCGCAACAAGAGTTCGAGACACTAACCCGTGCGTACGACCGAGCCAAGAAGCTACGGGAGTCGAAATGAACCTTCTCCCCTACTTGATCCCCGCACTCAAGCTAGCCGGCCGATGGATCGCGATGTTCCTGGTAACCGCCGTGATCATCGTTGGAACCCTCTACCTGTCGCTGTTCATCGTTCCAGTGCTGATCTGGCACACGTAGGGACTGGTCGGATTGGTACTGTTCCGGCATGGCAGACGACGATCTCAAGATCTTTATTAGCTGGTCCGGCGACCTAGCAAAGTCCATCGCACGCGTATGGCATGACCTGCTACTTGAGATGTTCGACCGCGCCACACCGTGGGTCTCTGATCTCGACATCGAGGCCGGTGCACGTCCACTTGACGACATCAAGCGCGAGCTAGACGGAACGTCCTTCGGGATTATCGTCGTGACTCCCGAAAACCAGAACGCTCCGTGGCTCAACTTCGAGGCAGGCGCGCTCTCAAAGGCCCTGTCTGACGCGACCACTCGCGTGATGCCCAGTCTGGTCAACTTCACGTCTCCGTCACAGGTGACTAGCCCCTTGAAGCAGTTTCAAGGCAATCTGCTGAACCAAGAGGGCGTCATGAAGATCCTGAAGACAATCGCGAAGGGAGTCGATGCTGACTGGTCAACTAAAGAAAGAACCTTCAATCGAGCGTGGTCGCCCGAGTACGAACAGCGATTCAACGACTGCATCGTCAATGCCCTGAATCCAGCCAAGCCGTCAACCCGCACATCCGAAGAGATGCTTGACGAGGTACTGACCATCGTCCGTGAGATTCAGCGAGACATTCCGCCGAAACCCGTCAACGGTCCACGATTCGCGAAGGCTGACTGGGCTATTGGGCCGCGCACCAAGGGGGACGCGGACTCTTACATCCTCGGCGTCCTCAATGAGTCGGGGATCAAGCCCACCCAGATGATGTGGCTAGGGATGGTCGATGGAATCGACACATACGAAGTGGGCATGAGCGACACCTACAACAGGAAGCACAGAAGAATCCTGGACGACCTTGTTGCCCGACTCAGGAAGGAGGGGCTGAATATCTCCTATCACTTCTTGCCTACACAGTCAGACGACGCCACTCATAGCAAATAGCTCAACCAACGAAAACCTAAGGAGGTGATATGAATGAAAAACTCAACCAACCCAACCCCGAACACTGGTCAGATGAACAACTCATCGACCACGAAATAGCAAGCGCCACATCAGAAGAACGCTCAATTGGAGACGCTGGCGCACGCGTGATCGCCTCGCAATGGCATGGCGGTCAGGCGTGCGCCCTCTACAGCCTCACCAGTACTGGAGCGATCGATCTACCCCAGGTAGTCGCTGAGATCAACGAGTCTTGGGCAAACGCCGACACCGACTACAACCGCGAACACCTCGAAGCCCTCGGCGCGTACGTCATGGCTCGTGAGTCACATGATCCCGTCGAAGGATGGTCGAAGCAGTGGCTCACTCCCCCAGACGAATCAACTGAACAGGATGACTTCTGCCCTGCCTGTCGTGCTCACATATCCGCCCCTCACTCGGTAGGTTGCCCACTCGGTGAAGAAGATCCCTCGCTACTTGAACGGGTCGAGCAGGCTGTCACAGCTAAGGGAATCGCAGTCGCCCACTGGCTTGAGTACGTCGGCTTCAGGAACGGCGAAGAGCTGGAAGCAGCGATCAACATGTTCGAGGACCACTACCTGGGTCACTTCGAGAGCATCGAGGCCTACGCGGCTGACTACTTGATCGAGAGCGGACTCGAAACTCAGTTGGATCAGTTGAGGCAGTACCTACCCGAAGCCATGAGACAGCACGTCAAGTGGGATGAGGCAGGTATCGCGCACGACTTCGCCCTGAACACCATCCACTCTGTTGCGGACGACGACGGCCATCTGTACCTGTTCACCAAGTAGCGAGTTATCCACAACCACAACGCATTTCGTGACATTTCACTATTGCAAAAGAAGACGGTTTGGCTCATAGTTATTCGCAGAGGGGAACACCAAAGCAATGAATACAGAACGCGAAATCGTGAACATCAATCTTGAGTACGAGCACGCCGATGACACACCGTTTCTACGGTTGATCGGCCAGTACAAGACGAAGCGCCGGGCACGGGAGGCTCGCAAAGACAAGGAGACGATATTATCGCGCTCACAGTCTTTCATCTCACGAAAGCGTTCACTGCGATAGTGAGACCCAGAAGGTAGCAAGGTTGCCCGCAAAACTCCGTCTCGAACGGTAAGGCCGTGTCTGATCAGGACGGCAACCAAGCACCACACTTAGCCGCACAGCGAGGGCGGCCGAGATGCACCTTTACAGAATCAGAGTATTGAGCGTAGTAGTGCTGGTAGTAAAACAACCGACTCTAGGAGACGGTACAACAGGAGAGGCAAAGCTGGCGGCCTACGAACCGCTATATGGAGTGTTCAAAATCGCACACATACTAGTTAGCGAAGCCATAACCGTGCACGGCGGAGGGTAATTGCTACTAGCACCATACGCTCAATACAGTTCATGCAGTTAAATGGGCGCATCAGAAAATAATTAGAGCATTAGATTGCGATTTTTTACAACTACCTGGTGCGTTCTAATGGGCATACAAGTGGCGGAATAGGTAGACGCATCAGGGTCAGTCAATGACGGCTGTCGGAAAAACTGAAACTAGATAGCTTTGCAGGGTGACTATACGAGTAAAGCGGTGGCGGAACCCATCGGATGCGGCCTTAGGGAACTAACAAAAATACTCGTCAAATCCCTGCCTTGTATGCACAACATGGACCATGTAAGACGTAGTAGTGCTGGTAGTAAGGCGGATTGGAGTCGTATATGACAGGATCAAAAGCAACCGCTTATCTAACGCCGCGAAGAGTGCACAAAGTTGGGGAACTGTACTTTGTAATTCAAGGCAGTCTCGATGAGAAAGGCAAGACTCAATGGGAAATAGTCTCTAAAGGATATGCCCATAGCACAAGTGCATTTGCTAAACTTGGGAGATTATACCAAGACGAACTATTAGGAAAGTAAAGATATTAAATTGCTTTGCTACTAGCGCCATACGCCTTACATAGAACAACTGCTAGTAGTGGATGGAGAGACAATTTCTCCTAGGGAAGCAACCAAATGCACTCGTAAGAGGATATGCGGCGCATTACTAGCAGCCATTTAACCGCATGAACCACTTCCACTTCCCGGCATATTCATCGTGTGCTGGGAAGTGGGCGCATGAACCCACAGCTCGTGCGCTCTACTGGTCAGGGTTTAGGTGAGAGGGTCGCGCCGATTAATAAGGCGCAAGTGAAGCTTTCGAGTAACTCTYCTTACAGCCCAGCTCACCCCCTGACCCCAAGTCGCTGATCTCCGCACCTGGATCAGCACTTCGTACCTGTCACGAGTTCCCACATCTGTACCGCTTCAAAGTTTGCCCTCCAGCTTCTCTGAAGTACCACCAGTGGAACGTAATCCGCACACATTCGGCTAGTACGTGGACTCATGACGGGTATCTAGTTGCTCCATCGAGGTTCTGTTGAAGCCCACCCTCAACAGGACACTTGATTACTCAATGGCGCAACCAGATCGACTGTCACACAATTAAATAACAACTGAACAAGGAGTAGCATGTTACCACTCATAATTGCAATCATCATCGGGTCAATCATAATCTACAAGTTCTATGAATTCGAGGAATTGGGACTTGGGCTGTTCATTGCCACCACCTCTGCAGCCCTAATATTCATATCGCTAGTAATAATTTTTGGTTATACATTACCAAGAACAACTGTTTACACGAACAAGGACTTAGTAGCGATACAGGATGGATCTTCCACGACAGGCTCGGCGGCTGGATCAGTCTTTATGGGCTACGGCTCGATCAAGGAAGTTCCCAGCTACACGTACTACGTCAAGGACGGCGACGCCCGACTTCTGGAATCGACGACCGCTAAGGGTGTGAAGGTATTCGAGGGTGGCGAAAAAGCGTATGTCCGCGAAGCCACTGCTTGTAAGAGCGACTACAACTGGATCAGCCCGTGCATCAACTTCGAAAAGGTTGTCGAGATTCACGTGCCAACGGGAACTATCAAACAAAACTTCGTGCTGGACGCGAAATAGGAATCATCCATGGCACACAACGGACCTGAATCACTGCCAAACCAACCGTGCATCGACCATCTAGCCGACACGGTGGATCTACGAGCAGACATCGCCAAGCTCGCACTCATCCTCGCGTTCGAGGACACGTTCAACGAGGTAGACGAGCGACTGATTACACGGGAAGAAGCTCTTGTCCGCATGGAGGCATTGGCTCCGCACATCTTGCATGGTGCTTACCGGGGAGGTGCGGCATGACGATTTTATGTGGCGGCACACAACGACAAGCGATTGCATATGCGGACCGGCATCACTTTGATCGATCAAAATTTAGGATCGCATCGAAAGTAGATGACCTCTACGGATACATCCACGGCACTCTTCTGATCATGGTTGGCAATTGGCAAACGAGCGACGATAGCCAGCGCGTCAAGGAAGCTGGTCTAAAAATCGGCATGGCTGTAGTTGAGGAGGTTAAGTGAACAGTAACTCTGAAGCCACGAAGACAGATGATGATCTGCGTCAGATAATTCGTATCGCAATCGACACTGCGCAAGGTGATTCGGTTCGTAAACCAGATCCAGAATTAGCCGAAGCGGCTGCGTTCGAAAAAATTATGAAATATGGAAAGAAGCGCGAAGTTGAAGGCAAGCTTCATACCATAGATAAATTGCTTGACATTGCCTACCGACATGAAAAGGAAATTTTCACGCTCCATGAAGTCGAATCGTACCAAAGAGGCCAACTAAGACGAGCCAAGGAGTTGTTTCCCAAGCTCGCGGTCCGCAAAGATAACCAGAGGTCGAACGAGGTGATATGAACCAAGAACCAAACCCATCCCGCCTAGAAACCGATATCGCAGCCAAGTTCGCAGGTATCCCGAACGCTCAACTCATCCGCAAGATGGAGAAGGCCCAAGACTTCGGCTACGACGATGAAGAGTTCGAACTCAACCGACGACTGAAGCTTGGTGGCCTCGCATGGCGTTGGAGCGGGGACTTCTACCGGCCAATGGTGGAGGTGTACAAGCCGGAGGTTGGTGATGGCGAATAGACGCAAAGACCGCCTAGTTCCAGCAGGCTTCATGCGCTACGAAGGAGAGTATGACAAGGCCTTCTACACCATCATCACCTTCAACGGGGTGCGGTATGAACACATCTGGCCGAACGGCGGCACGTTCAACGTGGGAAGCAAAAGACTATGCTGCACAGATATTTTCGCAATAAGGAAGGAAGTGATATGAGTGAACTACACACAGCAGAAACAGCAGCAGAACAACTAGGCATCCCCCGCGAAGCCTTTTACGAGGATCAGTCACCTGACGCCCTGATCGAGTTGAGAGCGAACCTTCTACTTGAAGCGCAGCGCAACATTGATGCAGCGTACGAGATCACTGACGTACTCGTAGCCTTCGAGATCGAGCCGAAATCACGTAAGAAGCGCGTACGGGTGGTCGAGTAATGACGCTGGTCAGACTCCAACCACGACCGCACCTGTTGACTCTGAACGGGATGATCCAGCATGGATACGTTGAACCTCGCGTTCTTGCAGCGATCGTTCAGAGGATCGTTGACCTGTCTGGTGACGAACACCTGAAAGCACTCGTTGAGAAGGACATGTCATGAGCGTGTCGAGCGAGAAGGGCAAGTCCCTCGAAGAACACATCGCCAAGACCCTCCGCAAGAAGTTAGGCGCAAGAGTCCAGCGGGACAAGCGAAGTGGTGCAGGTTCACATCAGAAGATGGATCTAACCGACTACTTCCAAGACACCCCATTCGACATCGAAGCTAAGAACCACAAGACCATCGCGATCAAAGAGTGGATGCGACAGACGAAGGCCGGCACTAGTCCTGGTCGAATCCCCACACTCGTGTTCAACGCAGATGATGATGTACTCGCCTGCATCCCGTTCGATGACCTGGTTAACCTCGCAGTTCAGATCCGAGACCTCACCGCCGAGATCGCAGACTTACGCACACCGACCGTTCTAAGCGTCGGCGAGGCCGTCGAGAAGGCAGTGGCGATCAAACAACCAACTGGCGTCTCGACCTGCAGGAACGGCCACATAACAAGCCCAGGCAGCAACAAGTGTCTCGACAAGCACTGCGCATTCAGCTCGACCTACAAGAAGCCCAAGGTCAAGAAGTAGCGCCCGATCGCGGGGCCACCTCCGTAGTCAGCCGACTGCGGAAGCACCCCACGATCGGAGCAGGTCATGAAGAAGATCCGTTGCATAGTGATCCCGGCAGACCTCGAAGTAGAGATCGATACATTGGAGTTTTTCGAGGGCGATTTATCAGCCATGCAGGGACTCGTAGGAGGTCTCGTCCAGGCCGTCGATCTTGAACAGCAGAAGGCAACTCTGTGGTTCAACGAGAGCGGCAAGATTGAGCACCTCCCGAAGAACCAGCGTGCCACGATGGAGTTGTGGTCGAGCGATAGTCGTTGGCGTTTCCAGGACTTCGTCGCAGGCAATGCGTTCATCACCGGTTTGTCCGATGAAGACGGAGAGACCACCTCAGTGCCACAGGAGCTTGTAGATCTGATGCTCAGCACTGCGAAGTACCGAGCGGAAGTCACCACACTGAACGACGAAGACTCATGGAGCGGAAACAACTTGGTTTTCGACAACTACTGGGATGCTTCGCACGGCGTTCTGGAGCTGGCTTCACGGTGCCAACTCGTCAAAGAGGTGCGCATCGTCGCCGCTTAAGATCGTGGGATCAGCCCGTCGATATCGACGGGCTTTTCTCATTCGTAAACGTAATTTAGTACAGCAAATTCACGGTGCAGCTGCATCGCAAATTGATCGCGTACATAGGCCGCCTCATGCGCTGATCCGTAGTTTCCACAACGAATAAGGGTGCCAGAGCAGGTTATATAAGCCTGCCATTTACCATTCGGGAGCTCCCGCACCCCTTTGAGTCCAGACTTTGAATTTCTGTAAAGAGATTTGTTGGTTGCATTATTTGCTTTTGTTACCGCCCTAAGGTTCTCGCGTCGATTATCAAGAGGGTTTCGGTTTTCATGGTCCGGAAGAAGCGGATGATAGTCCCCTACCATCCTTTGTAGCACTAGCTGATGAAGAAACATGCTATCTCTATTCCTCACATACCCATCTGGAGTCGAACTCCATGCAATCCTCGAAGCCGCCTCGAAGTCTTCGATAGATACCATGGCATGTTGCCCACCAGCTAGAACGATAATCCTATGGTCATCGGGCTGCTTCACTTTCGGTCGACCAGCGAGGATTGTGGCAGTCTGAAGTAGCCCCTTACACTTCCGAGAGCACGTCTGTCGGCTGGCCGCATGACTCGGCGGAAGCATCTTCTCGTGTCCACAAACCCTACATTTAGTTGCAACTGGCATAGAGACCTCCTTCCCGAAATTGAGGCCACGCTTTATAATGAAGACACGGCCCCGAACTACTACTTCGGGGTTTTATTGTTATCTTTCCATTATGGCAGGTATATCAGAAATTGAAAGCTCCTCGCTTCACCGAGACGAATCTCAAGGTGAAACGAGGAGCGTATTTAGTTGTGTAGATGAGACAGGGAGTCAGTCCACGTTCGGGCGATACCCCTTACGCCGACCACGAAGCTGATCGAATGTCGTCAACTTCTCCGCAGGAACCAACTTCGCGAACTCGACAGCAGTGGCGAACACGTCCTGCGAAGTCCCATTTGCAAACCGAAGTTCGAGACTCACGAGGTTTCCCACTGTCTTGAGCGCCTTCAGCTCTTCCTGCGAGGCGTCGAACTGACGAGCCTCTTCGTGCTCGGGATGTCGGACGACGACGTTGACCACCTGGTCATCATCGAGCTCGATACCCGTAAGGTCAGATACGCGAACGCTTCTGAAACCCATTGCTCTCACCAACTTTCAAACTAGATGCGACACAACGACTTTTGCCATTGCGATACTTCTAGTTAGACATAGTTGAACCTTTAAGTAAATAGGGAAATGTGAGACAATAGAGGTACATGAAAGACGGATTTGATCTCGCTACCTACCTCGCGAAATCCACACAGGCTAGTGGGGTTCCATTAACCGTCCGTCACGCCACGGCAGTCAAAGCGATTGCCCGACTTCTCAAATCTCAGTAGCGATTTCGTGTCGCTCGCTGCACTCAGTTTCTCGTGTGGCAGTATTGCAGGTTCAGCTGTGGGGTACATAGCTATGCAACATTCGTCGAGAAACAGCACGCCGCGATGGGCGCGGCTGACCGCACCAGGACGAGCCATCCCACTACCACCACCCACCAGCGAACTGACCGACGAACTATGATGCGGCGCAATGAAAGGCGGCATATCGATCAACGGCCGATCCTCCGGCAACACCCCCGCCACCGAATGAATCGCCGTCACCTCCAACGACTCCCCCTCCGTCAACGGCGGAAGAATCCCCGGAAGCCTCTGCGCCAACATCGTTTTCCCGATCCCCGGCGGACCCGTCAACATCAAATGATGCGCACCCGCCGCAGCAACCTCGATCGCCCACCGAGCATCCGTCTGCCCGACAACCTCACTCAGATCCCGCACCGTCACCACATCCGCACGCTCGAAAACATCAGGAACAGCCAGCGCCAACTCACCACGCAACCACCCGATCACCGCAGACAGATCGTCAGCGCCCAGCACTTCGATCCCCTTCACCAGGCCCGCCTCAGCCAACGCCCGAGCTGGAACCACCACAGTCCCCCATCCCGCCCGCTTCGCCGCAAGCACCGCAGGCAACACACCACGCACCGTCCGCAGTCGACCGTCGAGTGCCAACTCCCCCAAAAAGACAGTCTCCCGCAACAACTTCCGCGGCAACTTCTTCGCCGCATCGAGAACCGACAACGACAGAGCCAAATCGTAAACGCTGCCCACCTTCGGCAACGTCGCCGGCGACAACGCCAAAATCACCTTGCTGTCCGGCCACTCCTCACCAGAATTGGTCACCGCGGCGCGAATCCGATCACGCGACTCGTGCAACGCCGTATCAGGCAGCCCCACCAAATGCACCGCAGGCAACCCGCGCCCGATATCCGCCTCGATCTCCACGATCTGCCCGTCCACGCCACTGACCGCAACAGAATGCGCCCGCCCCAACGCCATCAGAACGCATCCACAAAATGCTCGACCGAAGGCACACCGTCGCGGCCGATCAACACCGCCACCACATCGAAACGCACCCTCGACCACGACCGACCCGAATCAGTGAGCCACTGCATCGCCAACACCCGAATCCGACGCTGCTTCGCGAACGTCACCGACTCCGCCGGACTCCCGTACCCGACACCCGACCGAGTCTTCACCTCCACGAACACAATCCGATCACCGGACGTCGCAACAACATCCAACTCGCCGTACCGACAACGCCAATTACGCTCGACAATCTCCAAACCAGAATCGATCAGGAACTCGACAGCCACATCCTCGCCCCGAGCACCCAACGCCATATTCCTCGCCATCGCAGCCCCCACCACTCACACGACCCCGCGCCCGCCCTATACGAACCGCGTCCCAACCACCACCCTCGACCCGCCACCACAAAACCAAGCCATCCGAAAACAACCTGTTGACAACTCAGAACCTGTGGAATTCGGCAGCGCAACACACCAACGGCGACCCGAACCGTGACAATTTTCTGAAATCCCCACAATTTGGACGAAAGTCCAGTAGAACTAGTTACAGTTTTGCTCAAACCGTCACGCACCCCGCTGAATGGAGTTCTACATGGCCCGCCGCTCACTTCGCCACGCAGTAGCAACCACTACATCCCTCGTTCTCATCGCCGCCGGCGTCACTGTTGGACTTGGAGCCTCGGTGGCGCAAGCAGCACCGGCATGCGCGCTCAACCAGTCGGTCACCGACAGTTGGGCCGGTTCCCTCGGGACGCCGTACACCGTCAGCAAGGAGGTTGTCGGCGATGGCAAGGTCGCCGCGGGTCAGACGGTCACCTACATCACCAAGGTTTCCGGTTCCGGAGCCCTCGTCAATCAGATCCGCGATTTCCACCCGGCAGGATTCCAGCTGGTCAAGGCTCGCCTGAACGTCAAATGGCTTATCGGCGACCAGAAGTGGGACGACGTCACCAAGACCGTCGTTGTCGGCAACAACTCCGTGGTGGCAAAGGGCGGCGGATGGACCACTGCGGGCGGCGGCGTCATCGCTTTGGAAACCACCTACAAAGTTCCCGATAACGCAGTTGTAGGCACGCAGCTCGACAGCGGCGCCGGCACCAACATTGTGCTGGCGGCGGGCGACTGGAACATCAATCCGATGGGCGTCTGCGTCACCATCCGGCAGCCGAACCCCGTCGAGGCGGGCGCCGGAAGCCTCGAGGACATGGGCTTCGGCTCACTCAACTCCGGATCAGGCCAGGTATTCGGCTCCCTGACCGACCCGCAGGGGTCGATGACCAATGTCATCAGCGGTGTCTTGGGCAATGTGCTCGGCAACATGAGCTGACTCAGTTCAGATTAGTAAATCGGCCGAGCTACCAGCAGATGCTGGTAGCTCGGCCCATTTCTACGTTGCCGAACAAAGCTTTGCCGTCAACCGAGTTCAAGAAATCATCAGCAAATCACCGCATCAGCTTTCCGCCATACCGGGCCGGCGTCGTACCGAAGGTTTCCCGAAATGCGGCTATGAACCCACTGCTGGTGCGGTAACCAACCTGCGGGGCAACGTCATTGACACCCTCACCCCGCGCGAGCATCTCGAGTGATGCGTACATGCGTGCTCGAGTTCTCCACTGCCCGAAGGTAATCCCGGTATCGGCGACAAAGGCACGCATCAAGGTCTTGGAACTGACCCCGAGTTCGCCCGCCCACTCCCCCAGCGTCCGTGAGTCTGCCGGATCGGCAAGGATGCGGGCAGAAACCGAACTCGCCGCAGCATTGCGAGGAACCGCGAGGACGTCGTGCCGTTCGGGCGCGGCAGCAAGAATGTCGTAGAGCAACTCCTGACTCATCAACCGCCGAGCGTCGTCGATGGTCCGATCTACGAGATGACGCAGCAATTGAGCGGACAGAGCATCGACTTCGAGAACAAGTGGCTGAGTCCACCGCGGCCCGGCAGGGCGTAGATCCGGACGCGCATAGGCCGCAATCATGCACCCCTCCGTCAGAAGTGTCATGTCGTGGAGAACGGTGCCCGGCAACCAGACCAAGTGCTCGCTGTGCAGGTGCCACACATTGCCTCCGGCAGCGATCTGCATCGTCCCTTCACTCATCCAGGCGATCTGATGCTCGGGGTGTCGATGAGCTCCGTACGCAGTCACTCCGTCGACGACGTTGGTGTAGACCTGAAAATCTTTGAATGTCCGTCCGCGACTATCGGGTAGCGCTAGCAAGGACTTTGGACGAGTCGAGTACTCGATAGTGGACATTTTGCGTCTTTCTGGGCGTATCCGAGTCCATCCTGAAGGATGGACCGACGGTCTTGCAAAGGTTAGCCTCACTTTATTGCTGACGCGACCAGTTCAGCACTTCACGCGGAACTCAGATCACTTCGCCCACCACTTCGAAGGAGCATGCACGTGCCCTCACGTAGCACCCGAATCCTCGCCGCCCTACTCACTGCGGCCGCGATCATCGGGTTCTCGACCGCCTGTGGAACCTCACAAGGCGTCGACACCGCATCAGCGACCCAGAGCAACGACGCATTCCCCGTGACGATCGAGCACGCACAGGGTTCGACGACCATCGATGCCGAACCGCAGCGGGTAGTGACACTCGGATACACCGATCACGAACCACTGCTCGCCTTGGGAGTCGAACCCGTAGGCATGGCCGAATGGTGGGGGTCCGGCATGGATGAAAGCTGGCCGTGGACGAAGAATTACTGGAAGGGGAAAACTCCGACCTACATCAACAGCGGCGGAGACTTCAACTTCGAGCAAATCGCCTCCCTCGCACCAGATCTGATCCTAGCGCTGTACGCCGACATCGACACGGAGACCTACGAGAAGCTGACCTCGATTGCGCCGACTGTCGCGCAGAGCAAGGACTACGACGCATACACAACGCCGTGGACCGACATGACGCTCACCGCCGGGCGCGCCCTCGGCAAAGAACCACAAGCTCAGCAACTGATCACGGATACCGAAAACGCGTTTGCCACCGCTCGCGCTGCACACCCGGAGTTTTCCGGGCAAACCGCAACGATCGTCAACCTCGACACTCCCGAGGGATACGTGTTCTCGTCGCACGACCCACGCGGCATCTTCCTCTCGTCACTCGGATTCACCCTCCCCCCGACGGTCGACGCATTCGTCGGCGACCAGTTCGGCGACTGGCTGCCGAACGAGCGATACGACATCCTCGAACCCGTTGATCGTTTGATCGTGATGGCCGATCCGGAGGGAGAGAAGGCCCTCCCCGGCAACACTCTCTACCAGCGGCTACCCGCTGTGAATAACGGAAATGCGATAGTCGTGCGATACACCGCAGATCCACCCGTCGGCGCGGCGATGTCCGGCAATACCGTCCTGAGCATTCCGTACGCCATAGACCAACTGTCCGCCACATTGTCGAAGTAACCAACAATTCCAGGTATCGAAAATATGTTCGAATGATGCTAGCCTCAAACTCAGGAAGCACTCACGGACATCGAGGATCACCATGGACGAGGTACCGGAGACAGCGCTAGATCTTGCACGACTCGATCTGGCTCGGCTGGTCGACGAGTTGACGGTTCTCGACCAGCGACGCGTCGACATCGGCGAAAGCTTGGTTCAACTCGAGTACCTCTACGCCAGGATGGGCGCACGGCAACAGGCAGATGCTGCCCGAAAAGCCTTCCAGGAGAAGTACGTCGGACGAATCTACGAACTCGCAGACGGTCTGCGCACCTGAAAAGAGGTTGCACACAACCACTGACGGAGCGCATGGTCATTCCTGCACGACACACCGGACCGATCGGTTCGGCTGTGAACTATGTGGGAGAAATCTGATGGAGAAGATCACCAAGAGGCTGTGGAACTGGGCATCGATACTCGACGAGAACACTCGCGAGCAAGCGCTGCGTACGTCCCAGATGCCTTTTGTCCGTCCACATCTGGCACTTATGCCGGATGCGCACCTCGGTGCGGGAGCGACGGTGGGTTCGGTCATTCCGACGGAAGGCGCAATCATGCCCGCCGCCGTCGGAGTCGATATCGGCTGCGGAATGATCGCGGTCAAAACCCAGTTCAGTGCACGCGACCTTCAAGGCCGCGACCTGAGCGTTCTTCGCCACAGCATCGAACGCTCCGTTCCGCTCTCGGCAGGTGTCTACAACAAGACGCTGAGCGACACGGCGCAAATCCGCATCGCAGAACTCGAGGCAATTGCGGGCGATCGCCTGGCCTTCTACGACAAGTTCAAGAACAACTGGAGGTTTCAGCTCGGAACGCTGGGTTCTGGCAACCACTTCATCGAGGTGACGCTCGACGAGAGCGACGGCGTCTGGCTGTTCCTGCACTCGGGCAGCCGCGGTATCGGAAACAAGCTCGCACAGCATCACATCAAGATCGCCAAGGACTTGTGCGAGCGGTGGTACATCAACCTTCCCGATCCGGATCTTGCCTACCTGGTCGAGAGGACGCCCGAATTCGACTCGTACATCACCGATCTCAACTGGGCTCAGCACTTCGCTCTGCTCAACCGCGAAGAGATGATGGACCGCGTGGTGAAGGACTTCGCGCACTTCATGGGTGACGGCAAGCCCGCGATCATCGACGAGGTCGAGCGGATCAACTGCCACCACAACTTCACCCAGAAGGAGTTCCATATGGGCCGGGGTGTGTGGCTGAGCCGTAAGGGTGCGATCAAGGCAGACGAGGGCACGCCCGGGCTCATCCCCGGTTCGATGGGGACGGCGAGTTACGTCGTCGTCGGGAAGGGAAACGTGCCGTCGTTCAAGTCCAGCCCCCACGGCGCGGGTCGGGTGTACGGACGTAACCAGGCACGCAAGACCTTTACGATCGAAGATCTCGACAAGGCGATGGTCGGCATCGAATACAAGCGTTCCGCGGCGTTCCTCGACGAGATCCCGGGCGCGTACAAGGACATCGACGTCGTGATGGACGACGCGAAGGACTTGGTCGAGATTCGACACACGCTGCGTCAGATCGTGAATGTCAAGGGCAACTGACCCCGCGCAACTCCGCGAAATGCGAAGTGGCCCCCCCCTTGTCCAGCTCTTCGATGTTGACGTCCTTGAACGTCACGACGCGCACGTACTTCACGAATCGCGCCGGGCGGTACATGTCCCACACCCAGGCGTCGGACATCCGCAGTTCGAAGTAGATCTCCCCGTCTGAATTGTGGGGCAGCAACTCGACCGTGTTGGCCAGGTAGAAACGTCGTTCGGTCTCCACGACGTAGGAGAACTGTCCGACGATGTCCCGGTATTCACGGTAGAGCGACAGCTCCATCTCGGTTTCGTACTTCTCGAGATCCTCGGCACTCATCGGTTTAGCCAGTCCTCCCAGTTCGTCTGAACGTCCATCATCCCGTACGGCCCGCGCGTTGTTCCAACCGGACTCCCGCAGCCACCACGTTTGCGTACGTCATGCGATGCTCGGGGCACGGCCCCAGCTCGTCGAGAGCGTCCATGTGCAGTGGCGTGCTGTATCCCTTGTGAATCGCGAAGCCGTATCCGGGATGAGTGTCGTCCATCTCGGTCATCACACGATCTCGGGTCACCTTCGCGAGAACGCTCGCCGCGGCGATGCATGCAGCGGCGCCGTCACCGCCGATAACTGGTAGCGACGGAGCCGTCAGACCCGGAACCCGGAACCCGTCGGTGAGGACGTAGCCCGGTTCGAGATCGAGGCCCGCAACTGCTCGTCGCATCCCCTCGATGTTGGCAACGTGGATACCGATCTGATCGACTTCCGCAGCGGGTACCGAAATAACACTCCACGCCAACGCCAAACGCTTGATGGCCGGGAAAAGCTCCTCGCGCGCGCGTTCGGTCAACTTCTTCGAATCGTCGAGCCGCGCCAGTGCCGCTTGCGGTTTCGGCGCCAGGACACACGCGGCAATGACGAGTGGACCAGCGCACGCTCCGCGCCCGGCTTCGTCGACGCCGGCGACCGGACCGAGTCCGGTTCGCGCCAACGCAGACTCCATCGTCCGCAGACCTGCCGATCTGCGAATGACAACGCGAGGGGGCCAACTACTCACTGTCTCTGCCTACTCGGAACTACGCGAATCCATGTGTGCGGTCCGACAACTCAATTGCCCTGAATATCAGGCGCATCGATGCCGCCCATTCGCGACGGGGGAAGAACGATGAATCGAGCTTGACCGATGATGTTGTCGATCGGGACGGTTCCCTGGAACTCGTCGTCGATGTGGTAGCGCGAGTCGGCGGAATTGCTGCGGTTGTCACCCATGACCCACACGTGGCCCTCGGGAACGGTGATCGGTCCGAAGCAGCGGCCCGACTTCAATTCGGTGTCACACGTTTGCGTTCCCGGAGTGAACGGGAAATCCATCTTGATGTACGGCTCGTCGAGTGGTTTGCCGTCGACCAGGACTCGGCCCTGATCGTCGCAGCATTCGACGGTTTGGCCGCCGGTGGCGATCACTCGCTTGACCAAGTCGTTCTCGTCCGGCGGAACGAGGCCGACCCACGAACCGACCTCTTGAATGCCGCGGACGACAACGTTGTCGGACCGATTGGACACATATTTCGTGTTCCACGAATCGGGCCCCTTGAAGACGACGACGTCGCCGGGTTCCGGATCGCCGAAGCGGTATCCGATCTTCTCCACCACGATGCGGTCACCGGTACATCCTGCACAGCCGTGCAGTGTCGGTTCCATCGACTCGGATGGGATGAGAAAAACTCTGAAGACAAATGCCTGAAGGACGATGCTGAGTACCAGCGCTACGCCGATCAGAACAGGGAGTTCTCGCAGGAACGATCGCTGTTTCTTCTGCGGCCGATGTGAGGTCGGTTCCGCGGAACCGCTTGATCCCTCGTGATTCTCGGGTCCGGACGACAATGCCTGCTCCTTCGAAGAATCTGCCACAGAAACCAGATTAGCCCGACACCGCGCGTACGCGGTGCCGGGCTCATCGGAAAGATCAGCGCTTTTCCTTGATCTTCGCCTTCTTGCCACGAAGCTCACGGAGGTAGTACAGCTTGGCGCGACGGACGTCACCGCGGGTCAGAACCTCGATGGAGGCCAGCGTGGGGCTGTGAACCGGGAAGGTGCGCTCGACGCCGACGCCGAAGGAGACCTTACGGACGGTGAAGGTCTCGCGAACGCCGCCGCCCTGGCGACGAATAACGACGCCCTTGAAGACCTGCACGCGCTCCTTGGAGCCTTCGATAACCTTGACGTTCACGTTGAGCGTGTCGCCGGGACGGAACTCGGGGATGTCGTCGCGGAGCGACTTTTTGTCCAGGAAGTCCAGGGTGTTCATATGTCATCCTTGTATTTCGCAGGAGCAGAGGAACCGAGCGGCACGCGTTTCGGTCTCCCGAAACGGCGCTCGTCTGGTTCGTGCCCAGATCAAGTGCTGCTGCCTGGTCCAGGCAACCCGTCCATTGTGCCAGACGCGGACACCAGCGGGGAAATCGGTGGTGGCGGGGCCGCGTGGATGGTGTGGTCCAATTCCTGCTCGGCCGCGGTCATCGCATGCTCGACGCTCGGTGATCCGGCAATCAGATCCTGGACGTAGATCTTGGCCCTGATGACCGGTCGCCGCCACTTCCGCTCACGCTCGAGCGCGCGGTTCATCCGTTTCGGCTTACGCGTGTACCGCCAACGTGCCCACGGCGCACCCGGCCGGCTCAGGCGAACCGCACCGATTACCAGCAACGGGAAAACGAACAGGCCGACGAGCCCCGTCCAGATCTTCCCTTTGAGAATCACGATGGCTGCCAAGGCGAAGTTGATCAACGCGACAAAAACGAACACCAACTTGATCCACGGATCCCGTTCTTCACGGAACCCGGCGACGTCGAGAAGTTCGAGCGGGCGGAAACCCAACAGCACCAGACCGGTCACGGCGATCGCGACGAAGACCGCATCCACCGAGGTCCGACCTTGCTCGGACCAGTACACATCCTTCAGATAGAAGATCAGTGCGAACTCGTCGAGCACCAACGCCGCACCCATACCGAAGATCGCCGCCAGGACGGCACCGGTGGTCTGCGAACCATCGACGTAGACCGCGATCAGCGCACCACCGGAGATCATCATGGCGATCACACCGAACACGACGTGATGCACGTGCTGACCTCCGGGCGCGATGTTGCCCGGCCACCATTTCACCTGCGCACGGATCATCCGGACGCTGAGACGGATGAAGAGGAAGGCAGAGAGGAATCCGAGCAGGAAGAACAGCAATGGCAATCGGCCATGGGCGATGATCTCGCGCTCGAGCCACTCCCGCATCACTGTCCTCCCTTCACCGAATTTCAGATCCGATCATTCTTCCGATTGATACCGCCAACCGACTCGAATGAGACGATACGGACTCCGAAAACCCGGCGGACGGAATTACTTGCCGAAGCCCGCCTTGCGCAGAGCCTCAGCCATCGACCCGGCAGCAGGCGCGCGGTTGTCCGGACGCGACTCGCGTCCACCCTGACGTCCGCCACTACCTCGTTGCTGCCCCTGACGCTGACCCTGTGGCTGGCCCTGACGCTGTGGTTGCCCACCTCGCGGGCCTTCGGACTTGCGGGGTGCGCCCACCTCGTCGTCGAGACGAAGCGTCAGCCCGATGCGTTGGCGTGCCTCGTCCACTTCGAGGACCTTCACCTTGACGACGTCACCTGACTTGACGACCTCGCGTGGGTCCTTGACGAAGTTGTGTGACATCGCCGAGACGTGAACCAGACCGTCCTGATGAACTCCGATGTCGACGAAGGCACCGAAGGCTGCGACGTTGGTGACCACACCTTCGAGAGTCATACCGGGCTTGAGATGCGCGACTTTCTCGATGCCTGCGGCAAAGGTCGCGGTCTTGAATTCGGGTCGTGGATCTCGTCCCGGCTTCTCCAACTCGGAGATGATGTCGGTGACGGTCGGTAGACCGAATCGCTCGTCGACGTAGTCGGACGCCGTGACCGATCGAAGTGCCTGCGAGTTTCCGATCACGGTGCGCACGTCCCCGCCGGCACTGGCAACGATCTTGCGAACCACCGGATATGCCTCCGGGTGGACGCTCGACGCGTCGAGCGGGTCGTCGCCGTCGGTGATCCGCAAGAAGCCTGCGCACTGCTCGAAAGCCTTGGGTCCCAGTCGGGAGACGTCCTTGAGTCCCTTGCGGGACTTGAACGGACCGTTCTGGTCCCGATGGGCGACGATGCTCTCCGCTAGGGAACCTGCGATTCCGGACACCCGAGCGAGCAGCGGCACGGACGCGGTGTTGACGTCGACGCCGACCGAGTTGACGGCATCCTCGACGACGGCGTCGAGGGAACGTGAGAGCAGCGATTCGGTGATGTCGTGCTGGTACTGACCGACACCGATGGACTTGGGATCGATCTTGACCAACTCCGCCAACGGATCCTGCAGGCGACGCGCAATGGACACCGCACCGCGAATCGAGACGTCGAGGTCGGGAAGTTCCTGCGACGCGTAGGCCGAAGCCGAGTACACCGATGCGCCTGCCTCGGAGACGACGATCTTGGTCAGGTTGGGCGCGCCGGTCTTCTTGATCAGTTCGGTAGCGAGCGTGTCGGTCTCGCGTGAGGCCGTGCCGTTGCCGATGGCGATCAGTTCGACGCCGTGCTTGGCGACCAGCCCGGCAAGCGTCGCAAGAGCCGCATCCCACTTGTTCTGCGGCTGGTGCGGGTAAATCGTCTCGTATGCAACAACTTTGCCGGTTCCGTCGACGATGGCAACCTTAGTTCCGGTACGGAATCCGGGGTCGAGTCCCATGGTGGGTCGGGCGCCGGCGGGAGCCGCGAGGAGTAGATCCTTGAGGTTGGTGGCGAAGACGTCGACGGCGTCCTTTTCGGCCGACTGCCGCAGACGCATTCGAGTGTCGATACCGAGCGTGACGGCGAACTTCGTCTTCCACGCCCACTTGACGGTGTCGAGAAGCCACCCGTCGGCGGCCCGACCACGGTCGGCGATCTCGAACCGCGACGCGATGCGGCCTTCGTAGACCGTGCGCTCCCCCGGCGCGAGTTCTTCGGTGTCGGCCGCCATGTTGAGCGACAGCACCTCTTCCTTCTCTCCGCGCAAGACGGCGAGGATGCGGTGCGAGGGCAATTTGGAGAACGGTTCCGAGAACTCGAAGTAGTCAGCAAACTTCGAGCCATCGGTTTCCTTGCCCTTGCGGACCGATGAGACGATCTGGCCGCGACTCCACATCAGCTCGCGCAATTCACCGACCAGATCGGCGTCCTCGGCGAAGCGCTCCACGAGGATCGACCGGGCACCGTCGAGTTGCTCGTCCGAATACTGCGCGGGATCGGTGGTGGGATCTCCGATGAGAGCGTCCGCGACGGGCTCGTGGCCGGCCTCGCGGGCGATCTGCGCCTTGGTGCGCCGCTTCGGCTTGAAGGGGAGGTAGATGTCCTCCAGCCGCGCTTTTGTCTCGGCCAGCATGATCTGACCGCGCAGTTGATCGTCGAGTTTGCCCTGAGAGTCGATCTCCGTGAGCACGGCGTCACGACGGTCGTCGAGCTCGCGGAGATACCGCAGCCGCTCGTCCAGGAGTCGCAACTGGGCGTCGTCGAGCGTGCCGGTGACTTCCTTGCGGTACCGGGCGATGAAGGGCACCGTGGCTCCGCCGTCGAGAAGGTCGACTGCTGCTGCAACCTGGCCTTCGCGGACGTCGAGTTCCTCGGCAATGCGCTGGTTCACGGTCTTGAGAATCACGAGATCCGACCCTACCGCTATCCTGAGACAAGAAGATCGGCAACAGTGCCGTGTCAGGGCTACCGGGGGAAACAGATGAGTACGCGGTACGTCCGGATTGCCGCAATGGCGGCCGCAGTTACTTTTGCGGCTTCGTGCAGCGGTGGACAGAACCCGGATGATTCGATGCAGACCCCCGCCTTCCCCGACACCAATGTTCCGGTCGCGGAGACTCTCGACGGCCGACTGGCTCAAGCTCAGGTGGCGGCGCTCGGGCGTGGTGCGGACGTCTCCATCGCCGTCCTCGATCGATCCTCGGACAAGTACCTCGATGTCGCCGGCGACCAGCAAATCGAAACTGCCTCGGTGGCAAAACTTTTCATCGCCGAGGATCTCCTCCATCAGGACGCTCGCGGCGAGCGGCCCATCACGGACGACGATCGCACCCTCATGGCGGCAATGCTCGAATCCTCCGACGACACCGCAGCCAACCTTCTGTGGGACGAGGTCGGCGGACAAGAGGTGATCACCCGGGTTGCCGAGCGTTACGCACTGACCGCGACGACGCCGCCGTGGGACGGAATGTGGTGGAACACCGAGACCACGACGCACGACCTGGTCACTTTCTACAACGGCGTCCTCGACGACTCCGACCAGCTCGGACCTGAGCGGGTCGAGCAATTCGTCGAGTACCTGCGACAATCCACTCCCGAAGGAACCGACGGCTACGACCAGAGGTTCGGATTGCCCGAGGCCTTGTTCGGCGAGTCGGTCATCGGAGTCAAGCAAGGCTGGATGTGCTGTGTCGAGGACAAGTGGATCCATCTGTCCACCGGCATCGTCGGTGACGACAACCGATACATCATCGCAATCGGTTCGCGAGAAGACGTCCAGTACACGGACGAGGACAGCTTCTATCCCGACACCTCGTTCACCGACGCCGTCGACGACGAAAGCGCACTGCACGCACGTGACACGGTCACCGGCGTCACACAGATTCTCTTCCCGAGCGGAAGCATCGACGACTGGGCGGCGGCATCCACGACCGCGGATTCGGTGATGCCCGAAGCTTCCGGGCCCTGATTCGATCCACGCGGTCGTGTTCGTCCTCAAGCCTACTTGTACTCGAGGACCGAACCGATGACCCGTTCCTGTTGTTCGGACGTGAGCATGGGCCACAGCGGCAGTCGAAGGATCGACGCGGAGAACTCGGCGCTACGCACACACGGCTCCGGTGTTCGTCCGTAGCGCACACCGGCCGCACTCGTATCGAGCGGAATGTAGTGGAACGGCGCCACGATTCCGTCGGCGGCAAGATGCCTAATCAAGCCGTCGCGGCTCTCTTCGGTAGGCATCTTGAGATAGAACAGGTGCGCGGTGTGCTCGCGATCATCGGGAACCGCCATGGGAACGACACCGTTCTCGGACGCCCACTCGCCCAGACTCACGCTGTAGGCATCCCAGACGCGATGCCTGGCCGCCTGAATCGCGTCGAACTCCGAGAGTTGTGCGTCGAGGACAGCGGCATTGAGTTCACTGGGCAGATAACTCGACCCGATGTCCTGCCACGAATACTTGTCGACCTGGCCGCGCAGGAAACGCGCACGGTCGGTCCCCTTCTCACGGATGATTTCGGCGCGGGTCATCAACTGATCGTCGGAGAGCAACAGCGCGCCACCCTCACCGCAGTGAACGTTCTTGGTGTCGTGAAAACTCTGCGTACCGATAGTTCCGATGGTGCCGAGCGCCCGCCCGCGCCACTTTCCGCCGAGCCCGTGAGCGTTGTCTTCGATCAACGCGACGCCGTGGAGTTCTGCGAGGTCGAGGAGAGGTTCCATGTCGGCGGCGACTCCGCCGTAATGCATGACCAGTACAGCTTTCGTGCGTTCCGTGATCGCCGCTGCGACGCAGTCGGGATCGATATTGCCGGTACTCGGATCGATGTCGACGAAAACAACAGTGGCACCGCGCAACGCGACGGCGGTTGCCGCCGAACTGAACGCGAAGCTCGGGACGATCACCTCGTCACCTGGGCCCAATTCGAGTAGCAGCGCACCCAATTCGAGTGCGTGCGTGCACGAGGTCGTCAGCAGAGCATGCGTGGATCCGGTGATCGCCTTGAGCGCTGCAGTCGCGGACTTGGTGAAACGTCCGTCACCGTGAATGTGATCGGACTCCAGAACCGTTGCCAGATTCGACAATTCGTTCGATGCCCGATAGGGGCGGGAGAAGATGATGCGATCAGTGCTCACGACTGCGCCGATCGATCGAGGTTCCGGGCCGCGGTGAATCGACAGTCAGATACAGAGGCTTTCCGACAAGGACGTGCAGTGCCACGCCAAGGTATTCGGCGATGAGACCGAGCGAGAACAGGATCGCACCCGAACAGACCAGCAGCGCCATGATGATCGACGCCCATCCTTCCGGGTCGTTGTTGTCACCGGTCATGGCTTGGACGAAGATCACCGCAGCCATGATCACACCGGCCGACGCCAGGGTGACCCCGAGCAGACTCACCAGTCGCAGACCGCGTGTTCCGCTACACAACACCATCTTCCAGAACAACGAGAACAAACGGCGATAGTTGTACCCCGATTCCTCGCGGCCTTCCGCTCGAAGTGTCACCGGCGCCGTGGCGGTATTGCCGACAACCCACGTCAGCGCGACGTCCAGATACACACCGTTGGCGGCGACGCCGGCCAACTGTCGGCCGATGTCACCTCGGATCAGGCGGTAACTTTCGAATCTCGTCGAATCAGGGAACGCGAATACCGTCGCCAAGACGATCTTTGCACCGCGCGAGGTCAGGTTCCGCAAGAATCCATGCGGGCGGGTGTTCGTGGGTTTGGAATACACGAGATCGGATCGCTCCGTCAGCGCGGTGTCGAGGAAAGCCCCGATGTGCACCGGGTCGTGCTGGCCGTCTTCGTCCATCGTCACGATCCACTGGCCACGTGCAACGGCCATACCGGCGATAGTCGCCGCGTCCTGGCCGTAGTTGCGACTGAGCCACACGACACGCACCTGATCGAAACGGCGCTCCAATTCGAGTAACACGACGTCGGAACGGTCCGGACCGTTGTCGTGAACCAGCACGATCTCGTCGACGGTGAACTGCGCTCCACCGGGCGTCGAACTCGGTGCGCACAGGCCGTCCAACTCCTCGACGAGCGCCGTGATCGTCTTTTCGCCCTGATAAACGGGCACTACGACGGAAATCGAGTGCACTCGCTTCCACTCCCTTCAGGGGGCTCGACTGGCGCCGAGAGACAGGCACGATCGGGCCCACACCGTCGCGAACTTTAACACGCAGAGATGTCCGGACTTCGGATGCCGACGGCGCGTGATGCGCTCGCGTCTCCGCGCGCCCCACCTGCCCTGTTAAGGTCTGGAACTCGTGGTGGAAACTCGCACTCTCGCCCGGGCAGACGTGTACAAGTGGGGCGCCGTCACGGCGGTCGGTGTCATCGCCGGCTACCTGGCCGTGGTGCTCGCGAACGCTCGTCACTTCTACACCGACGACACCGAGTCCCAGTACGCGCCGCTGTGGGTCATGCTCGGCCGTAGCCTGCGAGAAGGACACCTGCCGGTACTCGTCCCCGAGAACTGGATGGCGGGCAACTACGCGATCGAGGAAGCGGGCCTTCTGAATCCGCCACAACTTCTGATCGACCTGATCGCACCGTCCTTCGACAACCTGGCGCTGTACGCGACGATCGTGAAGTTGATCTTCGCGATCATCCTTGCGCTGGGCGTCTATCGGATCTGCCTGGAGTACGGCTCGAAGCCCACGTGGGCTGCGGTCGCCGGAGTCTCGATTCCGTTCACCGGTTTCCTCCTCTTCTTCGACTCGGCCAGTTGGATGACAGCCTTCACCGGCACTGCCTGGATGGTTCAGGCGTGGGCCTCGGCAATCCGCTACGCCCGCGGTAAGAGCGGTCCGATCCCGACCTTCGTGTTCTTGTATCTCGCGATGTCGGTCCAATATGTTTTCCCCGCAGTCGAATCCGGCTTGATGATCGTCGCAGTCGCGATCGGCGAAGTTGTCTATCAGCGGCGTTGGCTACCGTCGCTGCGGCTATTGGCGGTGTCCGCGTGTGCCGCCCTCGCCGGTCTCGCGACGTATCTACCGAGCCTGCTCACCGCCGACGTCACCTGGCGCGGTGCATCCGAAGTCAAGAACGACGCTTTCCTCGCCGTTCCCTGGTCGGAATCGCTGAACGCGAGCCTGCCGAGCACGATGCCCGCGTTCTCCTCGTGGTGGGGATACATCCAGACCATGCCCATGGTCTACGTCGCGTGGTTCCTCATTCCGGCTCTGGCATTCATCGACTGGGGCAAGGCACGCGCCGCGGCACGTGAATTGACCGCCGTCGGGATCTTCACGGTCGCCGTCCTCATGTGGACTGCCGGGCCGAGCACGATCGGCCCACTGCGGTGGCCCGCGCGCGTGCTTCCGATGGTGGCCATCGGACTCCTGCTTCTGGTGTGCATCCTGCTCGGGCGTTACGCCACGACCGACAAGTTGCGCGGACGCTGCGTTGCAGCGGGAATCCTCGTGGGCCTGCTTTTGATCAGGTCCGCCTCGGCAGCTCCCGGGCTCGCGAAATGGCATGTGATCTCAGCCCTGGTCGTTGCCGCACTCGGCGCTGCGATGGTGTGGCTGGGCCGTACCAAGGGCACCGCGCTCGCATGCCTGTTGGCAATCGCCGCGGTCTCCCCCATCGCCTACGCCCAGGTTCGGGCCGCGCAACCAACCCCGATGAGCTGGGACCTGCCCGAATCCCGCTCGGAGATGAAAGAGGCCTTCCCCGACTTTGAAGGCACGACACTGCAACTGGGCGACCGTGCACTCATCGCACCCGGGGACAAAACCCTCGACGGAGCGTACGGTTCCCTGGCTTTCGGCAACTACCCCAAAGACCTCGAACTGACCTACACCAGCGGCTACACCCCCAACGGGCACTTCTACTTCGGCGATCTGCTCTGCATGCGCTGGGACATGAGCGTCTGCCCCGACGCCTTCCGACGGGCATTCACCGTCGAACCCACCACCGGCCGCACCATCGTCGACCTGATGAAGGTGGACCGCGTCGTACTGCAGAACGCCCTCTACCCCGATGCACGTAAGAGCCCGGCCCCCGACGGGTGGACATGGGTGGACTACCCCGGTCACGAGAACTACATCTCCGTGCTCGAACGCGTCGACGGCCCCGTCTCGACACGAAACGGCCGCATCGCCGATACCCGTGGCGTCGAAGCTGTTTCGACCGCGGAATCGAACATGTCGAGCACCCTTCGTGTCAGTTCGGAGACCGGCGGCAAGGTTGTGTTCGCACGGCTCGGCTGGCCCGGGTATCGAGCTAGCCTCGACGGTCAGCCTGTCCCGATCGACGTCGTCGCGAAGTCCTTTGTCACCGTGGACATCCCAGCCGGGACGAAGGACGCTGAACTTGTCCTCACGTGGCGACCCCCGGGATGGAAGGTCGGCGGCGCTTCGATGGTCGCCGGAATCCTCGGCCTCGGTGTGCTCGAGTGGATGTATCTGCGGACACGACGCAAGGACCGGATCAACATCGTGAAAACCGAGTCTTCATGACCGAAGACATCGCATCACCCGAGAACCCCGGCCCGCTGCTGCGGGTGGTCAAGCATCAACCCATCGCGTTTGCCATTGTCGGAGTGGCCAATACGGCGATCGGATACGGGCTCTTCGTGATCTGGTCACTGATCCTCGACAACAAGGATCTGTATCAAGTGGCTGTGATCGGTGCGTACTCCATCAGCGTGCTCATCGCTTTCGTTCTGCATCGGACGTTGGTTTTCCGCGTCCGCGGACATGTGGCACGCGACCTGGGCGCGTTCATCGTCGTCAATTCCGGTGGCCTCGTGCTGAATCTGATACTCGGAACAATCGCGGTGTCGATTCTGCATGCCCCGCCGCTTCCCGCCCAGGCGGTTGTCATGTTGATCGTTGCCGGTGTGAGTTTCTTCGGTCATCGATACTTCTCGTTCCGCCGCAAACCTGCCGAGCGGCACTGACCCTTCTACGATTCGCGGGGTAGCGCTCGATCCACCGCGGCCTCGACGATCGTACGAATATCTTCCTCCCCGAACAGGTTCGGCAATGTCAGTCGATCCAGTACGAGCCAGTTCAACGACAAATAGAGCAGGCGAACGGTCATCGCATCACCCGGCACGCCCGACGCCAGATGATTGGCTACGTTCAGATCGAAGTCTTCTCGGATGCGGACGGTCAGGACCGCTCGCAGGTCCGGACGACGTATCGCCTCCAGCCGCAACTCCATGAGCGCGAGGAAACCCGTTCCAAACGAGGTGACCCGCTCGACCACGTCGAGCATGAGCGTCACCAGTCGCTCACGATCGGTGCCGTTGACGGGATCGATCAATCCCTCGAGGTCGTCCGGAATCAGTCGCTCGTAGATCCGGCCACCGGCCTGCGTGAGTAGGTCGTCGCGATTGGAGAAGTAGTTCGACGCTGTCCCGTTCGGCACGGCTGCCTGGGTGTCGACGGCTCGAAAAGTCAAGCCTCGAGCACCCTCTCGGGCCAACACCTCGATTGCCGCGTCGATCAGGGCAAGCCGTCGTTCCGGGTTCTTTCGCACTTGACATCACTCCTGACACGACCCTAAGTTAAACCACTACGAACATAGTACTACGAACGGAGCGTTTGATGCGAAAGCTTGTGTACTACGTGGGAGCTTCCCTCGACGGCTACATCGCGGGACCAGACGGCGAATTCGATTTCTTCCCGGTTTCCGAACAGATCACGGCCTGGATATGCGATCGATATCCCGAGACCGTGCCAACGCATGTGCGGCCCGCTCTCGGAATCGAGGACGCACCCAACAGAACCTTCGACACGGTCGTCATGGGCCGCGGCTCTTACGAGCCCGGGCTGAGCCTCGGCGTGAACAGCCCTTTTGCGCACCTGCGCCAGTTCGTCGTCTCCAGCACCCTCCCTGACGCCGAGGATCCCGCGGTCACCATCGTTCGCACCGATCCACGTGCGGTCGTCAGATCCCTCAAAGAGGAAGAAGGACAAGATATCTGGCTGTGCGGCGGCGGAACTCTCGCCGGCGAACTACTACCGGAGATCGACGAGTTGATCGTCAAAAGGTATCCGGTTGTCGCCGGCGCGGGCATACCGCTGATCAGAGGTAACTTCGAGCCGACACTGTTCACACCGACTGCAACCGAATCGCTCGACGACGGCGCAAGCATCACCTGGTTGAAGAGAAATACCTAAGKAAGTAGATCCGGTCGACGCTCGGCCGTGCGCTGCAGCGACTGCTCATGGCGCCAGGCTTTGATCTTCGCGTGATCTCCGGAAAGCAGAACAGGCGGAACCTCGAGATCACGCCACACGGCGGGGCGAGTGTAACTGGGCCCTTCGAGGAGCCCGTCGGAGAACGAATCCTCTTGGTGTGACAGCTGATTGCCGAGAACACCGGGCATCAGTCGCACAACAGCCTCGACCATCACCAGCACGGCTGCTTCACCGCCGATCAGAACGTAATCGCCGATACTGACTTCTTCAACGCGAACCCGCTTGGCGGCGTCGTCGAAAACCCGTTGATCGATACCTTCGTATCGGCCGCAGGCGAAGACAAGGTGCTTGGCGGTGGCCCAGCGATGTGCGGTCGCCTGAGTGAACGGGACGCCGGCGGGAGTCGGCACCACCAAGATCGTCTCGGCATCATCCGGGCCGGAAGAATCGGAGCGACCGATCACGTCGTCCAGCGCCGGGCCCCAGACGGTGGGTTTCATGACCATGCCGGGTCCGCCGCCGTACGGGGAATCGTCGACGGCTTTGTGTACGTCATGGGTCCACGACCGAAGATCGTGGACGTCGACCGAGATCAAGCCACGTTCGATTGCCTTGCCCAGCAAGGCAGCACGAAGCGGTTCGAGATACTCGGGAAAGATGGTGACGACGTCGAGACGCATGACAAACGATCAGTCGTTGTCTGAGTTCGAATTATCGCTGTTCGACTTGTCGCCGAAATCCGGGTCGAGCAGTCCCTCGGGAGGCTCGATCATCACGACGCCGTCGGCAATCGACACCGAGGTGACGATGGCGGCGACAAACGGGATCAGCAATTCACCGGACGTCTCGCCGGTACGACGAATCGAAAGCAATTCGCCTGCGGCGGAATGCAATACCTCGATGACCGAACCGACCTCGGTACCGTCCGTGAGGACGACCTTCAGTCCTTCGAGTTCGTGGTCGTAGAACTCGTCCGGATCATCCGAAGGCTCGAGTTCGGAACTGTCGATGACAAACAGTGTGCCGCGCAACGCATCTGCGTCGCCACGGTCACTGACGCCTTCGAGGCGCAGCAGAAGCCGCCCGGAATGATCCCGGGCGGCTTCCACTGTGTACGACTTCAGTGTGGACTCGCGCGGCTTGCGCCCACGCAGCACAGAACCTACGGCAAAACGATCTTCGGGCTCGTCTGTACGAACCTCGACTACCAATTCACCTTTGATGCCATGCGACTTCGCGACACGACCGACTACGAGTTCCACCTGTTTACTGCCGTCTACTGATCGGTGTCGACGACATCAACACGGATACCGCGGCCACCGATGCCGGAGACCAAGGTCCGCAGAGCGGTCGCCGTGCGACCACCCCGACCGATGACCTTGCCGAGATCGTCGGGGTGCACGTGCACCTCGACGGTCCGTCCCCGACGTCCGGTGATCAGCTCGACACGCACATCGTCGGGATTGGCGACGATGCCACGCACGAGATGCTCTACCGCATCAGCGACGACGGCACTCACTTGTCAGCAGCCTCGGCGTCTGCAGCGGGAGCCTCGGCGTCAGCCGCGGTGTCTTCTGCCTTGGCCTCGTCAGCCTTTGCAGCCTTCTTCTTGGGGGTGATTGCTTCTGCAACCGGCTCGTTCTCGGCCTGCGCGAGTGCAGCCTGGAAGAGCTCGAGCTTGGTGGGCTTGGCTTCCTTGACGCGCAGGGTGCCTTCGGTGCCCGGCAGGCCCTTGAACTTCTGCCAGTCACCGGTGATCTTGAGGAGTGCCTCGACGGGCTCGGTGGGCTGTGCGCCCACGGACAGCCAGTACTGAGCGCGCTCGGAATCGATGTCGATCAGCGAGGGCTCTTCCTTGGGGTGGTACTTGCCGATGGTCTCGATCGCACGGCCGTCACGACGGGTGCGCGAGTCGGCGATGACAACGCGGTACTGAGCGTTGCGGATCTTGCCGAGGCGGGTGAGCTTGATTTTGACAGCCACAGCTGCAGTTCTCCTTCAGCGCGCACAACAGTGCTGCGCATGTCACGTGCAATTCAGCGACCCACACGATTTGTGAGCCCGGTTTTGCCTCTATCCTGTGACCGTCGCAGCGGTACGTAACCGGTTGCGACGAACAATGGTCCATTGTGCCAGATGGGTGGGCTCGTTCGGAAACCACCCTGTGCGCGCTTCGAGAGTGCAGGGACTCCCTAACCACTCACGGGGGTGCCGCGGAGGATCACACGCATCGGCTTCGCGAGCACATCGGGGTTTCCGCGCGGATCTTCGGAATAAACCACCAGGTCGGCGGGCGCTCCCTCTTCGATGCCCTGGGCACCCAACCAACTCCGCGCATCCCAGCTGGCTGCGCCCAACGCCTGGTGAGCTGTCAATCCGGCAACTTCGAGTTCGGCGATCTCGTCGGCGATCCGCCCGTGTCTGATCGATCCGCCGGCATCCGTTCCGGCATAGATTGGAATCCCGGCCTCGTGAGCGGCACCGATTGTCTGGTGCCGACGAGCGTGCAAATCGCGCATGTGCGCCGCGTAGATCGGATATCGCGTGGCGGAGTCCGCGATCTCGGGGAAAGTAGCGATGTTGATCAGCGTCGGAACCAGGGCCGTGCCGTGCGCGACCATCGACTCGATGGTCGCGTCCGTCAATCCGGTGCCGTGCTCGATGCAGTCGATACCGGCGTTGATCAGGCCGGGCAAAGCGTCTTCGGCAAAAACGTGAGCGGTGACCTTTGCGCCTTCGGCGTGGGCGGCAGCGATGGCCTCGACCAGGATCTCGTCGCTCCACAAGGGAGCCAGATCGCCGACGGAACGATCGATCCAGTCGCCGACGAGCTTGACCCAGCCGTCACCAGCGCGTGCCTGACGCACTACCTCGGCCGGCAACTGAGATTCGTCGTCCAGGTCGACCGGCAAGCCCGGGATGTACCGCTTGGGTGCCGCGATGTGCTGACCTGCGCGAATGATCCGCGGCAAATCGAGGCGCTCGTCGATGAACCTGGTGTCGACCGGTGATCCGGCGTCGCGGAGCAACAGCACGCCCGCGTCACGTTCGGTCTTCGCCTGCTCCAGCAAGCCGTCGACGGTTTCGCCGCCGCCACCGCCGTAGCGGATACCGACGTGACAATGCGCATCCACGAGACCCGGTGTGATCCAACCCGATTCGACGATCGTCTCCGCACCGGACACCGGCTCGAAGGAAATCAGCCCGTCGACGATCCACAATTCGATCGGCTCGGCATCGGGCAGACCGATACCCCGCAGATGAAGCGCAGCCACCGACTACTTCTTGGGCAGCTTGAGCTGGGAAAGATCGATGCCTTCCAGTCCGGGCGGCAACTGATCGAGACCCTTGGGCATGTTCGACAGGTCGGGCATCCCGGCCGGCATTCCGCCGGGCATACCCGGGAATCCGCCCATGCCGGGGAATCCTCCGCGCATCTTGGGCTGCGTCGGGCCCTTGCCGCCCTTCTTGCCCTTCTTGCCCTTCTTGCTGCGAACCTGCTTACGCGCGCCGGGCATGCCCATACGGCCGGCCATGGCAGCCATCATCTTGCGGGCTTCGAAGAAGCGATCCACCAACTGGTTGACGTCGGAAACCTTGACGCCCGAACCGTTCGCGATGCGCAGTCTGCGTGAGGCGTTGATGATCTTCGGATCGTCGCGCTCGGCCGGTGTCATACCGCGGATGATGGCCTGAATGCGATCGAGTTGCTTCTCGTCGACGTTGGCCAGCGCGTCCTTCATGCCGCCGGCACCCGGCAGCATGCCGAGGAGGTTGCCGATCGGGCCCATCTTGCGGACGGCCATCATCTGATCGAGGAAGTCTTCGAGGGTGAGCTGACCGGAACCGATCTTCGCTGCGGTCGCTTCGGCCTGATCGGCGTCGAAAACCTGCTCGGCCTGCTCGATGAGGCTCAGGACGTCGCCCATACCGAGGATCCGGCTGGCCATGCGATCGGGGTGGAAGACGTCGAAGTCTTCGAGCTTCTCGCCGGTGGACGCGAAGAGGATCGGCTGGCCGGTGACCTCGCGGACGCTCAGTGCGGCACCACCGCGGGCGTCGCCGTCGAGCTTGGTGAGGACGACACCGGTGATGCCGACTCCTTCACGGAACGCGTCGGCGGTACTGACCGCGTCCTGACCGATCATGGCGTCGAGGACGAAGATGGTCTCGTCCGGGTTGACGGCGTCACGGATACCGGCGGCCTGCGCCATCAGCTCCGAGTCGATACCGAGGCGACCGGCGGTGTCGACGATCACGACGTCGTAGTGCTTGTTGCGGGCTTCCTCGACTCCGGCGCGGGCGACCTCGACGGGGTCGGCTGCGGAAACGCCGAGGGCGTTCTCGCCACCGCCGATGGAGGTACCGGGGTGCGGCGCGAAGACTGCCGCGCCCGCACGCTCACCGACGATCTGAAGCTGAGTGACGGCGCCGGGACGCTGAAGGTCGCAGGCAACGAGGAGGGGCGTGTGCCCCTGGTCCTTGAGCCACTTGGCCAACTTTCCGGCCAGCGTGGTCTTACCGGAACCCTGCAGACCGGCCAACATGATGACCGTCGGCGGAGTCTTGGCGAACTGGAGTCGACGAGTTTCGCCGCCGAGAACCTCGACCAGCTCTTCGTTGACGATCTTGACGACCTGCTGAGCCGGGTTCAGTGCACCCGAGACCTCGGCGCCCTTGGCGCGTTCCTTGATCTTGGCGATGAAGCTGCGCACTACGGGAAGCGCGACGTCGGCCTCGAGCAGGGCAAGGCGGATCTCGCGGGCCGTAGCGTCGATGTCGGCGCCGGACAGACGACCCTTGCCACGCAGATCCTTGAGAGATCCGGTCAATCTGTCGGAAAGGGATTCGAACACCGAGTGCGCTCCTGAAGGTCGTGCGAGTTAGCCGTGGATATTCTCGGGCACCAGCCTAGCCGCTACGCCCGCACCGATCCCAGCCGATGCGGGCGTAACTGCCGAAACCGGTCCGTCAATCCTCTTTCTTCTTGGGTTGTGGCACCGGAACCACCGCCAGCACCGCCTCCTCGACGCGCTCTCGCGCCGCGCGGGTATCGGCCTCACCGAAGTCGAGGCAGAACGCGTCGACCACCGAGGAACCCAACGTGGCGACCTTCGCCCACCGGATGTCGGCACCACTGTGTTCGAGTGCTGCGGCCAGTCGGCAAAGCAGGCCGACGCGGTCTTCGGTACGCAATTCGAGGATCGCGTGACCGTCACCGGGCGCGTCGAACCAGATGACCCGCGGCGGTGCCTGCGAATAGAGCACCGGAACCGCCGAATCCTTGTTTGTCTGGATCGGGTCGTCCCACTGCTCTGCCCGTGCCTCCTCGTCCTTGGCGTCGAGAAGTTCGAGCAGATTCAGTTCACCGGCCGAAGCGCGGATCAATTCCTGCCTGAGCAGCACCGCCTGCGGCGGTGTGCCGAACCTCGGTGTGACGACAAACGAATTGACCGCCGAACCCGCATGCGACCCCAGCGAAGCGGAATGCACCCGCAACGACTGCAGCGCCAGAACTCCGGCAGCCCGAGACAGCAACCCGGGCGCGTCGGGCGCGATGACGGTCACGACGTAGGTGTGCGGATTCTCGGCCGGAACGAGCGAGACGTGAACCCCGCCATCCTCGGCAATGGCCAACTGCTCGGGAGCGAGTGGATCGGGTTGTGGGAGTTCCTCCCCCGCCATCAGCAAACGGCAACGACGCACGAGCTCACCGATCAGAGACGACTTCCAGTCGCCCCAGACGCCAGGCCCGGTGGCCAGCGAATCCGCCTCCGCCAACGAATGCAGGAGATCGAGAAGCGTCCCGTCCCCTTCGAGTGCGTCGACCACTCGCTGCACCGTTGCCGGATCGTCGAGGTCGCGACGGGTCGCCGTTTCCGGCAGCAGCAAGTGATAGCGCACCATCGCCGTCAACGTCGCGACGTCGGAAGGCCAGAGCCCCAAGCGATTTCCGATCGCGGTGGCCAATTCGGCACCGACGACGCTGTGGTCTCCCCCTCGCCCCTTCCCGATGTCGTGGATCAACGCACCGAGCATGAGCAGATCCGGCCGAGCGACGCGAGTGGTGAATCCGCTTGCATACGCGGCGGTTTCGACCAGGTGGCGATCCACCGTCCACGTATGGACGGCGTCGCGCGGCGGAAGATCGCGAATGGTCCCCCACTCCGGCAGGAGTCGACCCCAGAGCCCGGTCCGGTCCATCGCCTCGATCACCGGAACGGCACGCGATCCCGAACCGAGCACGACCAAGAGATCGTTGACCGCATTTTTCGGCCACGGCTCGCGCAGTTCCGGGGCATTGTCGGCCAGTCGATTGAGCGTCGACGCGGAGATCGGCATGCCGTTGGTGGCCGCCGCTGCCGCGACCCGCATCACCAGACCGGGATCCTTCTTCGGCCTCGCATCGCGCGCCAGGACAACTTCGCCGGCATGCTCGACGACACCCTCGTCCAGTGGTCGCCGCACCGGCGCGCGACGCAGCCGCGACAAACCACGCCGGGGCAAGGAGTTTCCGGCGGTACGGATACCGACGTCCACCGAATAGCTGATGGTGCGCGCCGATTCACTGAGAAGGCGGGCCAGATCGAATCGATCACCGATCCGCAGCGCCGCACCGATTTCGTCGGCGTCCTGCGCTCGCAGTTGATCGCGGGCGCGACCGGCAACGCGGTGAAGTTCGGTGCGCACGTCGAGCAACCGCCTGTGCGCGAGTGCCAGACCGCCGCCGGGCGAGTTGGGTCCCAGCCCTGGCATCCCGTCGGTCAATTGCGCGATGGACAGGGCGTTGAGCAGTTGGACGTCACGCAGCCCGCCACGGCCGCTCTTGAGATCCGGTTCGGCGCGATGGGCGATCTCGCCGCTGCGCTCCCACCTCGTACGGGTCTGGGTGATCAATTCGTCGAATCGGCTGCGGATGTCCATGCGCCACTGTCGACGGACACCACTGATCAACAGGTTGCTCAGCTCCACATCGCCGGCAATGTGGCGTGCTTCGAGCATTCCGAGTGCCGCCGTCATGTCGGTGGCCGCAACCTGAAGCGCCTGCGGAAGCGTCCGCACGCTGTGGTCGAGTTTGATGTGCGCGTCCCACAGCGGGTACCACAGGCTGTCCGCAACCTGGGCCACGACTGCTGGGTCCATGTCGTCGTGCAGCAGAATCAGATCGAGATCGGAATACGGCAACAGTTCGCGTCGGCCAAGACCACCCACGGCGACGATGGCAAACCCACAATCCGGTTTGATGCCCAGTTCGGTCCCCTTGGTGGTCAACCAGAACTCGTGCAGATCGACCAGTGCATGTCGCAGAGAAGGGGCGTCGAGCCTCCTGTTCTTGACGCCTCCGGTGAGTAGGGCCTTGCGTGCGCGGGCCAGGTCCGCAGCTTCGTCGGATCCCCCTGACGAGACCGGCCCTGGCCCCGTCGCTTTCGCGACGGAACCAGGGCCGAGGTTCTCGGACCCTTTCGGGTCAGAGTGCATCGCCACCGCGTTCCCCGGTGCGAACCCGGATGACCGACTCGACTGGCGAGACCCACACCTTGCCGTCACCGATCTTGCCGGTGCGAGCGGCCTCGACGATCACCTCGACCACCTTGTCCACGGCCGCGTCGTCGACGACGACCTCGACCCGGACCTTGGGTACGAAGTCCACGGAGTACTCCGCGCCTCGGTACACCTCGGTGTGACCCTTCTGTCGGCCGTAGCCCTGAACTTCGCTGACTGTCATACCCAGCACTCCGGCCTGCTCGAGTCCGGTCTTGACGTCCTCGAGCGTGAACGGCTTGACGATTGCTGTGATCAGCTTCATGTGCTCATCCCTTTCCAAACTCTGAAGTGCCTGAATTCACTTTAATCACGTGCTGATCACGCGAGGTCGTATGCGGTCTCTGCGTGTTCGGTCTCATCGATGCCGCGTGCCTCGTCCTCGGCCGAGATTCGCCAGCCCAGGGGCTTGAGTGCGAAGCCGATGATCGTCGTCAGAACGCCGGTGAAGACGAGTGCTGCGAGTGCGATCACGATCTGAACCACCAGTTGCTTGTAGTCGCCGCCGTAGAAGAGGCCGGTTGCGGTGCCGAAGAATCCGATACCGATCGTGCCCCACAGGCCGGAGACAAGGTGAACACCGACGACGTCGAGCGAGTCGTCGAAGCCGAAGCGGAACTTCAGGCCGACTGCGAGAGCGGACAGGATGCCGGCTACGGCGCCGAGGAAGATGGAACCGACGGGGTTGAGCGCACCGGCAGCAGGGGTGATGGCGACCAGACCGGCGACCGCACCGGAAGCTGCGCCGAGGCTGGTGGCGTGACCGTCACGAATACGCTCGGTGGCGAGCCAGGCCAGGACTGCGGCACACGTCGCGGTGGTCGTGTTGACCCAGGCGAGACCGGCGTTACCGTCGGCGGCGAATGCCGAACCGGCGTTGAAGCCGAACCAACCGAACCAGAGAAGTGCGGCGCCGAGCATCACGAAGGGCAGGTTGTGCGGACGGAAGGCGGTCTTGCCGAAGCCGAGACGCTTGCCGACGATGAGGGCGAGGACCAGACCGGCCATACCCGCGTTGATGTGAACGACTGTGCCACCGGCGAAGTCGATCGGAGCGACGTTGGCGACGGTGACTCCGTCGTCGTTGACCGTGGTGCCGAAGAGCTTTGCCGCGATGCCGTCCTCGGAGCCCGAGAGGAGTCCGCCGCCCCACACCATGTGTGCGAGGGGGAAGTAGACGACGGTGACCCAGATACCCGAGAACAGGAGCCAGGTGCCGAACTTGACCCGCTCGGCCAGGGCACCACTGATAAGGGCGGTGGTGATGATCGCGAATGTCACCTGGAACGCGATGTCGATGACGTTGGGGTAGCCCCACGCGCCGGCGATGAAGTTGCCGTCAGCATCGGTGATGCTGTTCTTGAGGCCGAAGAACTCGAACGGGTTGGCAAAAATGCCCCCGATGTTCTCGGTGCCGTAGGACATCGACCATCCCCACAGAACGTAAATGACGCCGATGACGGCCATGGCCCCGAAGGACATCATCATCATGTTCAGGACGGACTTGGACCGAGACATCCCGCCGTAGAAGAAAGCGAGGCCGGGTGTCATCAGCAAGACCAGAGATGCAGCCATCAGCATCCATGCGGCGTTACCGGAGTTCGCCAACAAATCGTCGGTACTCACTTACTACCTCCTAGTCGCACGTGCCGGGCAGCACGTCGTTAAGGAGAAGAGTGCTGGGCTGGTGTTTCGTCCATGGCGCTGTCGCGTTTCGCAGACGTGAACCAATTGCCCAACTTTGTTGCAAACAGGTTTCGCCAGGGGGTTCTACCGACCCTGTGCGCCTTTTCGGTAGTTCGCGCTACCAAAAAGGCGCACGGGGGCGTCAGCCCAGCAGGGCGTCGACGAACGCACCCGGCTCGAAGGGCGCCAGGTCGTCGGCACCTTCACCGAGACCGACCAACTTCACCGGCACACCCAGTTCATGCTGAACCTGGAAGACGATTCCGCCCTTGGCGGTTCCGTCCAGCTTGGTCAGTACGACGCCGGTGATGTCCACGACCTCCGCGAACACTCGAGCCTGCGCCAGTCCGTTCTGGCCGACCGTCGCATCGAGAACCAGCAGAACGTCGTCGACCGACGCCTTCTTCTCGATGACCCGCTTGACCTTGCCGAGCTCGTCCATCAGACCGGTCTTGGTGTGCAAACGGCCGGCGGTGTCGATGAGGACCACGTCGACGCCGTCCGCGATGCCGCGAGAGACCGCGTCGAAGGCAATCGCAGCGGGATCGCCACCCTCCTTGCCACGAACAACTTCAGCGCCGACACGCTCGGCCCACGTCTGGAGCTGATCGGCAGCGGCCGCGCGGAACGTGTCCGCGGCGCCGAGCACGACGCGACGACCGTCGGCGACGAGCACGCGAGCCAGCTTGCCGGTGGTGGTGGTCTTGCCGGTTCCGTTGACGCCGACGACGAGCAGAACAGCCGGGTGATCATCGTGCGGCAACGCGCGGATGGAGCGGTCCAGTTCGGGACGCAGCTCGGCGATCAACACCTCACGCAGGAGCGCGCGGGCGGCAGCCTCGGTCCGGACGCTGCGGGCCGCCATCTGCTCACGAAGCTTCGTGACGACCTTTTCCGTGGTCGCGGAGCCGAGGTCTGCGATGAGAAGGGTGTCCTCGACTTCTTCCCACGAGTCCTCGTCCAGATCGCCGCCACCGAGCAGACCGAGCAAGCTCTTGCCGACCGCTGACTGCGAGCGGGAGAGGCGCCCGCGCAGTCGGTCCAACCGACCCTCGGTCGGGTCGATCTCGTCCAGCACGCGCGGTGCAGGCTCGACGGGTTCGGGAACTACGACAGGTTCGGGAACTACGACGGGCTCGGGTACGACTACAGGTTCGGGAACGACAGGTTCTTCGACAACAGGTTCTGCTACCGGTGGTTCTTCTACGACCGGCTTTTCGATTACCGGCTCTTCGACAACCGGTTCCTCGACAACAGCGGGTTCATCGACAACCGGCTCCTCGACGACGGCCGGCTTCTCCGCAACAGGTTCTTCGACGACCGGTTTTTCGACGACAGGCGGCTTCTCCGCGACCGGCGGCGTCGGAACCACCGGAGGTGGCGCCGTTGCCGTCGAGCCTTGACTGAAGTTGAACCCGCCGCCGGCCTTGTAGCCGCCTGACTTGTCCTTCTCGGGGGTGCCGAGCTCCGGCTTCGTCTCGGGCGCCTTCAGCGACACCTGCCCCTTGCGGTAGCGCAGGAATCCGGCAACGAGAACGACGAGTAGTACGGCCGCTACAGCCGCGATGATGATCCAAGCCTGGGTAGTCACCGGCCCATTGTTTCAGGCTCCGACCCGGAAAGTGAGCAGGGCTTACGTCGAGGCCATGTCTTGACCGCGAAGTCGCTGCGAAATCACGGTGGTGATGCCGTCGCCGCGCATGCTGACTCCGTACAACGCGTCGGCGATTTCCATCGTCGGTTTCTGGTGAGTGATCACGATCAACTGCGACTTCTCCCGCAATTGTTCGAAGAGTCCGATCAGCCGCCGCAGGTTGGTGTCGTCCAACGCCGCCTCGACCTCGTCCATCACGTAGAACGGGGACGGGCGTGYCCGGAAGATCGCGACCAGCATGGCCACCGCGGTCAAGGACTTCTCGCCGCCTGACAGCAACGACAACCGCTTGACCTTCTTACCGGGCGGACGCGCCTCGACTTCGATGCCTGTGGTCAGCATGTCCGACGGATCGGTGAGAACCAGTCGTCCTTCTCCCCCGGGGAACAATTTCTCGAACACGCCCACGAACTCACGCTCGACGTCGGCATAGGCCTCGGTGAACACCTGCAGAATTCGTGCGTCCACGTCTGCGACCACAGCAAGAAGGTCCTTGCGTGCGGTCTTGACGTCTTCGAGCTGAGTGGAGAGGAAGGTATACCGCTCCTCGAGAGCTGCGAATTCCTCGAGCGCCAGCGGATTGACCTTGCCGAGGGTGGCGAGGTCTTTCTCCGCCCGCTTCGCGCGCCGTTCCTGAGTCGCACGATCGTACGGAAGCGGAGCGGGGGCGGTTACCTGCTCGCCGCGCTCCTTGGCCTGCTCGTACTCCTCGATTTCGAGAGCGGTCGGCGGCAGTTCGACGTCGGGTCCGTACTCGGCGATCAGATCATCGAGGCCGATACCGTACTGATCGAGGATCGACTCCTCGAGTTGTTCGATGCGCAGCGCTGCCTGAGCCTTCGCAACCTCGTCGCGATGGACAGCGTCGGTGAGTGAAGCGAGCTGTCCGGCCAGTGCCCGGACGATCTCGCGGACCTGATCCAGCTTGGCCGTGCACTCGGAGCGGGCCCGAGCCAACTCGTCGCGATGAGCAAGAGCTGCAGCGACGACGGCCTCGAGTTCGGCCGCCACGCGCTGCCCCGACTCGGCGACGGCAGCTGCAACCTCCGCAGCGTGCGCTCTGGCGCGCAGAGCCCGCTCGGCGCGAATTCGTGCCTCTCGTTCGGCAGCAGCGGCGCGGCGAAGCGAATCAGCCTTTCCGCGTACGGATTCCGCACGTTCTTCGGCGGTGCGCACGGCAAGGCGAGCATCCATTTCGACTATGCGCACTTCGGCCAGCGCTGCTGCGGCCATTTCGCGATCGGCAGCGGTCGATTCCGCACCGTGTCCCGGTGCACTGCCGTCGGTTTCGGCCACACGCAGACGTTCTTCCAGGTCCGCCAGCTTTGTCAGCGACTCACCGCGGCCCTCCTCGGCACGCACTCGCTGGGCGGTCAACCCCTCGGATTCCGCGTGGGCGACTCGTGCTGCCTGCCCCAATCTGCCCAACTGCTCGTAAATGGCGGACATGGCGGCGTCCGACTCGTTGAGCGCCGCCAAAGTCTGCTCCGCGGTCTCGCGTCGAGCGGCCTGTTCGGCCAGAGCGCCGGACAGCGCCGCGTCGAGTTCCTCGGATCGGCTCTCCGTTGCCGCCAGTTCCGCTGCTGACGCGTCGATCGCCGCCTGTACCTCCAGCGTGCTGGGTTGCCGATCCGAGCCACCGATCATCCACCCCGAACCGTGCAGATCGCCGGAACGGGTCACTGCACGAATTCCCTTGTGGTCAGCAACAACTCGAATCGCGTCCTCGAGGGTCTCGACCAGGACAACGCCATCGAGTATTGCGGTCAACCCCGCACGCAACTCGTCAGGGCAGTCGATGACGTCGACGGCAGGACGACTGCCCGGTGCGATCTCGGCCTCGCGTTTGATCACCGGTTCACCGCTCACGATCAGCGACGCACGCCCACCGTCCTGATCGGCCAGCGCTGCAACAGCGGAGCGAGCAGAGTCCAGCGACTGCGCCACGACGGCGTCCGCCGCCGGCCCCATCGCGGCAGCGATGGCAGCTTCGTAGCCGGGTTCGACGTGAATCAATCCGACCAGCGAGGTGATGCCGTCGTCGCGCCGATGTTCGAGCAGCCAGCCGCCACCGTCCTTGCGCTGCAAGCCCATCGACAGCGCCTCGACGCGCGCACGGAGCGAAGCTATGCGTTGCCCGCTCGTCTTTTCTTCCTCACGAAGTTCTTCGACACGTGCGTCGATCATCTCGAGAGCTTCGACGGCGCGTTCATGATTGGTGTCGAGGCCTACTTCACCGGCGTCGAGGTCCCCGATGCTTTCCTGCACCGTGTCGAACTCGGCTTGTGCGGCATCCCCACGCAGACGAGCCTCGTCGATGGCCTCGGTCAGTCGCGAAACTTCCGCGTCGACGGATTCGACGCGGGTACGCAAAGTGTCGACCTGACCGGAGAGTCGAGCAAGACCTTCACGGCGGTCGGCGACGGCACGAACTTCCGCCATGTGCGCCCGTTCCGCTTCTGCTGCAGCATCTTCGGTGGCTGCCAGCTGGTCCCGAGCAGCTTCCGACGCCGCTCGCGCGATTTCGACGCCTTCGAGGAGTTCGGCCTCCTCGGCCGCAAGACGTTCGGCGCGCGCTTCCATCTCGTCCGGGTCCTGGCCGCGGTTGCCGACGGGTTCGGAGTCGAGATGTCGTGCACGCTCGCGGGCGATGCGCACGGTGGCGTTGACTCGTTCGGCAAGCGCGGAGAGCTGGAACCAACTCTGCGCTGCCGCTTCCGATCCCGGAGTCAGACGAGCGAGAGCTTGCTCCTGGCGCCCGAGTTCGAGGTTGGCCTCGTCGAGCGCGGACGCCACCTCGTTGTGCTGTTCGCGGGCCGCTTTCTCGTCCTGCGCCTGGTCGTTCAGTTGGGTTCGACGGGTCACCAGGTCGTCAGCGGCCAGCCGCATCTTGGCATCACGCAGGTCAGCCTGGACCGTCTGTGCTCGCCGAGCAACCTCGGCCTGGCGTCCCAGCGGTTTGAGTTGCCGACGCAGTTCCGCGGTGAGGTCACTGAGTCGAGCGAGATTGGCCTGCATGGAATCGAGCTTGCGTACCGCTTTTTCCTTGCGGCGGCGATGTTTGAGGACTCCCGCGGCTTCTTCGATGAAGGCGCGTCGATCCTCGGGGCGGGATTCGAGGATCGCGGCGAGCCGTCCCTGCCCGACGATGACATGCATTTCGCGGCCGATACCGGAGTCGCTGAGCAGTTCCTGGACGTCCATCAGACGGCAGGACGAGCCGTTGATCTCGTACTCCCCCGCGCCGTCGCGGAACATCCGGCGCGTGATCGACACCTCGGAGTACTCGATCGGGAGCGCGCCGTCGGCGTTGTCGATGGTCAAGGTCACCTCGGCGCGGCCCAGCGGCGCGCGGCCGGAGGTGCCGGCAAAGATGACGTCTTCCATCTTGCCGCCGCGCAGAGCCTTGGCGCCCTGCTCGCCCATCACCCAGGTCWACGCATCGACGACGTTGGATTTACCCGAGCCGTTCGGCCCGACGACACAGGTGATCCCCGGCTCGAACCGAAGAGTCGTTGCCGACGCAAAGGATTTGAATCCCTTGAGTGTCAGACTCTTGAGGTGCATGGGGGGAAACTTTACCGCCAAACCGGTCAGCGTTCGACGAACCCTGTCAGGTCGCCCCTGGCGGGGTCCCAGCTGTCGACCACGAGATCCACCGTGCCCGGTGTTGTTCCCGAGCGAAGCAACTCCAACAATTTCTCGAGCTGCGTGCGTTCGCCTTCCGCCACGACGAGCACTCGACCGTCACGCTGATTCGACGCATATCCGATCAACCCGAGTTCGAGGGCGCGGGCCCTGGTCCACCACCGGAACCCGACGCCCTGAACATATCCGTGAACCCACGCCGTCAACCGCACAGGCGGTGTCTCAGTCATGACGTTCAGCCCGCCACACGTTCGAGACGGTGGACGTCGCCGAGGAAACCGGTGGTGTAGAGCGAGTTGGGGTCCCAGCCCGGGCCGGCACCGAACTTCACCGCGGATGTGAACGGCAGACCCGAGGCGATCTCACACGAAGATCCCGAATCCGGATCGACGCGAACAACTTTGCCGCCGACATTGAATGCGACGTACAACGCGCCGTCCGGTCCGACGGTCAGATCGTCCGCCATGTTTGCCGGACCGAACCCGGGGAGCGTGATCGTTCGCACCGGCCCGCCCAGATCGTGTGCGTCGAGGACGTGGACCGCGGTCACCATGTCGAAAGTGGTCGTCACGTAGATCGTCGAACCGGAGCGTGCGAGGCCGTCGACGGTGCCGAGATCCTCACGAACGATCGAACTGGTTCCGTCACTGTCGATGACCGTGAGCCCCGGCCGGGTCAGGGTGCGAGCTGTGAGGAAACGGTTACCGTCCAGCGGCACAAGCCCGTTCGGCATCACCAGACCGTCGGCAATCGTTGTCACCGATCCGTCTGCGACGTCGACCTTACGAAGGCTGCCGTCGGCGATTCCGAACAGACCCGAGACAGTCGAGTTGCCCGTGGTGAAGTACACGGAACCGTCACGCGCGACCAGCCCTCCAGGTCCGGTGACATCACCGACCAAAGTTGTCCGTGTTCCGTCCGGCGCCACTTTCAGCAGTGCACCCGGCCCGATCAGAGCCGACTGCGACAACACCATCGATCCGCTGCCGTCGAATTCGAGATTCTCGAGCATTCCGGCACCAGTCGTCACGACGCTCGACGTCCATTTGCCGCAACCACCGTCCGAGCCGTCGGCCGGGACCGATGCCTGTGCCGGAGCACTCACCGCCACAACGGAACCCAGTGCGATCGCAGCGACAACACTGCCGGCGCGGGACATCAGGCTTCCGTGTCGAACGACAGCGTGACCTTGGTTCCGGCCTTGAGAGTGCGCCCCACCGTGCACACCTTGTCGACGGAACGCTCGACGAGAGTGATGAGGCGCTGCTGCGCTTCGGCATCCAACTCACTGAGGTCGAGTTCGAGAACCTCGTCGAGCTGCGGGTAGACCTCGTTTTCACGATCGGCGGCACCGGACACTCGAACCGTCGCGTCGTAGTTGTCACCGAGGCGGCGAGAGATCGGGAAGTCTGAGCTCATCCCGGTGCATGCAGCCAGTGCAATTTTGAGGAGTTCGCCGGGCGTGAAGACTCCTGGCACCGATTCGGAGCCGATGAGAACCTCTGCGCCACGCGAACTCTTGCCGGTGTAGAGGCGGGTTCCTGTGCGTTCCACCCAAAGCTCCGTGTGAGCTGGGGCGGTTGCAGTGTTGTCTGGAGTCTGTTCAGCCATGACGCAATCTTGCCACTCCGCCGAACCGAAGGGGCGGAGACCTAGGCGATTCGCCGTGCCCTCGGGGTCGGCTGACACCGCGGGCAACTGAACGACGATCGATTCATGAACTTCTCACGCTTGATCGGCGCGCCGCATCGCGGGCACGGAAGATTCTCCTGCCCGTACGCCGACAGCGACCGGTCGAAGTAGCCCGATTCCCCGTTGACGTTCACGTACAGCGCGTCGAAGGACGTACCGCCCTGATCGAGCGCCTCGCCCATCACCGAGTGCGCCGCGGTCAACAGTTCTCGAAGTTTGGGCCTGGTGAGCGATTCGGCGATTCGGTTGCCGTGAATCTTTGCACGCCACAATGATTCGTCGGCATAGATGTTTCCGATTCCGGAGACCACTGTCTGGTCGAGAATCGCCCGCTTGATCTCGGTGTGCTTGCCCCGCAGGACTTTCACGACGGATTCGAGATCGAACGCAGCATCCATGGGATCGCGAGCGATGTGCGCCACCGACTCGGGCAGCATCGTTCCGTCGACCTCGACGAGAGGTGAAATCGACCAGCCACCGAAGGTCCGCTGGTCGACGAATCGAAGATCAGCCCCGGAATCGAGGGCCAACCGAATGCGTAGGTGCTTTTCCCAGTCGACTGTCGGGGGTTGGACCAACATCTGTCCGCTCATCCCGAGATGAACCACCAGTCCGACACCGGCAGGCTCGAGAACCAGCCACAGATACTTGCCGCGACGCTCTGCCGAAGCGATGGTCTGCCCGGTGAGTTGGCCGATCAAGTCCTCGGAACCGAGAATGTGGCGCCTGATCGCGCGGGGATGGAGGACCTCGACGGCCTCGATCGCCGCACCTACAGCATGAGACTGTAGGCCGCGGCGAACGACTTCGACTTCGGGAAGCTCAGGCAAGAGTGAACTCAGCCGGCGAGATCAGACGGGTTGTCAGCAGCGACTGCGCTAGCAGCGGCATTCTCCGACATCGTCTTCCATGCCGAACTTGCTGCCTTCTGCTCGGCTTCCTTCTTGGAACGACCGACACCGACGCCCAAGGGCTTGCCACTGATGAGAACTGTGGCCGTGAATTCCTTGTCGTGATCGGGTCCGGTAGCGGTGATCTCGTAGACGGGAACTCCGGCACCGTGTTCTGCGGTCAGTTCCTGCAGACTCGTCTTCCAATCCAGACCCGCGCCGAGAAGCGGTGCGCGAGTGAGTAGATCGTCGAACAGATCGAGAACAACACGTCTCGCAGTATCGATGCCGTGCTGCAGGTGTATGGCGCCGAGAATCGACTCCATACCGTCGGCGAGGATGGACGGCTTGTCACGGCCGCCCGTCATTTCCTCGCCCTTACCCAGCAGCAGGTGAGCTCCGAGTCCACCTTCACCCAGAGTCCTGGCAACCTCGGCGAGTGCATGCATGTTGACCACGCTGGCACGAATCTTCGCCAGATCACCTTCGGATTTGTCAGGGTGGGACAGATAAAGATTTTCGGTCACCGTGACGCCGAGAACGGAATCCCCGAGAAATTCGAGGCGCTCGTTCGTGGGCAGACCGCCATTCTCGTACGCGTACGAGCGGTGCGTGAGAGCCAGGGTCAGAAGACCGGGCTCTATATCTACGCCGACAGCGGCGAGGAGCTTGTCGTGATTGCCCTCGCCGCCGGCGGCTGAAACTGTATTTTCGCTCGTCATAGTCTTTCTCCGGGGAGAACTAGACAGCAGCGGTTACCTGGCGGCCCTTGTAAGTACCGCATGACGGGCATGCGATGTGGGGAAGGGTCTGCTCGCCACAGCCACGGTTGGGGCAGGTAACGAGGGTGGGCACAGTGGTCTTCCACTGGCTACGACGCGACCGCGTGTTGGATCGCGACATTTTGCGCTTGGGGACAGCCACTTCTACTTCTCCTCGGCTTCGGTGATCACAAGATTTTCGCTGGTGTTTGATTCCACGCCAAATTTGGCCGCGAGACCAGCCCAGCGAGGATCAAGTATGTCATGCCCATGCCCAGATTCCGCAATCGCCAGGCGAATGCCACATTCTGAGCACAATCCCAGGCAATCGTCACTGCACAGAGGCTGGAGCGGAAGCGCCAGACCGACTGCATCGACGATGACCGGTTCGAGGTCGATTTCGTCGTCTTCGACCGCGTAGACCTCTCCCTCTTCCGTCGTCTCCTCGGTGGTGCTGTCCGGGTAAGCGAACAACTCCGTGAGATAGATGTCCACGGTGTCGGTGAAAGGTTCAAGGCACCGCGAGCATTCACCCTTGGTGGGTGCGTGCACGTTTCCGGTGACGAGAACGCCTTCGGACACTGCTTCGAGACGAAGATCGAGATCTATGTCCGCGCCCGCTTCGATCGCGATCAGATCGAGACCGATACGGTTCGGGGACTGAATTGTTCTCTCGACGGTACGCATCGACCCTGGACGACGACCGAGCTTGACCGTGTCCAGCAAAAATCCCGCATCACTTGACTGATGCGACGAACTACGACGATGCGTTGACAAAGAGAACTCACCTAACTGTTGAAACTGGTATGGGCAACCACTCCACAATACGGCAGCTACAACGCAAATCCCAATTCCGTCCACGAAAAAGTGGGCCGCCCCATATCGGACGACCCACCCTCGACTGTCTCGTTCGCTCTAGCGACGACGCTCCGAACGACGATCGTCGTCCTGGTAGTCGGGGACTCCCGAACCTGTTCGAAGCTGTTGACGACCACGCCCGACCGATCGAACCGTTCCGGTGAGGAACTCTTCGAACTCGGCCAACTTGGTGTCCACGTACAGGTCACACTCCGAACGCATCCTGTCGGACTCGGCATGAGCGGCGTCGATCACTCGCGCGGATTCCGCGTGAGCTGACTGGACAACCTCGGTCTGCGACACCAGACGAGCCTGCTCCGCCGTTCCCTCCGCCACTGAATGTTCGTACGAGGCCTGGCCGGACTCGATCATCCGATCGGCCTCGGCACGCGCCCGTCCGGTGACGGCCTCGTACTCACGACGGCCGTCGGTGACGGTCCGTTCCGCTTCTGCTTCGGCGTCCTCGACCAACTGATCGGCGTGCGCGCGTGCTTCGGCAACCATGCGATCGGCCTGAGCCTTGGCATCGGACAGAATCCGGTCGGCGTCGTCGCGTGCGTTCTCGACAGTCGAGGTTGCCTCGGCATTGGCGCTGCTGACTGTCTTCTCGGCGTTTGCTCGCGCGTCACCGACCAATTTGTCGCGATGATCGAGGACGTCCTGAGCGTCGTCCAGCTCACTCGGAATTGCGTCCCGGACGTCGTCGAGTAGCTCGAGTACGTCACCGCGAGGCACAACACACCCTGCGGTCATGGGAACACCGCGCGCCTCTTCGACAATTGCGACCAGTTCGTCCAGTGCCTCGAATACGCGGTACACAAGCAACCCCAATCTCTACCGGCCGAAATCGGCCCACATCGTCACCGGTCCACTCGGACCTGTGCCCGTTCCTGTCCAAGTTTGCCGGAAGAACGGCCAACGGGGTGTCGTCGTGGTCGGTGTGTCGGGGATCAGCTGTTTTCGGCTGCTCGTTCGGCGATACGCGCGAGTAGCCGAGAATGCACCTTGGCCGGGAGCATGTCGGAGACGTCGCCGCCGAAGGTCGCAACTTCCTTCACCAGAGAACTCGACAGGTAGCTGTAGGTCGGGTTCGTGGCAACGAAGAGCGTGTCGACGCCCGTGAGCTTCTGATTCATCTGAGCCATCTGCAGCTCGTAATCAAAGTCGTTCGCGCCGCGCAGACCCTTGACGATCGCGCTGAGTCCTTCTTGTTTCGCGTAGTCGACCAACAATCCGTGCCACGACGTGACGCGAACGTTGGGCAGGTGGCTCGTCGCGTCTTCGAGCATCTCGATCCGCTCGTCGATCGTGAACATGCCACGCTTGCTCTTGTTGATCAGCACGGTGACCACGACCTCGTCGAATTGCGCAGCAACTCTTCCGATTACGTCGAGGTGACCGTTGGTCACAGGGTCGAAGGATCCGGGGCAGACGGCGCCAGTCATGAGTCCAGACCGTAGCAGGTGGCCAGCTCGATGCGGGCTTCACCGTAGTTCTTGGCCTTGATCGGCTCGTAGCCCTGAGGCCACACGGTCTCCGGGGAGCGCGACGATCGTTCGAGTACCACGATCGTGCCCTCCACCACCCATTTGTTGGCCTGCAGATCAGCGAGCATGGACACGACGGCCTCGTCGGTTACCGCATACGGTGGGTCCGCGATCACGATGTCGTATTCACGCGCACTCGGACCCGAGACCACGGCCGCAACCGGAGCGGCGCGAACCGTCGCCCCCGGCAACGCGACAGTGCCGATGTTCGCCTTGATGACGGCAGCAGCCTTGGCATCGGATTCCACGAGAACAACGTGCTCGGCTCCCCGCGAGAGCGCCTCGAGGCCGAGAGCACCCGAACCCGCAAAGAGGTCGAGAACCGCGCACCCTTCGAGATCGATGCGCGCTTCGAGAGCACTGAACAGCGCCTCACGAACCCGATCCGACGTCGGACGGGTGCCGCTCGGCGGGACTCGCAGGCGTCGACCGCCCGCGAGTCCCGAGATGATGCGTGTCACTCTGCGGCGCTCTCCCCCGTCGAGACGACTACCAGCAGGTCTCCGCCCTCGACCTGTTGGACGGCGCTGATCGCGATCCGCGAGACGACGCCGGCGCGCGGCGAGGTGATCGCCGCTTCCATCTTCATCGCTTCGATCGTGGCCACGGTGTCGCCGGCCTCGATCTTCTGGCCTTCCTTGACCGCGAGCGTCACGACGCCCGCGAACGGTGCAGCCACGTGGCCCGGGTTGTTCTTGTCGGCCTTCTCCGCCACCGGTACGTCACTGGCAATGGAGCGATCGCGGATCGAGACCGGGCGCAGCTGGCCGTTCAGGATGCACATGACAGTGCGGTAGCCGCGCTCGTCGGGCTCGGAGATCGCCTCGAGACCGATGATCAGCTCCACGCCGGGAGCCAACTCGACCCGGTGCTCGTCGCCGCGCCGCAAACCGTAGAAGAACTGGTTTGCCGAAAGCCGCGACGTGTCACCGTACTTCTCGCGGTGTTCGAGGAATTCCTTTGTCGGGCCGGGGAACAGCAGACGGTTCAGCGTCGCCTGACGGTCCTTCGACGAGCCCTCTAGCAGCACCTCGTCCTCAGCGGACAACGTCGCTTCCGGCTTGGCCTGGCCACGTCCTTCGAGTGCCTTGCTGCGGAACGGTTCCGGCCAACCACCGGGAGGCGTACCGAGTTCACCGCGCAGGAAGCCCACCACGGAGTCGGGAATGTCGAACTTCGCCGGATCTGCGGCGAACTCCTCCGAAGGCACACCGGCACCGACAAGATGGAGCGCGAGGTCGCCGACGACCTTCGACGACGGCGTCACCTTCACAAGATGCCCGAGCATGCGGTCCGCGTCGGCGTACTTGGCTTCGACCTCTTCGAACCGGTCGCCGAGACCGAGAGCAACGGCCTGCGTCCGGAGGTTGGAGAGCTGGCCTCCCGGAATCTCGTGCGTGTACACGCGACCCGTCGGCGCCGGCAATCCGGATTCGAACGGCGCGTACACCTTTCGCAGCGCCTCCCAGTACGGCTCGAGGTCGCACACGTTCTGCAGGTTCAGTCCGGTGTCGAACTCGGAGTGCGCGGCAGCGGCGACGATGGCCGAGAGCGCAGGCTGGCTGGTGGTTCCGGCCAGTGCCGCGGAAGCACCGTCGACTGCGTCGGCGCCCGCCTGCCACGCTGCGAAGTACGTGGCCAGCTGTCCACCGGGAGTGTCGTGCGTGTGAACGTGAACCGGCAGATCGAAGTTGCTGCGTAGCGCCGTCACCAGCTTGGTAGCTGCCGGCGCGCGCAGCAGGCCTGCCATGTCCTTGATCGCGAGCACGTGAGCGCCGGCATCGACGATCTCTTCGGCCAACTTCAGGTAGTAGTCGAGCGTGTACAGAGTTTCGTTCGGATCCGACAGATCACCGGTGTAGCTCAGCGCCACCTCCGCGAGGGCCGTTCCGGTCTCACGCACCGCGTCGATGGCAGGCCGCATCTGGTCGACGTTGTTGAGCGCGTCGAAGATTCGGAAGATGTCGATACCGGTGTCGGTGGCTTCCTGAACGAATGCGCGCGTGACCTTTTCGGGATACGGCGTGTAGCCCACGGTGTTTCGGCCGCGAAGAAGCATCTGAAGGCAGATGTTCGGGATCGCCTCGCGGAGTGCGGCGAGCCGGTACCACGGATCCTCGTGCAGGAAGCGAAGTCCCACATCATAGGTCGCGCCGCCCCAGGCTTCGATCGAGAGCAGTTCCGGCGTCAACCGCGCAACGTGCCCGGCTACTCCGAGCAGTCCGCTGGTTCGAACTCGCGTGGCCAACAACGACTGGTGCGCGTCACGGAAGGTGGTGTCGGTGACGCCGACGGCCTTCTGCTCACGCAGTGCCTTCGCAAAACCTTCGGGTCCGAGTTCGAGCAGGCGCTGACGGCTACCGGCAGGAGGAGGCGTCGAAAGATCGATCTTGGGCAGCTTGTCCTGCGGGTACACCGCCGAGGGCCGCTCACCGTGAGGCTTGTTGACAGTGACATCCGCGAGGTAGGTCAGGATCTTCGTGCCGCGGTCTGCCGAAGAACGCAGAGTCAGCAGCTGAGGACGTTCCTCGATGAAGGAGGTCGTCACGCGTCCAGCACGGAAGTCCGGGTCGTCGAGAACCGCCTGCAAGAACGGAATGTTGGTCGAGACGCCACGAATGCGGAACTCGGTGACCGCGCGGCGAGCCCTCGCGACAGCGGCTTCGAGGTCACGACCACGGCAGGTGAGCTTGACCAGCATCGAGTCGAAGTACGCGCCGACCTCGGCTCCGAGCGTGGCGCCGCCGTCCAGGCGGATACCGGCTCCGCCCGGGGTGCGGTACGCGGTGATGCGGCCCGTGTCCGGGCGGAATCCGTTGGCCGGATCCTCGGTCGTGATGCGGCACTGCAGCGCCGCGCCGCGAAGCTTGATCGTGTCCTGTGACAAACCAAGCTCTGCAAGCGTCGAACCGGACGCGATCTTGAGCTGCGACTGGACCAGGTCAACGTCCGTCACTTCTTCGGTGACGGTGTGCTCCACCTGAATTCGCGGGTTCATCTCGATGAAGACGTGATTGCCGCGCTTGTCGAGGAGGAACTCGACGGTGCCCGCGCACGTATACCCGATCTCCTTCGCGAACGCGACGGCGTCGGCACAGATCTTGGCGCGCAACTCTTCCGAGAGATTGGGCGCCGGAGCAAGCTCGATCACCTTCTGGTGGCGACGCTGCAGCGAGCAGTCACGCTCGAAGAGGTGGATGACGTTGCCCTGCTCGTCGGCGAGGATCTGCACTTCGATGTGCCGGGGGTCGATGACGGCCTGCTCGAGGAAGACCGTCGAATCGCCGAAAGCCGATTCCGCTTCGCGCGCTGCGGCTTCGATCGATTCCTTGAGCTGTGAGCGCTCCGCAACGCGGCGCATTCCGCGTCCACCACCGCCGGCAACGGCCTTGACGAAGATCGGGAAGGTCATGTCCTCGGCGGCCGCGAGCAACTCGTCGATGTCCGCTGACGGCTCCGAGGACGCGAGCACGGGGAGACCGGCGGCCTTTGCCGCTGCGATGGCCCGAGCCTTGTTTCCGGTCAACTCGAGGATCTCGGCGGACGGGCCGACGAACTTGATGCCTGCCTCGGCGCACGCCGCCGACAGATCCGGGTTCTCGGAAAGGAAGCCGTAACCGGGGTAGATGGCGTCGGCTCCGGCACTCTTGGCGGCGGCGACGATTTCCTCGACTGAGAGATACGCCCGAACGGGGTGACCCTTCTCCCCGATCTGGTAGCTCTCGTCTGCCTTGAGCCGGTGGATCGAGTTCYGATCCTCGTACGGGAACACCGCGACGGTTCCGGCACCTAGTTCGTAGGCGGCGCGGAAGGCACGGATCGCAATTTCGCCGCGGTTCGCGACGAGCACTTTGGAGAACATTCGAGAAAACTACCCCGATTTCATCTTGCGTCTACATGCGGAGTCTCATATTTCGGACTGAATCGAGAAACCAACCCGGTGGTCCTCGTGCTATTCGATTTCAGCTTGTCGTCATACCCGTCACGACTTCTCGAGGTACTCGATCCGGTCGGAGTCCAGGGCAGCGGTCACCATGGAAGCGAGGGCGGGATGATCCTCGAGCGACGGATCGGAGTCGACGATTCCCTGAGCGAACTCCCTGGCGGACTCGAGGATGTCTCCGTGGGCCATGAGGGAAAGCAGTCTCAGATTCGAGGTTGTGCCCGACTGCGCCGCACCGAGAATGTCTCCTTCACGTCTGGTCGCGAGGTCGAGTTGCGCCAGTTCGAACCCGTCGTTGGTCGCTGCCACCGCCGAGAGCCGCTCGTACGCCGGTCCGCCGGGATTGCTTCCGGTGACGAGGATGCACAGCCCCTGGTGCTTGCCTCGACCGACTCGTCCGCGCAGCTGATGGAGCTGACTGACGCCGAACCGCTCGGCGTCGACGATCACCATCACCGTCGCATTCGGAACGTCCACACCGACTTCGACGACAGTCGTACAGACGAGGACGTCGATGTCACCGACGTTGAACGCGCTCATCACGACGTCTTTTTCGTCGGAAGGCAGTCGACCGTGCAGCAACCCGACTCGCAGATCAGCCAGCGGGCCACTCGACAGCTCTTCGAAGACGTCGACTGCCGACTTGGTCTCGGGCTGTTTCTCCTCGGTGAACTGGTCCTCACCGGCACCCTGCTCACCGTCGCCGATGCGTGAGCACACGACATACGCCTGACGGCCAGCGGCAACGTCCTCACGGATTCGTTCCCATGCGCGATCCACCCACTGCGGCTTCTGCTTCGCGGGCACGACGCTGCTCTTGATCGGGGTTCGCCCACGCGGTAGTTCCCGCAGAGTCGAGACCTCGAGGTCGCCGAGCACCGTCATGGCGATGGTTCGCGGAATCGGCGTTGCCGTCATCACCAGCAGATGCGGACTCAGACCTTCACGGGCACGTGATCGCAACTGATCACGTTGCTCGACGCCGAAGCGGTGCTGCTCGTCGACGACAACCATGCCGAGGTTGAAGAACTCCACGTTGTCCTGGATGAGCGCATGGGTACCGATGACGATCCCGGCATCGCCGGTCACGGCTTCGAGCAGCGCTGCGCGCTTCGCAGCGACAGGCAGCGAGCCGGTCAGAAGGGCGATACGGGTGGAATGTTCGGCCGAACCGAGTTCACCGCCTGCGGCCAGCGGGCCCATCATCTTGCGCAGTGATCGCGCGTGCTGATTTGCCAGGACCTCGGTCGGTGCGAGCAACGCGCACTGATAACCGGCGTCGACGACCTGCAGCATCGCGCGCAGAGCCACGATGGTCTTGCCTGACCCGACCTCGCCCTGAAGAAGCCGGCTCATCGGGTGTGGGCGAGCGAGGTCGCTGGAGATCTCCTCCGCGACTGCTTGCTGTCCCTCCGTCAGAGTGAACGGGAGCATCTCCTCGAACTGGTCCGCGATCCCGCCGGCAACCGGAGCGCAGGCCGGTGCCACACGCTCGGAATTGTCGTGACGACGCATCGCGAGAACCAACTGCAGAGACAGCGCCTCGTCGAAACGCAGACGATCCTGAGATCGTTCGATGTCCTCCTTGGTATCCGGGAGGTGAACGGTACGCAGCGCCTCGTCCAAACCGATGAATCCGTGCTCGGCCCGAGTCTCGGCGGGCAACGGCTCCTCGATCGGATCGAGTTGGTCGAGCACTTGCCGCACGCACCGCATGATGGTCCAGCTCTCGACCTCGCGGGTCGCCGGGTACAGCGGGATCAATGCGCGGTCGAAGACGGACAGGTCGAGTTCGGCGCCGGGATCCTGGTTTGCGCGAGCCAGACCGGCAAGGTCACCGGCCCCCTTGATGGATGCAAGCGGAACTACCGAATCCTCCTCGCCGACACGAGGTTCCGGGAGAATCAGGTAGCTCGGGTGGGTGAGAGACCACTTGCCGCGGAAGTACTTCACCGTCCCGGAGAACATCGCGCGCACGCCGGGCTTGATGACGTGCCGCACCTTCTGCGGGTTGAAGAACGTGACGTCGACGGTCTGCGAATCAGTCGCGAGCGATACTCGCAACATCTGCCCCGGACGGTTCTTCATCTTCACGACCGCCGCCGACGCCACCCGCGCGATGATGGTGATGTGCTCACCTTCGGGCGGCTCCTTCTCGGCAAGTTCCTTGCCTGCCGACGCGTACCGGTGTGGGTAGTGACGCAGCAGGTCCTCGACCGTCCGAATCTCGAATGCCTCGTCGAGCGCGTCCGCGGTCTTCTTTCCCAGCAGCCGATCGAGTGGGTCGGCGAGCGTCGCCATCAGTTCCTCCAGCACAGTGTCGCGGTAAGCACATGTGTTCGTATATCAGTAGTCACCGACAGACCCGATTCGATCACTCCACACCCAACTGGAACAGGTCACCCGGCTGATCACCCTGATAGACGAGCACGTCGACGCCCGGATGGTGCGCGATGACGTGCGCCTCGAGCTGCCCGGCCAGGTCGTCCGGCGCGTCGGCGCCCATGAGTAGGGTCACGAGTTCGCCACCGGATCCGAGCGCGAGGTCGACCAGTCGCGCACTCGACTCCGCGACGTCGGGACCGATGAGCACCACCTCGTGCCCCATCAGACCGATCGCGTCACCCGGATCACACGTCCCGACGTACGTCAGCGAACGCTCGACCGCAATTCGCAATGATCCCCAGCGCGTCGCAGCCGCCGCCTCGGACATCGTGAAGCCGTCGTCGGCGACGTTGCGTTGAGCGTCGTGAACGGCAAGTGCGGCCAAGCCCTGAACCATCGACGATGTCGACAGCAGCAGAACCTGGTGAAGCGGATCGCGTGCAGCGGCACTGACTGCGACCAGTTCCTGAGCCGTCAAGGCTCCGTTCGGCAGCACCAGAACTTCACTTCGCTCCATCTGACGAATGCGGCCGAGCAGTTGCGCACGTGTCACCGGCGCGTCGTCGCACCGAAGAACCGTCGCACCCTCACTCTCGAACAACGCCGCCGCACTCTCACCGGCGACGACGGCCAGAACGCCGCGGGCACCGGCACCCGGGAATCGCCTCTCCGCCCGTGCCACCAACTGGTCGCGTTCGTCGACGAGAAAACTGCTGATGCGAATACCGTGGACCTTCCCGGCTTCGAGGCCGGCTTCCACGGCTGCACCGGCATCGCAGCAATGCACGTGCACCGACCAGCCACCGAAGCCGTCGCTGACGATGACCGTCGAATCTCCGAGGACGGACAGTCGCGTGCGCAGCGCCGTCATGCGATCGTCGTCCGAGTCGTCGACGAGGTACATGACCTCGAAATCCTGTTCCGAGTGATCACCACATTCGATCGGGCTCTTGTGAGCCCAATCGTGATCGAATGCGCTGACGTCGACAACTGCGCTCGACCTCGGGTCCGGCGTCCCCAGATCCTCGCGAACCTGCGACTTCCCGGTCACCACCTCGACAAAAGCGTCGAGGATCAGAACCAGACCGAATCCCCCGGCATCGACCACCCCGGCCGACGCCAGAACGTCCAGTTGCTCCGGGGTCTTGTTCAGCGCGATCGCAGCCGCATCGGCAGCGGCGGCAACCACGGAAGCAAGATCCTCGCCGCTCGGCGTCCTGGTGTCGACGCACTCCTGCGCTGCCTCACCCGACGCGCGCAGAACCGTGACGATGGTGCCTTCCACCAGATCGGAGACAGCCCGAGAAGCCAGCCCCGTCGCCGTGGTCAGTGAGTTCGCAAAGCTACGGCCGTCGATGTGCTCGCCTTGAACGCTCTCCGCGATACCCCGGATCACCTGGGAGAGGATCACTCCGGAATTACCCCGTGCACCGGACACCGCGCCCCGAGCCAGCGCGTTCGCGACGCGGCCTGCACTGCGGACGTCGTCCTCGATCGTCTCGGCGGAATCGAGCGCGGCCCGCATCGTGAACAACAGGTTGGTGCCGGTATCCGAATCAGGGATGGGAAAGACGTTGAGGCTGTTGATCTCACCGCGACGTTTCTGGAGGCTGTCGACCGCCCGGCGGGCCCAGCGCCGCAGCAGATGTCCGTCCGCGACGGATTCCGCTTCTTCGGCGACGCGTTGCACTTCCCCCACTGACGGTTCCCCTCCACGATGGACAGACAGACGATGGAAAGACTGACGATGAAAAAGAGATCGGTGATCGGTGCAGTCGAGGGTAGTCCGACGCTTCTGCGCAACCGTCATTACCGGGCGGTTTGGCCATTCGGGCCGGAAGCGGTTACTCTTACACGGTTGCCTCGAACGGGCTACACGAAATAATGCTGCACTTTGTTTGTTGCGGATTGACTGTTTTCACGTTCGACTGCACAGTGAGCGGTCAAGGATCGGTTCGAAGTCGAGTATATTCGGATTGTAATTCTGGCTGCCCTACCGTGTAGGGTAACCACTTCAATATTCATTTCTAACAAGGAGTTCGCGACTATGGCTGCCGTCTGCGACGTATGCGCCAAGGGGCCCGGCTTCGGTAAGTCGGTCTCGCACTCGCACCGGCGTACCAATCGTCGCTGGAACCCGAACATTCAGTCTGTTCGTACCGAGGTTGCCCCGGGTAACACCCGTAAGGTCAACGTGTGCACCTCCTGCCTGAAGGCAGGCAAGGTCGCTCGGGGCTGATTGCCCGAGCACAAACTATTGCAGGCTCTGCCCCCGTCACTTCGGTGACGGGGGCAGAGCTGTTTCTATGTGTCTGTATCTATGTGTCCCCGTGTTTCGTATGGCTGTCCGACACCCGTAATGTGCGTTGAGTGACTTCCATCGATGACCTGAGCAAAGTGACCCTCGACGAGGGCGTACTCCGCATCACCATTTCCACCGCCGCCAACGGCACCTCCCTCGACGACGAAGGACTGGTTCAGGGCGCGCAGGCGCTCGAGACAGTCGGAAACGACATCGGGAGCATCCTTCTGGTCGGCGAAGGCGCAAACTTCTGTGCCGGCGGCAACGTCCGTGCGTTCGCCGCAGCCCCTGACCGCGGCGAGTACGTCGCCGAGGTTGCCCGTGTCTTCCACGTGTTCGTTCGCGCGCTCGACGCCGCGACCGCTCCAGTGGTGGCCGGGGTCCACGGATGGGCTGCCGGCGCCGGAATGAGCCTGGTCTGCCTCGCCGACGTCGCAATCGGCGGCACCGGCACCAAGCTCCGCCCCGCGTACCCCTCCATCGGTTTCACCCCGGACGGCGGAATGTCGTGGACACTCCCCCGCATCGTCGGCGTGGCACGCGCTCGCGAGATTCTTCTCAACGATTCGGTGATCGGTGGCGACGAAGCCGTCCGCCTGGGGATCCTCACCCGACTCGTCGGCGACGACGAGGTCCAGGAAGAGGCAGCTCGCCTCGCCCGCGCTTTGGCCAACGGACCGAGTACGTCGTACTCGGGAATCAAAGCACTGCTGCGTTCGTCGCGGACGAACTCGCTCGCCGAGCAACTCGACGCCGAGGCTGCGTCCATCGCCCTCGCGGCGAACAGCCCGATCGGGCGCGAGGGTGTCGACGCATTCGTCGACAAGCGTCGCCCCGATTTCACTTCCGCAAAGCAGGCCTAGTCAGCTGGCATGCCGAATGTCGTGTCACGACGTTCGGCATGCCAGGTGAGTGCAGGCGCAGTTCGATCAGCCCAGATTCCAGTCGACCGGGTCGGCCCCGAGTCCGGTCAAGAGTTCGTTCGCACGACTGAACGGGCGCGAACCGAAGAAGCCGCGCGAAGCCGAAAGCGGTGACGGGTGCGCTGATTCGATGATCGGTGTGTCGCCCAGCATCGGCGCGATAGTGGCCGCGTCACGACCCCACAAGATCGCCACCATCGGTGACGACCGCGCCACCAAAGCGCGGATAGCCTGCTCGGTCACCGGCTCCCAGCCCTTCTTACGATGAGAAGCGGCTTGACCCGGCTGCACGGTGAGTACGCGATTGAGAAGCAGCACACCTTGTTTCGACCACGGCGTCAGATCGCCGTTCGGCGGTATCGGCAACCCGAGATCCTGGTGATACTCCTTGTAGATATTACCGAGACTTCGTGGAACCGGCCGCACGTCCGGGGCAACCGAAAAGCTCAACCCGACAGCATGACCGGGCGTCGGATAGGGATCTTGACCGACGATGAGCACCCGAACGTCGTCGAACGGGTTCGTGAATGCACGCAAGACGTTCTCTCCCGCAGGCAGATACTCCCGTCCCGCAGCGATCTCTTCGCGCAAGAACTTACCCATCGCGGAGATCTGCTCCGAGACCGGTTCGAGTGCCCGCGCCCACCCTGGATCGACGATCTCTGCAAGCGGCGCCATCAGTCGAGCCTGCGCAACGCGTCGCGGTAGTACGCCGCATTGGCTGCGTACATCTTGACGTTTCCGTCGAGGTGGCCGAGCGGAACTTCGTATCCCGCACGGACCTTGGCGGGCACACCGAGTGCCATGCTGCGCGGGGGAACCTGCATCTTGTTGGCCACCACCGCACCCGCGGCGACAATCGACCCCGTCCCGATCACCGTTCCGTTGAGAACCACGGATCCCGATGCGATCAGGCAGTGGTCCTCGATGGTCGACCCCTCGATGTGCGCGTTGTGGCCCACCACGCAACCGGAACCGATGACAGTCGCATCGATGGCGGTGCAATGGATGACAGTTCCGTCCTGGATGTTGGATCCGGTTCCCACCGAAATGGTTCCGTAGTCACCACGCAATACCGCCTGCGGCCAGATCGAGGTGCCCACCGCGAGAGTCACAGCGCCGATCACCACCGCGTCCGGGTGAACGTATGCGTCCGGATGAATGTCCGGAACTCTGTCTCCAAGTGCATATACAGCCATGAAAGCAACCTATACCGCGGTGGTGCCGGTGGTCGAAAAGCTGTGCCATCCCCCGCCGCTCTCGCGAAGTGCACCGTCGACGCTCACGCCGGAACCGGCCGCAACCGAACCGATCACAGTCCAACCCGACGGAATCTCGACCTCAGGCCCGAAAGTTGCTGCAAATCCGTGATCTTCACCACCGGAGAGGATCCAGTCCAGCGGATCGACGTCGAGCGCCTCGGCCGCCGATGCGACATCGGATGAGGTGGGAACCGCGGCCGAGACGATGTCGAACCGCACGTGCGAGGCCTCTGCGAGATGTCGAAGGTCCGCGATCAATCCGTCGGATACGTCCGTCATGGAATGTGCTGATTCTGCGGCGTCCCATGCCGATTGATACGGCGGATTCGGAACACGATGAGCGGCAAGCAGATCTGGAAAGCTTTCGGCCTCGTCGAGCAATACGGCTTCGTCGAGCAGTAGAGCCAACCCTGCTGCCGAGCAACCGAACAACCCGGCGACCGCGATCTTGTCACCGATCTTTGCTCCCGAACGCAGAACTGCCGGACGGCCACCCAGATCGCCGAGCACGGTCACCGACACCACGACTACCGGCGACTGGACCAGGTCACCGCCGACCACGCCGGCCCCCAGATCAGTTGCCGCGTCCCAGATTCCCGCGGAGATTGCGTCGATCACGTCGACCGGAGTCGAAGGCGGGCATCCCAGAGACACGGTGAATGCCGTCGGCCGTGCTCCCATCGAGACGACGTCCGCAGCGTTCTGTGCCACTGCCTTTCGGCCGATGTCGCGTGGCGAAGACCAATCCATTCGGAAATGCCGACCTTCGACCAGCATGTCGGACGAGACAACCACACGGCCGTCTCCGGACGTCACGATCGCGGCATCGTCGCCCGGCCCCAGTTCGGTGGTGACCGGTTGGATTCGGCCGACCAGAGATCGCGCGATCACGTCGAACTCCCCCACCTGTTCAACAGTGTGCTCTGACCCGAACTCCGATGATGCTGTGAACTCAGATGATGCAGCGAACTCAGATGATGCGATGAGTGTCTCCAATGCCGACGCAATTCGCTCGTAAGCGGCCTGCGGTACCTTCTAGCTGTGGTCGTGAATGCTTCTGCAAGCTCACGCGTGTGTCGGCAATCCTACCGATTCACCGACGTGCCCTGCGAAGTGACGAGACCGCTGATCGACTGGACCAGGACCCGAGCGAAGAACTGAGCATGGCAGAAAACACCTCCACCGCAGACAACGCCGACATCGACCCCGATAGCGACGACGATCCGTCCGAGCGCCGCAGTCCGGCGCTGATCGCCACCGCCATCGCGCTCCCGGTAGCCCTGATCGTCGGAGTGGTGATCGCGGCCGTCGTAGCGGGAAACAACCCTGAACTCTCGCCGGTAGCGCTGGGACCCGTACCGGCACCGGCAGCGGAGTCGGAGGCCTGCGTTTCCCTCCTCGGTGCGCTCCCCGACAAGATCGACGACTTCACGAAAGCCGAGTTGGTTGACCCCGCTCCGGCTGGAGCGGCAGCTTGGCAGCGCAGCGAAGGTGAGCCGATCGTGTTGCGCTGCGGGCTCGACCGTCCGACCGAGTTCGACCAGGCTGCAGCACTTCAGGTTGTGAACGGTGTCCAATGGTTCCAGGTCTCGGGAACCGACGTCGGTCTGGCTGCGAGCACTTGGTTTGCCGTAGACCGCGGTGAGTACATCGGTATCACGATCCCCGACGGGACCGGCCCGACGCCGATTCAGGAGATCTCCGACACCATCACGGCGACTCTCGAACAGAAGCCCCTCGACCCGGCGCCGGTCGCGGTTCCCTGATCAGCGAAGTCCGGTACCGCGAGCGATGGCGGTGTCGACCAGTGTCGAAATCAAAGTGCGGTAATCGATTCCGGTGGCGTTCCACATCTTCGGATACATCGAGATGGAAGTGAACCCGGGCATCGTGTTGATCTCGTTGATCACCGGGCCGTCAGCCGTGACGAAGAAATCGACTCGCGAGAGTCCCTGGCAATCGAGTGCCTTGAACGCGCGGACTGCAAGCTCCCTGATCTGGTCGCTCACCGACTCGTCGAGTTTCGCGGGGATGTCGAATTCGCAGACGTCGTCGAGGTACTTGGTGTCGAAGTCGTAAAACGCGTCCGAATCGGTGTCGGAATCCGGCATCCGGATCTCAGCGACCACACTCGCCTTGACGTCACCGTTCGCGAATTCGAGGACGCCGCATTCCACCTCACGGCCGATGATCGCGCCTTCGACGATCACCTTGGGATCGTGCAGGCGCGCATGAGCGATCGCCCCGTCCAGACCGTCCCAATTGCTCACCCGGGTGATGCCGATGGACGAACCACCACGAGCGGGCTTCACGAACACGGGAAGGCCCAACTCCGCCTTCTGCTCTTCGGTCAGCGTTGCGATTCCCGGTCGAAGCACGACCTGCACTCCGACGGGAAGTCCTTCAGCGGCAAGAAGCTTCTTCGTGAACTCTTTGTCCATGCCGGCGGCGCTGGCCAGGACTCCGGGTCCGACATACGGAACCCCGGCAAGTTCGAGCAATCCCTGAATGGTGCCGTCTTCGCCGTAAGCCCCATGCAGAACGGGGAAAACGACGTCGACCGACGCGAGCACAGCACCGGCGTCGGAGCCGTCGAAGGAGATGACCTCGCCCTCGCGGGTGGGGTCCGCGCTGAGGACCACCGACGTTCCGTCTTTGTCGACCGACGGCAACGCGCGCCCGCTGATCGCGAGGGAGCTGGGGTCGCTCGACCCGAGGACCCAGGAACCGTCGACTGTGATGCCGATCGGTACGACGTCGTACCGATCCGGGTCGAGGTTGCTCAGGACGCTTCCGGCGGAAACACAGGACACTGAATGCTCATTGCTCCGGCCACCGAAGATCACGGCCACGCGGGTACGGCTGCTGTTCACGCGTCAAACCGTACCGCCGAATCGACTTCGGCACGCGATCGGGCCGGGCCGGAAATCATCGACGTGGTCCGCTCACGCGTCGAGCGCGCGCTCGATGTCGGCCAGGAGATCGGCGGTGTCCTCGATGCCACAAGCGATTCGGACAAAACCCGCACTGACCGGATCGCCCCAGCGCGCACGACGATCCGCCGTCGTGTGGATCCCACCGAAGCTGGTGGCGGCCGTGACGAGATTGCTCGCTTCGACGAACGAGTGGAATGCTTGAGCCGAATCCAACTCGACGCTCACCAATCCGCCGAATCGTTTCATCTGACCGGATGCCGTTGTGTAGGACGGGTCACCGCGAAGGCCGGGATAACGAACGGACCGGACCGCTTTGTGTCCGGCCAACATCTCTGCCAGGGCCAGCGCGTTGTCGCACTGACGCCCGAATCGCAGGCCTGCCGTGCCGAGACTCCGGTGCGCAAGCCACGTCTCGAAGGGGCCGAGCACTGTTCCCGAAAGAAGTCGCTCACGCTCGATCCGCTGACTCACCGCCGCATCGGAAGTAGCGACGTAACCCATCAGGAGGTCACTGTGCCCGCTGAGTGCCTTGGTACCGCTGGCCACCACGACGTCGGCACCCAATTCGAGCGGGCGCTGCCCCAGCGGTGTCGCAGTCGTGTTGTCGACGATCAGCAGCGCACCCGCTCGGTGGCACACGTCGGCGAGCACGCGAAGGTCGACCACGTCCAGCACCGGGTTGGACGGCGTCTCGGCGACGACGACCACGCGACCCGGTGACGCGTCGAGCAGTTCCCCGAAACTCGCGTCGCCCATCTGCAGGGTCGAGACTTCGCGAACGGTGATTCCCAACGGAGCCAACCGTTCGTTCGCGTACAACCGCACCTGGTAGTACCCGTCCGAGGGCACGACGACGGTATCCCCGGCGACGAGCACGCTGCGCAAGGTCGCGGTGATCGCAGACATCCCCGACCCCATGACGAGTGCGTGGTCCGCTCCTTCGAGCGCCGCGAGCGCCGATTCGAGTCCGCGCCAACCCGGGTTCGACGCTCGAGCATAGGTATCGGACTCGGAGCCTTCGTCCACCGAAAGTTGGTACGGCGCAGCAAATATCGGACCCAGCTGCATGGGCTGACCCGCAGCGTGTTCGCGCGCAACGGCGCTCACACTGCGCGTCGAATCCCCGTAACCCTCGAAATCACTCACATTAATTTCACTCATTCCGGCTTCGTCCGGCGTCCGAGCAACTGACCGATCGCATCGCTGACGGCCATGCCTTCGTGGCACACCCGATGGACCGCGTCGGTCAACGGCATCTCCACGTCGTAGCCGGCAGCGAGTGCGCGTACCGACGTACACGACTTCACGCCCTCGGCGACCTGACCGTTGGTTGCCTTCTGTGCCGACTCCATCGACCCGCCCCGTCCGAGTCGCTCTCCGAACGTCCGGTTTCGCGACAACTCGGACGTGCAGGTCGCCACCAGGTCACCGACGCCCGCCAAGCCTGCAAGCGTCGACGCCTTGGCGCCGAGCGCGACACCGAGCCGAATCGTCTCGGCGAGACCACGGGTGATGATGCTGGCAACCGTGTTGTCGCCGAATCCACTACCGGCGGCCATGCCGCAGGCCAGCGCGATCACGTTCTTGCACGCGCCACCGATCTCGCAACCGATGACGTCGGAGTTGGTGTACGGCCTGAAATAGCCGGTAGCGCAAGCATCCTGGAGAGCGAGGGCACGCGAGGAATCCGAGCAGGCGATCACCGTGGCCGCTGGCTGCCCGCTGGCGATCTCGTGTGCAAGATTCGGGCCCGAGAGCACCGCGACGCGCCCCGGTTCCACGCCGGTCACCGACACGATGACCTGGCTCATGCGCATGAGCGTCCCGGTCTCGATTCCCTTGGCCAGACTCAGCAGAGTCGCATCGGGTCCGATCGAGCCTTTCCACTGCTCCAGGTTTCCCCGTAGCGACTGCGAGGGAACCGCCAGCACGATGAAGTCAGCGCCTGCCATCGCCTCCTCGTGGTGGTGGGTCGCGCGAATCGACGAAGGCAAAGCAATGCCTGGCAGATAGTCGCTGTTCTCGTGCGTGGTGTCGATGCGCTTCGCSACCTCTTCACGCCTGGCCCACATCGTCACGTCGGTTCCGGCCTCGGCCATCACCTTGGCCAACGCTGTTCCCCACGAACCTGCGCCCAATACAGCTGCCTTACTCACACGCTCACCCCGTCTACCCGGCGAAGCGGGTCGCCGCCAGAAAAATCGTCTGCACAGAGTATCGCCTGTGGTGCACTGCGGTGGGCAGCCGCGGACACCGAGCGTGATGACTGGCAAGATCGAGGGATGGACAGCGCGGAACCCCCGTACCCACACGTCGTGGAGACACCGCATGCGCGCACGGAGATCGAACGCCCCATGCATGCGATAGTGGCCGTCAAGTCCTTGAGATCGGCCAAGTCCCGGCTCGCGGGCGAACTCGACGCGGACGCGCGTGCAGACCTCGTGTTGGCCATGCTTCACGACACCCTCGCGACCGTTGCCGCCGTCTCTGCCATCGACACCGTCACGGTGGTCACCCCAGACCCGACCGTTGCCGCTCTTGCGTATTCCGTCGGCGTGACGGTCTACGCCGATCCAGCTCCCCACATCTCGCTGACCAACGGCGCCTCACCGCGCGCGGAGGAAACCCTCAACGCAGCGTTGAGTGCAGCGGCCGCCGATATCCGAGCCAAACGCGGAGTGGTCGACCTCGTTGTGCTGCAAGCCGACTTGCCCGCGATGCGACCGAGCGAACTGACGGAGGCCGTGGCCGCCGCCCGAAGCGGTGGACGTTCAGTCGTCGTCGATCACCACGGCACCGGCACTTCCGCATTGTTTGCGTGTGGCGAGAGTGCGCTCGACCCCCGATTCGGTCCGGAATCCGCACGGGGACATGCTAATTCAGGTGCTCGTCCACTCAACGGCCAATGGCCGGGACTGCGCACCGACGTCGACACCCACGCCGATCTCGACACCGTGCGCGCACTGGGAGTAGGCCCCGCGACATTGGCTTCGTTGACCAGACTCAAGGCCACGCCGTCGAACAGTCGATGAATTTTCTTTCATCGATTGTCGGACCGCGCGATTGTGGGGGATGATCGACGAGTGAGCAATGGCGAAGCACTCGAAAACCGTATTTCCGAAGACCAGTCGGACGGAGACCACAGCTCCGGCCGGCACGAGAACGGCGCGGCCACCTCGCCGCGATCTCAGGCCGTCGCGGTCGCCACCAACATCCCGGGCGCTCCCCCTGCAGCTACCAAGGCAGAGCTACCCGAATTGCTCGTCGGACTTCCCGAGGATCGTTACCTCAACCGCGAACTCAGCTGGCTCGATTTCAATGCCCGTGTTCTCGCATTGGCTGCCGACGAGTCACTGCCGTTGCTCGAACGCGCAAAGTTCCTCGCCATCTTCGCTTCCAATCTCGACGAATTTTTCATGGTACGGGTCGCCGGACTCAAGCGCCGCGACGAGACGGGACTGTCGGTCAGGTCCGCCGACGGCCTCTCCCCACGCGAACAATTGGCGCTCATTGCGCGTCGCACCCAGGAACTCGCCGACAAGCACGCACACGTGTTTCTCGACTCGGTCCGCCCTGCCCTGGCGGCAGAAGGCATTTCAATTGTTAGATGGGCCGACCTCAGCGCCGACGATCACGGCCGGCTATCGGCGCATTTCCACGAGCAGGTCTTCCCGGTACTGACGCCGTTGGCAGTCGATCACGCCCACCCGTTCCCCTACATCAGCGGACTGAGCCTCAACCTCGCCGTGACAGTGAAGGACTCCGTCACCCGCGGCGAACACTTCGCTCGCGTCAAGGTTCCCGACAACGTCGGCCGGTTCGTGCGAGTCAAGAGCACGACGTCTTCGTCCACCATCGATTCGTTCCTCCCGATGGAAGAACTGATTTCGGCTCATCTCGACGTGCTGTTCCCCGGAATGGAAATCGTCGAACATCACGCCTTCCGAATCACACGCAACGCCGATTTCGAGGTCGAAGAGGATCGGGACGAGGATCTGCTGCAGGCACTCGAACGTGAATTGGCGCGTCGTCGTTTCGGTTCGCCCGTTCGCCTCGAAGTTGCCGACGACATGACCGAGCACATGCTCGAACTGCTTCTGCGTGAACTCGACGTCGATCCGGCTGACGTGATCGAGGTTTCCGGGCTCCTCGACTTGTCCTGCCTCTGGCAGGTTTACGCCGTCGATCGCCCGGCGCTCAAGGACGCTCCGTTCGTCCCGGCGACGCATCCGGCGTTCGGCGAGCGTGAGACACCGAAGAGTGTGTTCTCGACCCTGCGCGAGGGCGACGTGCTCGTCCACCACCCTTACGACTCGTTTTCCACCAGCGTTCAACGCTTCATCGAACAGGCTGCTGCCGACCCGCAGGTACTCGCGATCAAGCAGACCCTGTACCGAACTTCGGGCGACTCCCCCATCGTCAACGCACTGATCGACGCCGCCGAGGCCGGCAAGCAAGTTGTTGCCCTCGTGGAGATCAAGGCGCGCTTCGACGAGCAAGCCAACATCAAGTGGGCACGCAAACTCGAGCAGGCCGGCGTTCACGTCGTCTACGGTCTCGTCGGTCTCAAGACTCACTGCAAGACGTGCCTCGTCGTCAGGCGCGAAGGTTCCACAATTCGTCGCTACTGCCACATCGGCACCGGCAACTACAACCCGAAGACCGCGCGCATGTACGAGGACGTCGGATTGCTCACCGCAGCACCGGAGATCGGTGCCGACCTCACCGACCTCTTCAACTCGTTGACCGGATACTCCCGCAAGACGAGCTACCGCAACCTTCTCGTCGCGCCGTACGGGGTTCGCCGCGGGATCATCGAGCGGATCGACAACGAGATCGCCCACAAGCTCGCAGGCCGCGATGCCGGTATCCGCTTGAAGGCCAACGCATTGGTCGACGAGCAGGTCATCGACGCGTTGTACCGCGCGTCCAAGGCCGGTATCCCCGTCGAGATCGTGGTCCGCGGAATCTGCGCGCTCAAGCCTGGTGTTCCGGGCCTCAGCGAAAACATCGAAGTACGTTCCATTCTCGGGCGGTTCCTCGAACACTCGCGAATGTTCCACTTCCGCTCGGCCGACGAATTCTGGATCGGCAGCGCAGACATGATGCACCGCAACCTCGATCGCCGCGTCGAGGTCATGGTGCAGGTCAAGGATCCGAAACTGTCGAAGCAACTCGGTGACATCTTCGATTCCGCGCTCGATCCGCGAACTCGCTGCTGGGTACTGCATCCGGACGGCAGTTGGGTAGCTGCCCCCGAACGCGGTGAGGACGTACGTGAGCATCAACAGTCGTTGATGCGCAGCCGCACCGCCAGCGGGTCTTGACGGGCTCGGATCACACCATGAGCGACAAGCCGGTCAAAGCCAACATCTTTGCCGCAGGCGCGGTTCTGTGGCGGAAGGCTCCCCAGGATCCTTCCGCCATCGAGATCGCCGTCGTACATCGACCGAAGTACGACGACTGGTCATTCCCCAAAGGAAAGCTCGATCCAGGCGAGACCTTCTTGACCGCAGCAGTTCGCGAGGTCCGCGAAGAGACCTCGATCACCGGACGTTTCGGAAGGCACCTCGGTGGCGTGACGTACCCGATCCCGGGACATCGCAAACTCAAACGAGTCGAATACTGGTCGGCCGAAGCAGTCGACGGAGATTTCGGGCCGAATAACGAAGTAGATGTTCTCTATTGGCTTCCGGTCGCCGAGGTCGCCGATCATCTTTCCTACCCGATGGATCGAATGATTCTTCGCCGCTTCGTTTCCATTCGGCCTGACACGAAAACGGTATTACTCGTCCGCCACGCAAAGGCTGGAAGCCGTAAGCGGTACAAGGGCGACGACAATTTGCGTCCACTCGACGCCAAGGGCAAAGAACAATCCGCCGCCTTGGTCGAACAGCTGAAAATCTTCGGAGCCGATTCGGTTTTCGCGGCTGACCGTACGCGCTGCATCGACACCGTAATGCCGTTGGCGGAGGCATTGGGTGTCGAGATTTCGACGGAACCTCTTCTGACCGAAGAAGGTTACGAGGCCGATCCCGACGCCGCTCGGGCACGTGCGCTGCAGATCGCCGCACTGGAGGGCACTCCAGTGATCTGCAGCCAAGGAGGCGTCATCCCCGATTTGATGCGCTGGTGGGCTGATACGGCCGGTGTAACACTGCCCTCTGCACGCAACCGTAAGGCGAGCACTTGGGTGCTCTCGTTCCTCGACGGCCGTCTCGTCGCCGCCGATCACCTCGACAGCCCGCTCCCCAAAGTCGCCAACTCCTGAGGGATTTGGACCAACCGGCCCCAGTTCGATTCGGTAGTTTTGCAAAGCACTGAAACACAGGAGAATTCACACTTCTCCCAGACAGCAAAAAGAGGTGCAGCCGCGGATCAGATCTGGCCGGAGCCTTCTTKGCCGGAGCCTTCTTGGCTGCGGTCTTCTTGGCAGCAGCCTTCTTGGCTGCAGCCTTGGTGGCCGGTGCTGCTACGCCACGCTTGACTGCCGGGCCGGTGGCCGGAAGCTTCTGTCCACCAGCGATAACAGCCTTGAACTGCGCACCCGGACGGAAAGCCGGAACCGACGTCGGCTTGACCTTGACGGTCTCGCCCGTACGCGGGTTGCGTGCAACACGTGCTGCACGACGACGCTGCTCGAAGACTCCGAAGCCGGTGATGGTCACGCTCTCGCCACGGTGGACGGCGCGGACGATGGTGTCCACGACGTGCTCCACTGCGTCGGTCGCTGTGCGCCTGTCCGAACCCAGCTTTTCAGTCAGAACATCGATGAGCTCTGCCTTGTTCATTGAAATTCCTCCGCTAATTGTGGTCCACCGTCGGACCGACTGAGAACCACGGTAAACCTGATAACGGCAAGAGTCTATGTGCCACGCCAATTCTCATTCAACGTGACTGCGAAATGGTGACCTATTTCTCTTCCCGCGCGGAGTTGCGGATTTCGGTTCAGCCCTGCGAAATTCGGGCTGGAAGGGTAGTCGGTTTCCATGAAGGCCTTGACTTTTCGAACTCGGAAATCGCTTCTACCTGCCGCAATGTCAGTCCGATGTCGTCGAGACCCTCCAGCAGACGCCACCGTGTGTAGTCGTCAATATTGAACGGCACCACCGTAGTTCCGGCGCTCACGGTCCGATTCTCGAGATCTACTGTCAATTCCAGTCCGGGCTGCTCTTCGAGCAACTTCCAGAGCAATTCGACGTCGCTCTGCTCGACTTGCGCCGCTACGAGACCGGCTTTTCCGGCATTCCCGCGGAAGATGTCGGCGAACCGGGAAGCGATGACGACCCGAAATCCGAAGTCGGAGAGAGCCCACACGGCATGCTCACGCGAAGAGCCCGTGCCGAAATCGGGACCGGCTACGAGGACACTTCCCTTGTCGTRCGGAGCCAGATTGAGAATGAAGTTGGGGTCGGTGCGCCAGCCTGCAAACAGCCCGTCCTCGAATCCCGTGCGCGTCACCCGTTTCAGGTACACGGCAGGGATGATCTGATCGGTATCGACATTCGAGCGTCGCAGCGGGACGCCGATACCCTTGTGCGTGGTAAAGGATTCCATCGAAATTCTCCTCGAGATGGTAAGTGGGTCAGACCAGATCGGCCGGTGCCGAGAGCGTTCCGCGGACCGCCGTGGCAGCCGCGACGAGCGGGGAAACCAGATGGGTCCGACCGCCTTTACCCTGTCGGCCTTCGAAATTCCGGTTGGACGTCGATGCCGAACGCTCGCCGGGAGCAAGCTGGTCAGGGTTCATTCCCAAGCACATCGAGCAACCGGCCTGGCGCCATTCGGCCCCTGCCGCCGTGAAGATTTCACCGAGACCTTCACTTTCGGCTTGAGCACGCACCCGCATCGAGCCGGGAACGATGAGCATCCGAACGCCCTCTGCCACATGGCGACCCTCGAGCACCTCGGCCACCGCGCGCAGATCTTCGATGCGTCCGTTGGTGCACGAACCGACGAAGACGGTGTCGACAGCAACATCCCGAAGCGCCATGCCGGCGTCGAGACCCATGTAGGTGAGCGCCTTCTCGGCAGCCTGACGCTCGCTCTCGTCGACGATCAGTTCCGGATCGGGCACACGGTCACCGAGCGGTGCACCCTGTCCCGGATTGGTTCCCCACGTGACAAAAGGCGTCAATGCGCTTGCGTCGATGTGGACCTCGTTGTCGAATTCGGCGCCCTCGTCGGTCTTGAGCAACTCCCACGCGGCGACGGCTTCGTCCCACTCTGTGCCCGACGGTGCATGCGGACGGCCCTTGATGAACTCGTAAGTGATCTCGTCCGGTGCGATCATGCCCGCTCGGGCTCCGGCCTCGATCGACATGTTGCAGATGGTCATACGAGCTTCCATCGACAGTTTGCGAATGGCCTCGCCGCGGTACTCCAGGACGTAGCCCTGGCCGCCGCCGGTGCCGATCTTGGCGATGACTGCCAGGATCAAGTCCTTGCTCGTGACGCCAGGAGGCAGCTCGCCGTCGACCGTGATCGCCATGGTCTTGAAGGGGCGCAACGACAATGTCTGCGTCGCCATCACGTGCTCGACCTCGCTGGTGCCGATTCCCATTGCGAGCGCACCGAATGCGCCGTGCGTCGACGTATGACTGTCGCCGCACACCACGGTGGTTCCCGGCTGAGTCAGGCCGAGCTGCGGTCCGACCACATGCACGATGCCCTGATCGAGATCGCCCATGCGGTGCAAGCGAACTCCGAACTCCTCGCAATTTCGGCGCAAGGTGTCGACCTGAGTCTTGGACACGGGATCGGCGATCGGCTTGTCGATGTCGATCGTCGGAACGTTGTGGTCCTCGGTGGCGATCGTCAGGTCGGGACGGCGCAACGGGCGTCCTGCCAAGCGAAGTCCGTCGAAGGCCTGCGGGCTCGTCACTTCGTGAACGAGGTGGAGATCGATGTAGATGAGGTCGGGATCCTGCCCCTCCCCTTTCACGACAACGTGGTCGTCCCACACCTTCTCGGCGAGAGTGCGTGCTTTCTGTGCCATGTCTTCCACCTCTGTACGTAGCCTCGCGTCGGCGGACTACGGGCTGGCCCGCCGCGCGTGAAGTAGGTCCCCAGCCCTCGCAGCAGATGCAGGCTGCCCCTAGGAAATGCACTAGCCCTTCTGTAAATGCGCTAGTCCACCAGGAAATGCGCTATCATCCCACTATGCGAGAAACTGGTATCGACCTATGAGACAGCATAGCGGCATCGGCGTCCTGGACAAAGCAATGGGCGTTCTTCATGCAGTAGCTGAGGAACCGTGCAGCCTCACCGAACTCTGTGCACGAACCGGTTTGCCGCGCGCGACCGCCCATAGACTCGCCGTCGGTCTCGAAGTCCATCGACTCCTCACACGCGACTCGGACGGTCAGTGGTGCCCAGGGCCCGGACTCGCCGAACTCGCTGCCACCGCTAATGATCCACTCATTGCTGCGGCCGGACTCATCCTCCCCCGCCTTCGCGAAATCACCGGCGAAAGCGTCCAGCTGTACCGTCGGGAAGGCACCCAACGCATCTGCGTCGCGTCGATGGAACCGCCCACGGGCCTTCGCGACACAGTTCTCGTCGGGGCCAGGCTGCCGATGAATGCCGGTTCCGGCGCCAAGGTCCTTCTCGCATGGGCAGATCCACAAACCCAACGGACCGTTCTCGCCGATGCGTCGTTCGGCGAACGAGTGCTCCTCGAGGTTCGCCGGCGCGGCTGGGCACAGAGTGCAGCCGAACGTGAGCCGGGTGTCGCCAGCGTCGCGGCTCCCGTCCGAGACTCGGCAGGCGCTGTCATTGCCGCGATTTCGGTCTCCGGCCCCATCGATCGGATGGGTAGACGACCGGGAGCCCGCTGGGCGGCGGACCTTCTCGCAGCTGCCGAAGCGCTCCACAAGCGTCTGTAATTCGTGACACAGTAAGGCCTTCAGATCCTCGAGCACGTAGGAGTACGACGCGACCATGGCAGGAAAGCAGCGTAGTCAGATCACGATGACCGAGGCCGAAATTTCGAGCTTCGTCGAAAAGAGCCGTACGGCAACGATGGCGACGTTGAGCGCCGACGGAATGCCTCACCTGATCGCGATGTGGTTCGCGATAGTCGACGGCGAAATCTGGTTCGAAACCAAAGCCAAGTCGCAGAAGGCGGTCAATCTTCGCCGGGACACCCGTATGTCCGTCCTGATCGAAGACGGTCTGACGTACGACACGCTGCGAGGAGTCTCGATGGAGGGCACCGGAGTGATCGTCGAGGATCCGGAAGCTCTCTTTGCCGTGGGAATCAGTGTCTGGGAGCGATACACGGGCCCGTACACGGAAGATCTCCGCCCGGCCGTCGACGCGATGCTCCACAAGCGCGTCGCGGTACGGTTCGTTCCCGATCGAACTCGTTCGTGGGATCACCGCAAGCTCGGGATGCCGGCGATGCCTCTTTCCGGTTCTACTGCACCATCGCCGTAGACCCCGAGATTCGTGAAGCGAAATTCACGAGCTTTCGAATTCGGGCCGGCGTAGTTTCACCAACAGGCCCAACAACAAGGAGTGAGCATATGAGCGATCTCGACAGCAACACCCCGTCGGAACCCGAATCCCAATCGGAGGAAACCAAACGAAAGTTCCGTGAAGCCCTCGAACGGAAGAATCATCAGAACGCCAAATCGACCGACCATCGCGACGGACAGTCCAAGGTCCACAACACGCATGGCCCGGCCGATCACAAGCGAGAGTTCCGCCGCAAGAGCGGATAGCCGATCGCGGACAACAGAGTGAGATGACGATCACCCCCAGTCGAATTCGACTGGGGGTGATCGTTTTTCGCATCGCCGGAGACATTTCCGGCACATACGAAAAGACCCTCCGATCAATGATCGGAGGGTCTTTCCTTTGTAGCCCCGACGGGATTCGAACCCGCGCTACCGCCTTGAGAGGGCGGCGTCCTAGGCCGCTAGACGACGGGGCCAGGACACGCTTTTAAACGTGGTATTCAGTCTTGCTCTTGGATGCTCAGCAAGCTTAGCTTGTCTGAGTCCGGCCACAAAATCGACCGGATTTCCGCTGGGGTACCAGGACTCGAACCTAGAATGGCGGTACCAGAAACCGCTGTGTTGCCAATTACACCATACCCCAAGGTCTTGCTCACCAGCCTTGCCCGATCCGCTTCGCTGTTGTGCTTGGCGGCTCGTCTCCGGCCGAAAAGAAGATTACCAGTACCCCTGCCCCAAATACCAAATCGTATGGTCACCGGAGGTTTTTGCTTCATTTTCGGCCGGAAGACAGTCCGATCTAGGCGGTTACCGCTGCCCTACCGGCGCGCAACCGAGCAATCGAGACCTCACGACCGAGCAATTCCATCGACTCGTACAGCGGAGGGCTGATGTGAGAGCCGGTGATCGCGACCCGAACCGGAGCGAAGGCCTTACGCGGTTTGAGCTCCAGATCCTCGATGAGGGCCTTCTTGAGTGCTTCCTCGATACTGGCCGCAGTCCACTCCGAGGTGGCCTCGAGCGCCGCAAGAGACGCGTCCAGAACCGGACCAGCGTCTTCCTTCAGGTTCTTTGCCGCCGCGGCCGGATCGAGAGCAAACGACGCCTCGTCGACGAACAGGAACTTCAGCAGATCCCACGCGTCGGACAGGACGACGATGCGCGTCTGCACGAGGTCCGCCGCAACAGTGAACGTGGCTTCATCGACGTCGGCGCTGATGTGGCCGTGCTCCACCAGGAACGACTTCAGGCGGGCCGCGAAGTCGGCCGGCTGGAGCAAGCGAATGTGCTCGGCATTGATCGCGTCGGCCTTTTTCTGGTCGAAGCGCGCGGGGTTGGAGTTGACCTTGGAGACGTCGAAGGCCGCAACCATCTCGTCGAGAGAGAAGACGTCGTGATCGTCGGCGATGCTCCACCCGAGCAGCGCCAAGTAGTTCAGCAGTCCCTCGGGAATGAAGCCCCGATCGCGGTGAATGAAGAGGTTGGACTCGGGATCGCGCTTGGAAAGCTTCTTGTTGCCCTGACCCATCACGAAAGGCAGGTGCCCGAACGACGGTGTGAAATCGGCGACACCGATGCGGATCAAAGCCTCGTACAACGCGAGCTGACGCGGGGTCGAGGACAGCAGGTCCTCACCGCGCAGTACGTGAGTGATCTTCATCAACGCGTCGTCGACGGGGTTGACCAGCGTGTACAGCGGAATACCGTTCCCGCGAGTCAACGCGAAGTCCGGAACGGTGCCTGCCTTGAACGTGGTCTCGCCGCGAACCAGGTCGTTCCACGTCAGGTCGTGGTCGGGCATCCGGAGGCGGACGACCGGCTTGCGACCCTCGGCGACGTAGGCAGCGCGCTGCTCGTCGCTGAGGTCGCGATCGAAGTTGTCGTATCCGAGCTTCGGGTCGCGTCCGGCCGCCTTGTGTCGCGCTTCGACCTCTTCATTGGTCGAGTAGGACTCGTAGGCCTCGCCCGCGGCCAGCAACTTGGCAACGACGTCGAGATGCAGGTCGCGACGCTCGGACTGGCGATACGGTGCGTGCGGCCCACCGACCTCCGGGCCCTCGTCCCAATTGAGCCCCAACCAGCGGAGGGCGTCGAGGATGGCCTGGTAGGACTCTTCACTGTCGCGCTGCGCATCGGTGTCTTCGATACGGAACACGAACGTGCCGCCGTGGTGTCGTGCGAATGCCCAGTTGAACAAGGCGGTGCGCACCAAACCTACGTGCGGGGTTCCGGTGGGTGACGGACAGAAACGGACGCGTACTTCGCTGTTGGTCATGGCTCACTTGGCTCGGCGATGATGGATGGTCGTACTACAGGTTAGTCCCGCAGCGCTTCCTCCACCCCGCCGATCACTTACCCGGCAAGACGTTGATACGTGTCATGTCACCGTCGTAGTAGGCGAGTAGTCGCTTGTCCATGACCTTTCGCCACAGCGGCGGCACCCACGCGCACACGATCATGACCGCGTAACCCGCTGGAAGTTGCGGCGCTTCGGCCGCACTGCGCAGGCTCTGGTACCGCAGACGCGGATTCGCGTGATGGTCACTGTGACGCTGAAGTTGATAGAGGAACAGATTGCTGACGACGTGGTCGCTGTTCCAGCTGTCCTCGGGCGAGCAGCGAACGTACGAGCCGTCAGGCCGCTTCGCACGTAGCAAGCCGTAGTGCTCGAGATAGTTGGCGGTCTCGAGGAACGTGAATCCGGCAATCGCCTGAACGGCCAGCCACGGTGCGATTTCCCACCCGAACACCGCGATCAGGCTGCCGAACAGGACAACACTCATCGCCCACGCGTTCAGGATGTTGTTCCGATAGCTCCACGTCCGTCTGCCTTGACGCTGCAGGCGAGCGCTTTCGATCCGCCATCCCGAGCGCAGGCCGCCGATGACACTGCGCGGCAAGAAGAACCAGAAGTTTTCCTTGTATCGCGAACTGGCCGGATCCTCCGGCGTCGCGACACGGACGTGGTGACCATGGTTGTGCTCGACGTAGAAATGGCCGTAGAAGGACTGCGCCAGCGCTACTTTCGCGAGCCACTTCTCGAGCTTCTCGCTCTTGTGCCCTAATTCATGCGCCGCGTTGATCCCCACACCGGCAACCACGCCGGCAGTCATCGCGAGCGCGAACTTCTCCCCCGCCGCCATCGGTGCATTCACCCAGCACCAGGCGACGAACACGAGACCGACGTATTGGAGGGGCAGGAACAGATACGTGCACCAGCGGTAGAAACGATCCTCTTGCAATTCAGGGATCGCTTCGTCCGGTGGGCTGTTACCATCCTCGCCCGCCAATAGATCGATCAGGGGAATGACGATCACGATGAGCCAGGCCCCGATGGCCCAGAAGAGCCCGAGACTGAATTTGTCGACCAGGAACCACGCAGCGAACGGACTGAGGGGCACCAGCAAACCCAGTGGCCACAGGTAGCGCTTCTTGTCTCGCCACACCGGCCGCTGACCGTTCTGCGCTTGCCCTGCCGCTGTCCGGGAGCCTTCCGCGAAGGTCGTCATGTATCACCACGTTTCTGCGCAATCCACTCGATTGCCCCATCGGCTTCTCTTCAGTTATCGGTCACCCTACTGCTCAGCGTTACATTTCAGGGAATTTGGTCTGTTGTCAGCCGCGGCAGCAAACCGCGAGGCGAACTCTCTCAACCTGGCTAAATCAGACATAACGCCAGGAGGATCAGGAACGAAGCTTCGCCTGGCTCATGAAACCCGCAGGTCAGTCCCAGGGCCCGATTACCTCGAACCGGAAGGCAATCCCAATCGGCCACCGAACGTTAGTTACCATCTTGCAACTTTTCTTTGACAGACACCTCTCGACTCACACCACGACGAAGGCCCCATCCGGTGGGAATGGGGCCTTCGTAGTGACATGACGGAACGAACCGGGTCAGATCAATTCTTTGCGGTCACCGGGTTCGTGAGCGTGCCGATCCCCGACACCGTGACCGACACGGAATCTCCGTCGACGATCGGGCCGACTCCGGCGGGGGTTCCGGTGAGGATGACGTCGCCGGGCAGGAGGGTCATCACCGCCGAGATCCACTCGATGATCTTCGGAATGTCGTGAAGCAGGAAGGCGGTGCTGCTGTCCTGCTTGACCTGACCGTTCACCTCGGTCTTGATGTCGACGTCGGACGCATCGAGGCTGGTTTCGATCCACGGACCGAGCGGGCAGAAGGTGTCGTGGCCCTTCGCGCGCGTCCATTGCCCGTCGTGACGCTGATGATCTCGCGCCGATACGTCGTTGGCGATCGTGTAGCCCAGGACCACGCTCAACGCCTTCGCCGCGGGTACGTCTTTGCAAGGCTGACCGATGACCACCGCGAGTTCACCCTCGAAATGCACCTCGTTGGACGTCGGAGGCAAGACGATCGGGGCGCCCGGGCCGACGATGGACGTATTGGGCTTGAGGAAGATCACGGGATCCGCGGGAGCTTCTCCGCCCATCTCCGCGATGTGATCTGCATAATTCTTGCCGATACAGATCACCTTGCTGGCGAGAATCGGAGCCAGCAGACGAACATCGGCAAGCGGCCAACTACGGCCGGTAAAGGTGGGGTTCCCGAACGGGTGCTCCGCAATTTCCTTGGCGACGAGGGCATCCTCTTCACCTTCGATACTGACGAACGCAACACCATCGGGACTGGCAATTCGACCAAGACGCATACTGGCCAGTCTATCGGGGTGTCGGAAACGACTGACGCGCGCAAGCCGTAAGGCTTACGCGCGTCAGTCTCGTGAAAGAAATCCTTACAGCGCTGCGGCGATCCGGTCGCCGATCTCGGTCGTGGAGATGGGGCCTTCGCCGCGCGTTGCCAGGTCGGCAGCGACCACAGCCTCGACGCGAGCGGCGTCGTCCTCGCGTCCGAGATGGCGAAGAAGCAGTGCGGCCGAGAGGATCGCGGCGGTGGGATCTGCGATTCCCTTGCCGGCGATGTCCGGAGCACTGCCGTGCACGGGCTCGAACATCGACGGGTTGGTACCGGACGCGTCGATATTTCCGCTTGCGGCCAAACCGATTCCACCGGTCACGGCACCGGCCAGGTCGGTGATGATGTCACCGAAGAGGTTGTCCGTCACTATGACGTCGAACCGCGACGGGTCGGTCACCATGTAGATGGTGGCAGCGTCGATGTGGCAGTACGCGGTCTCGACGTCCGGGTACTCGGCCCCGACTGTCTCGATCGCACGCGTCCAGATTGCGCCCGCGTTGGAGAGCACGTTGGTCTTGTGAATCAAGGTGAGGTGCTTGGAACGTGTCTGCGCCAACGCAAATGCATAACGAACAACACGCTCGGCGCCGAACCAGGTGTTGATCGACACCTCGGTCGCGATCTCGTGATCGGTGCCGACGCGGATTGCTCCACCGTTACCGGTGTACGGGCCCTCGGTGCCTTCACGAACCACGACGAAGTCGATCTCCGGCTGGGCCGCCAACGGCGACAGCGCACCCGGGTACAGCTGTGCGGGGCGAAGATTCACGTGATGATCGAGCTGGAAACGCATGTTCAGCAGCAGACCACGCTCGAGGATGCCGGGTGCGACGATCCGCGGATCACCGATGGCGCCCAACAGGATTGCGTCGTGCTGACGGATCTGGTCCAGCTCTTCCGCCGGGAGCAACTCGCCGGTGGCGTTGTAGCGACGGGCACCGAGATCGTATTCGGTGGTTTCCAGATCCGGAACCAACTTACCCAGCACCTTGAGTGCTTCGGCTGTGACCTCGACACCGATTCCGTCGCCCGGAATGACCGCAAGCTTCATGGAGTCCTCATCTCAGTAGAACTGTGCGCCTTTATTAACCGCGGGCGGTTAATAAAGGGTCTCCGACGACGCGATCGACGCGCAAGATGACCGTTGCGCCTTCGCCTTCGGCATCCTGGCTCAGTGCTGCGGCGAGGATGTCCACGCCCGCGTTGCCGAGAACGGTGCCGAGGACACCGAGAACGCCCGGGCGATCGCTGTAGTGAACGACGATGTTGTGACCCTCGGCGCGCAGGTCGAAGCTGCGTCCGTTGATGTTGACGATCTTCTCGACCTGCTGCAGACCGGTGAGTGCGCCCGTGACCGACGTGACCGTGCCGTCCGCGGCAACTGCGCGAACCTCGACCGCGCTGCGGTGAGCAAGAGCCTCGGAGTGCTTCTCGACCGATACGGTGACGCCGCGCTGCTCGGCCAGTGCCGGAGCGTTGACGAACGTGACGGCCTCGTCGCTGCTGGCGGAGAACACGCCGCGCAGTGCGGCCAGGCCGAGGATGTCGACGGTTTCGGCAGACAGCTCGCCGGTGGCGACAACCTGCACGGTCTGCACAGCTTCGGGCGACAACGTCGCAGCGAGGAGACCGAGCTTGCGGACCAGCTCGAGCCACGGAGCAACTTCTTCTCCGACGGGGCCGCCGGAGACGTTGACAGCCTCGGGAACGAATTCGCCCGCCAGAGCGAGGAGAACACTCTTCGCCACGTCGATGCCTGCGCGGTCCTGAGCCTCGGACGTCGATGCTCCGAGGTGCGGGGTGACGACGACGTTGTCGAGCTCGAAGAGCTTGGAATCGGTGCACGGCTCGGTGCTGAACAYGTCGAGACCGGCGCCGCGGACCTTGCCGGAGACCAGTGCGTCGTAGAGCGCGTCTTCGTCGATCAGACCACCGCGGGCGGCGTTGACGATGATGACGCCGTCCTTGGCCTTGGCGAGACGCTCGGCGTTGATCAGGCCGGCCGTTTCCTTGGTCTTGGGCAGGTGCACGGAGATGAAGTCGGCGCGCTCGACGAGCTCGTCGATGGTGACCAGTTCGATGCCGAGCTGCGCGGCGCGAGCTGCGGGCAAGTAGGGGTCGTACGCGATGATGGTGGTTTCGAACGCGGCGAGACGCTGCGCGAACAGCTGGCCGATGCGGCCGAGTCCGACAACGCCGACGGTCTTGCCGAGGATCTCGACGCCGTTGAACTTGCTTCGCTTCCAGGTGTTCTCACGCAGTGTCTTGTCTGCTGCGGGAATCTGGCGAGCGGTCGACATGAGCAGAGCAACTGCGTGCTCGGCTGCCGAGTGGATGTTGGAGGTCGGTGCATTGACGACCATCACGCCGCGCTCGGTGGCTGCGGGGATCTCGACGTTGTCCAGGCCGACACCGGCGCGGCCGATGATCTTCAGCTTGGTGCCTGCGGCCAGAACCTCGGCGTCGACGGTGGTGGCGGAACGGACGAGAATCGCGTCGGCCTCGGGTACCGCGGCGAGCAGCGCCGGGCGGTCGGGTCCGTCGACCCAACGCACCTCCACACCGTCACCGAGCGCCTCGACTGTGGACGGCGCGAGCTTGTCGGCGATCAGAACAACGGGACGGCCAGGCTGGCTCACGTGCAAACTCCCTGATTAGGTGGGTGTGAAGGTGGTTTAACCACCGATAGTTTAGTGCGCGCTCACTTCGAATCCACAACGCGGTAGGCGATACCACATAGTGGACACTTTCGCGGGCGAATTCTCGATGGAATATGAATCCGGACTCAGCCGGCCCGGAAAACGACTCCGGCCCAATGCCGCGCTGGTTCAACGTAATTGAACCGGCGCGACATCAGGCCAGTGGAGACGTGGAGCGTGAAACTACGAATTACGCGGTTTCGGTGATCGGACGATCGACCCAGCTCATCAGGTCGCGCAGCTTCTTGCCGGTGACCTCGATGGGGTGCTCGGCGTTGGCCTTGCGCAGGCCTTCGAGCTCGGTGTTGCCGTTCTCGACGTTGGCAACCAGACGACGGGTGAACTCGCCGGACTGGATGTCGGCCAGGATCGCCTTCATGCGCTCCTTGGTGTCGGCGTCGATGACGCGCGGCCCGGAGAGGTATCCACCGAACTCAGCGGTGTCGGACACCGAGTAGTTCATGCGGGCGATGCCACCCTCGTACATGAGGTCGACGATGAGTTTGAGCTCGTGCAGAACCTCGAAGTACGCCATCTCGGGTGCGTAGCCGGCCTCGACCATGACCTCGAAACCGGTCTTGACCAGTTCTTCGGTGCCGCCGCAGAGCACAGCCTGCTCGCCGAAGAGGTCCGTCTCGGTCTCTTCCTTGAACGTGGTCTTGATGACGCCTGCGCGGGTTCCGCCGATGCCCTTGGCGTAGGACAGAGCGAGAGCCTGGCCTTCACCCTTGGGATCCTGGTCGATGGCGATGAGCGCGGGAACGCCCTTGCCGTCGACGAACTGACGACGCACCAGGTGGCCCGGCCCCTTGGGGGCAACCATGCCGACGGTGACGAACTCCGGAGCCTTGATCAGGTCGAAGTGAATGTTCAGGCCGTGACCGAAGAACAGCGCGTCGCCGTCCTTGAGGTTCGGCTCGATGTCGCCCTTGAAAATGCTGGCCTGAGCGGTGTCAGGTGCGAGCACCATGATGACGTCGGCCCACTCGGAAACCTCGGCCGGCGTACCGACTGTCAGGCCCTGCTCCTGCGCCTTTTCGCGGGACTTGGAGCCCTCCTTGAGGCCGATGCGCACATCGACGCCCGAGTCACGCAGGCTCAGCGAATGGGCGTGGCCCTGGCTTCCGTAGCCGATCACAGCAACCTTGCGGCCCTGAATGATCGACAGATCGGCATCGTCGTCGTAGAACATCTCGACTGCCACAGTTCTCAACCTCTCCTTGGATTTTTACGTGTCTAAAAGTACTAGCGGGTGGCCGTGATCGACTTCGGCCCTCGACCGACTGCCACGACCCCGGACTGAACGATCTCCCGGATACCGTACGGATCAAGCATCCGCAGCAGTGCATCCAGCTTGGACCGAGTACCGGTCGCCTCGATGGTGACGGACTCCGGGGAGACGTCGATCACCTTGGCGCGGAACAGGTTCACCGTTTCGATGACCTGCGTGCGCACGCTTGCATCTGCGCGCACCTTGATGAGCACGAGCTCGCGAGCGACGGATGCTTCACCGTCCTGCTCGACGATCTTGATGACGTTGATCAGCTTGTTGAGCTGCTTCGTCACCTGCTCGAGAGGGAACTCGTCGACCGTGACGACGATGGTCATACGTGAGATCTCGGGGATCTCGGTTCCGCCCACCGCAAGGGATTCGATGTTGAATCCGCGGCGGGAGAAAAGTGCGGAGACGCGGGCCAGCACGCCTGGCTTGTCCTCGACGAGAACACTGAGGGTGTGACTGGTGCTCACTTCTGATCCTCCCCTGTGCCCGCGGCGGGTCCGGCTTGCTCGCGTGACATGGCTTCGTGGATGACGGCGGGCTCGGCAACTGCCTCGTCGTCGTCGAACAGCGGCCGGATGCCCCGGGCCGCCATGATTTCGTCGTTGCTCGTTCCGGCAGCGACCAWCGGCCACACCTGTGCGTCAGCGGTGACGATGAAGTCGATCACGACAGGCTTGTCGTTGATGGACTGCGCCTCACGGATCGCAGCTTCGACGTCTTCTTCACGCTCGACACGAATTCCGTGGCAGCCCAATGCTTCTGCGAGCTTGACGAAGTCCGGGATGCGGATGGCGCCGTGCGTTCCGAGGTTGGTGTTGGAGTAGCGCTCTTCGTAGAAGAGTGTCTGCCACTGACGCACCATGCCGAGGTTGCCGTTGTTGATGAGGGCAACCTTGATCGGGATACCTTCGAGTGCGCAGGTTGCGAGTTCCTGATTGGTCATCTGGAAGCAGCCGTCGCCGTCGATCGCCCACACCTCGGTGTCGGGCATGCCCATCTTGGCACCCATGGCTGCGGGAACCGCGTACCCCATGGTGCCGAGCCCGCCCGAGTTGAGCCACGTGCGCGGCTTCTCGTAACCGACGAACTGCGCGGCCCACATCTGGTGCTGGCCGACGCCAGCGCAGTAGATGGCATCCGGTCCGGCGAGCTTGCCGACGGTCTGGATGACGTACTCCGGGCTCAGCTGACCGTCGGTGGGACGGTCGTAGCTCAGCGGGTAGGTACGACGGATGTCGTTCAGGTACGCCCACCATTCCGAGAGTTCGAACGTGGTGCCCGTGGCCATGTCGGCACGGATAGCCTCGATGAGTTCGGTGATGACCTCTTTGCAGTCGCCCACGATCGGGACGTCGGCGTAGCGGTTCTTGCCGATCTCTGCCGGATCGATGTCGGCGTGGATGACCTTGGCGTCGGGCGCGAAGGAATTCAGCTGACCGGTGACGCGGTCGTCGAAACGCGCGCCGAGGGTGATCAGGAGATCGCTGCGCTGCAGAGCGGCGACTGCGGCAACGGTGCCGTGCATTCCCGGCATACCGCAGTTGAGGTCGTGGCTGTCCGGGAACGCGCCGCGGGCCATCAGCGTGGTGACAACGGGGATACCGGTCAGCTCTGCCAATTCGAGCAGCTCCGGCGAGGAGTCCGACTTGATGACGCCGCCACCGACGTACAGAACCGGCGACTTCGCGTCGGCGATCAGACGTGCAGCTTCACGAACCTGCTTGCCGTGCGGCTTGGTGACCGGGCGGTAGCCCGGCAGACGCATCTCCGGCGGCCACGAGAACGTGGTCTGCGACTGCAGGATGTCCTTGGGGATATCGACCAGGACGGCGCCGGGGCGACCGCTGGCCGCGAGGTAGAAGGCTTCGGCCATGATGCGCGGGATGTCGATCGCGTCGGTGATCAGGAAGTTGTGCTTGGTGACCGGCATCGTGATGCCTGAGATGTCGGCTTCCTGGAAGCCGTCGGTACCGATCAGCGAGCGCGCCACCTGTCCGGTGATCGCGACGATCGGAACGGAGTCCATCTGCGCGTCGGCCAGTGGCGTGACCAGGTTGGTCGCACCGGGACCCGAGGTAGCCATGCAGACGCCGACCTTGCCGGTCGCCTGGGCGTAACCGGTGGCAGCGTGGCCTGCACCCTGCTCGTGGCGCACGAGCACGTGGCGGACCTTGACCGAATCGAAGAGTGGGTCGTAAACCGGGAGCACGGCACCGCCGGGAATGCCGAATACCGTGTCGACCTCGAGCTCCTCGAGGGCTCGAACCACAGACTGCGCGCCGGTTACCCGCTCAGGCGGGAGCTGGCGACGGTTGGCCGTCTGGGTTGCGGCAGCCGCGGTTGTCGGGCTCGGTGTCCCTGACTTGCGCGGCGTGGGTTGAGGCCGTGCTGTTGGTGCGCTCACTGGGAAATCCTCTGATTCTGGCTCCGGGCAACAAAAAACCCCCGTCAGCATCTGCTGAGCGAGGGTGGCGCGTCGTTATCTGGTGAGTTGAAAAATCGACTCAGGCGACGACGCGCCGGCCGATTACGAGCAACTCATTCTGTTTCACGCACTCGACAGTAGAGGCGCTAGTCGCGAACGGCAAACTTGGTGAGTCGACCGTCCCAGAATCTGAGATACATCGGCTGCAATGCGAAGATGTAGAGGTGTCAACTTCGCAGCAGCCCGTGCCACCGGTTCAATCATCCCACACGCCGAAACCACTTCGGCACGTCATCCGCATTTCGCAGCTCGCTTACATGGCGTGCGCGTTCCTCCTGTTCGCGGTCAGCTTCCCGATCTTCGGGTGGCCCGTCGCCTTCAGCTGGTTGCTGATCCTTCCGATCATCGCCGTCTATCTCGTCGCGCGACTGCGCACCACCGTCAGCCCTGACGGCCTCGAGGTCCGCTCGACGTTCTCCAAGCGCACCCTCGCCTGGGACGACGTCAAGGGTTTCCGCTTCCCGAAGCGCAGCTGGGCGCGCGCGGAACTCACCGACGGAACCGAGGTGACCCTGCCKGCGGTCAGCTTCGTCAGGCTTCCCGAGATCGCGATCGCCAGCGGCGGCCGCATCACTGATCCCTATGCATCGGCGGCAGAAGCCTTCGCCGCCAAGGAAGCCGAAGAGGAAGAAGCAGCTGCAGAAGCGGAAGCAGAATCCGAGGTCGCCGAGAACTCACAGGACCAGCCCGAAGAGAAGCGCCCGTAACACGCGAGTAGCGTTGGAAGGCCCTCGCTTCTATTTGAGTGGACCAGCAACGATCACATAAGGAACACGCCCATGCCCCCGTTGAGGTCACGCACCACCACCATCGGACGTAATGCTGCCGGAGCCCGATCCCTGTGGCGCGCCACAGGAATGACGGATTCCGACTTCGGAAAGCCGATCGTCGCCGTAGCGAACTCGTACACCCAGTTCGTACCCGGACACGTGCATCTCAAGAACGTAGGCGAGATCGTTGCCGAGGCCATCAGTGCGGCCGGCGGCGTCGCTCGTGAGTTCCACACCATCGCAGTCGACGACGGCATCGCAATGGGCCACGGCGGAATGCTGTACTCGCTCCCGAGCCGCGAGATCATCGCCGACTCGGTCGAGTACATGGCAAACGCCCACACGGCCGACGCACTGGTGTGTATCTCCAACTGCGACAAGATCACTCCCGGCATGCTCAACGCCGCGATGCGTCTGAACATCCCGACCGTGTTCGTCTCCGGCGGTCCGATGGAAGCAGGCAAGGCAGTGGTCGTCGGCGGCGTGGCCCAAGCCCCCACCGATCTCATCACGGCGATCTCGGCCTCTGCCAACGATGCCGTGTCCGACGAAGGCCTCGACGAGGTCGAGCGCAGCGCGTGCCCGACATGCGGCTCGTGCTCGGGCATGTTCACCGCCAACTCCATGAACTGCCTGACCGAAGCCCTCGGCCTCGCATTGCCGGGCAACGGCTCCACGCTGGCAACTCACAAGGCTCGTCACGCACTCTTCTCTCGTGCGGGCACCACCGTGGTCGAGGCTGCCCTCAAGTACTACCGCGACGGCGACGAGTCGGTGCTGCCGCGCAACATCGCGACCCCGGCAGCGTTCCGCAACGCAATGGCTCTCGACGTCGCCATGGGCGGTTCCACCAACACCGTCCTGCACACGCTGGCTGCGGCGCAGGAAGGCGAGGTCGACTTCGACCTCGACACCATCGACGCGATCAGCCGCAAGGTGCCGTGCCTGTCCAAGGTCTCCCCCAACTCGGACTACCACATGGAGGACGTCCACCGCGCCGGCGGAATCCCCGCGCTGCTCGGTGAGCTTCGCCGCGGCGGACTCCTCGAAACCGATGTGTCCACCGTGCACACCAAGAGCTTCGACCAGTGGCTCGACGACTGGGACATCCGCTCCGGCAAGGCAACCGACGAGGCAATCGAGCTTTTCCACGCGGCTCCCGGCGGCGTGCGCACCATCGAACCGTTCTCCACGGACAACCGTTGGTCTGCTCTCGACACCGATGCGGCCGGCGGCTGCATCCGCGACGTCGAGAACGCCTACACCGTCGAAGGCGGCTTGGTTGTCCTGCGCGGCAACATCGCACTCGACGGCGCAATCCTCAAGACGGCCGGCATCGACGAGGAACTGTTCTCCTTCCAGGGCCCGGCGCTCGTCGTCGAATCTCAGGAAGAAGCCGTCTCGGTCATCTTGCAGAAGAAGATCAAGGCCGGCGACGTTCTCGTCGTGCGTTACGAAGGCCCCAAGGGTGGCCCCGGTATGCAGGAAATGCTGCACCCCACTGCCTTCCTCAAGGGCGCAGGCCTCGGCAAGGAATGCGCACTGATCACCGACGGTCGTTTCTCGGGCGGAACCTCCGGACTGTCCATCGGTCACATCTCCCCCGAGGCTGCCGCAGGCGGAGTCATCGGACTCGTCCAGAACGGCGATCAGGTCCGCATCGACGTCGCCTCGCGCACGCTCGAGATCCTGGTCGACGACGACGTCCTCGCCGAGCGACGCGCGAAGATGGAGGCCTCCGAGCGCCCGTGGCAGCCGGTCGATCGTCAGCGCACCGTGACGACAGCCCTACGCGCCTACGCCGCTCTGGCAACGTCCGCCGACAAGGGAGCGGTTCGCTACGTTCCGTAAGTTCTGCCACGAACGGACACAAGATCCCCGGCCGCTTTTCGGCCGGGGATCTTTTCTGTCAGCGTGCGAGATGAATCGGGATCAGATTCGCGCCAGTTCCTCCGGAAAATCTTCCTCCGGTGTTGTACGAGCATGCACCACAAACCAATCCGATCATCCCGTCGGTTTGGTACGCATCGTCGGCAGCACCTTCGACAACCACGCCGACACGTAGGAACTTGCGCATAGCGACCTGAGCCGGCGCAGCGTCCAGGGACTTCTTTCACACGAGAACGGATGAAAGGTCAGCGCCCATACGGAATTCCGCGACATCGCACATCCGGTCGAGTTCGGAAGCGTCGAGAGGCGTCGGAGTACCACCACCGAACGCCACTGCGCCGTAGTGGGTTCAGTGGCCTGTCAGCCGTCTTGCGCGGATACACATATACATAATTCTGGTACGGACGTACCGCAACTATGAGACTCATTGACCGCAAGACCGACCGACAGGTACCGAATAGTCGGCCGACACGCGGAACACGAACGGAACGATATGAGCTATCAGACATTTCAGACTGAATCGCGCGTCCGGCTCGTGAGCGAATTCACTTGGACGTAGGGTTCCAGACACCAGCTGATCAATTCAGATACATGAGGGGGGATGACTTCCAGTCAGGTGATCATTTCGGTCAGTTCGAGCGAGCTGACTTGCACACGGCGCTCACCAGTGGTTCCCTCATCAGGTCGCTGAGACGCACATCACAACGACGACAGTCAGCCACCGCCCGCCACCCACAAGGTCGACGGGAAACAACCAAGGAGCAATACATGCCCGGAGTCGGCATATGGCGCACCAAATCCGTCGAGCAATCGATCGCGGACACCGACGAGCCTGAGACAAAGCTCAAGAAGGAACTGACCGCGAAGGACCTCACGGTATTCGGAGTCGCCGTCGTCATCGGCGCAGGCATCTTCACGCTGACTGCTCGAACCGCAGGCAATGTCGCAGGACCCTCGATTTCACTGGCATTCGTTCTCGCTGCGATCGCCTGTGGCCTTGCCGCGCTGTGTTATGCGGAGTTCGCCTCCACCGTTCCAGTCGCAGGCAGCGCATACACGTTCTCCTACGCGACGTTCGGTGAGTTCGCAGCCTGGATCATCGGCTGGGACCTCATCCTCGAGTTTGCTCTCGCCTCCGCCGTCGTCGGCAAGGGTTGGTCGCTGTACCTCGGCAACGTCATCGGGGCGAGCGGCAGCACCACCGCCCACATCGGGTCGATCAGCTTCGACTGGGGCGCACTGCTCATCATCGGCGCGATCACCCTGATTCTCGCGATCGGCACCAAGGTTTCCTCGCGAGTCTCCGCGATCATTACCGCGATCAAGATCGCAGTAGTCCTGCTCGTCATCGTCGTGGGCGCGTTCTACATCAAGAAGGAGAACTACTCTCCCTTCATCCCGCCGTCCGAAGGATCCGAGAGCTCTGCAAGCGGAATCCATCAGACCTTGTTCTCCTGGCTGACCGGTGCAGGCGGAAGTAGCTACGGCGCCTACGGATTGCTCGCCGCAGCCAGCCTCGTGTTCTTTGCCTTCATCGGCTTCGATGTCGTCGCCACCACGGCCGAGGAAACCAAGAACCCGCAGAAGTCGTTGCCACGCGGAATCTTCGGCTCGCTCGCCATCGTCACCGTTCTCTACGTTGCCGTCACACTCGTCCTGACCGGCATGGTCAAGTACACCGAACTCAAGGACGGCAGTCCTCTGGTCGGCGATTCCAGCGCCACCCTCGCAACCGCATTCGAGGCCAACGGAATCGGTTGGGCACAAACCGCCATCAACTTCGGTGGCCTGGCCGGCCTCACGACAGTTGTCATGGTCATGATGCTCGGCCAGACCCGCGTCCTCTTCGCAATGTCCCGTGACGGCCTCATGCCGCGCAGCCTGGCCAAGACCAACGCCAAGGGCATCCCGATGCGCATCACGTTGATCGTCGGTGGCATCGTCGCCGTCCTGGCAGCCTTCTTCCCGATGGGCACGCTCGAAGAGATGGTCAACATCGGAACGCTGTTCGCATTCGTCCTGGTTTGTGTCGGTGTCATCGTCCTACGCCGCACCCGCCCCGACCTGCCGCGCGGATTCCGCGTCCCACTGGTGCCCTTCGTGCCGATCGTCGCCGTGCTCGCCTGCGGTTGGCTGATGCTCAACCTCTCGGTCGAGACCTGGATCCGGTTCCTCGTCTGGATGGCCATCGGTGTGCTCGTGTACTTCGCCTACGGTCACCGCAAGTCGGTCCTCGGTCGCAAGCTCAAGGACGGAACAGCCATCCCGTCCGCGAACGCCGACCCGGTACTCGTCAAGGACTGATCCTTCACAGACGAACCGCCGCTCTCCGAWTCGGAGCGAACGGGCGGGTTGCCCAGCCACGACGACCGTCGAGCGAAATACGGCCGGGACCCGTCAAAATGATGACGCCCGCACAGATTCCGAGCAGCATTTCGTACTCGGTACCGGCCGGGGCGAAGTACTCCAGTCCAGGTGCGCTCGCCTGACGCAGCGCCCACGCATTGATCATCACGGCCAGAACCGATGCTGCCGCAACGGGAGTCAGCAACCCCAGGAGCAGGAGGGCGCCACCTGCGACCTCACCGACGGCGCCGAGGATCGCCATCCACTTCGCCTGCTGGAACCCGGCATCCGCCAGCATCGTCTCGAAACCGCCCAGACCCGGCCCGTTCCAGATACCGGTCAACTTCTGCAGACCGTGCACCAGTGCTGTTCCGCCGACGGCCAAACGCAGTGCAAGCAAACCGAGGTCGAGAGTGCCTCGGCCCCGCGGAGTCTCGGTGGTCCCTGCCACGGCTTCGGCGGTGGGGACGGCGGTGATCGGAGCGTCGTACGCCGTTTCTCGCTCGAGAGCCACTGTCGGCTGATCCGCGCCCGGCGCTCGGTATGTCGGTATCTGTTCGGTCAGCGAGTTGGCGTTCGTGGAACCGAAATCGAGATCGTCGTCGGTCCGCGGCAACGGATTCTTGACGCTCACCGTCGGAAATTGTTCGGTGGGCGAGTCATACGGACTGGACACGTTGCCCGTCGGCTTGTCCGCATCCGACAACTCGCTGGGATCTTTTCGCTCGTCAGTCACGTAGGTGAGCCTATGGCCGATTCAYGAACTCGACGGGGAACCTTGGTCCGGCGTGGCGGCATCTGCCGTGGGTTACGTAACGTCTTGGGCATGACTACGGGTAGGCATGCAGCGCTGGGCGCACTGGCTCTGGTGCTCGGGACATCGTTGCTCGCAGGTTGCGCGGACTTCGACGAATCGACTGCCTCGCCGTTCACACCCGAACCGACCAACCAGGCAAGCGCCGAAGTGCAGCCGGAGAACCCACCGCCGTCGACCACGCCGCCGGCGCCGCGGACCGGCCCCCTCGGGCCGTGTCAGGACGCCGACACCGCCGTGATCGCAACCTGTCTCGACACCACCGGCGGCCTCGTCACACTCCCGGACGGAAACTCCGGACTGGTGGCCGAACGGCGAACCGGCCGAATCATGCAGGTAGCCCCCAACACGACACCGGTCGAGGTTGCCAAAATCGACGTCGACGGCAGCGGCGACGGCGGACTGCTCGACATCGCCCTCTCCCCCACATTTGTCGAAGACAACCTGATCTATGCCTACGTCACCACCGGAACCGACAACCGGGTGGTCCGCATTGCTCCCGGTGACACCGCCAAGGAGGTCCTCGGTGGAATCCCACGCGGTGCAAGCGGCAACGGCGGATCACTCGAGTTCGCGGCCCCGGACCAGCTCATGGTCCTGACAGGCGATACCGGCAACCCTGCGGTTGCTCAGGATCCCGGCTCGTTGGCGGGGAAACTGTTGCGAGTCCGATCGTTGACGCCAAACGCTGCGCCGCCTCGCCCGGAAGTTGTTCTGTCCGGAATCGGTAACGGCGGCGGCGTGTGTGTCGATCCAGGCATCGCGACCTGGGTCACCGACCGAACCACTCTCGAAGATCGCCTCCAACGCGTCGGCTCCGACGGCACAGTGACGTCGCCCGCTTGGACCTGGCCCGACCGGCCCGGCGTCGGGGGGTGCATTGCGGCGCAGGGAGTGGTAGCTGTCGCGTTGGGGGCCGGCAAAGCGATCTCCGCATTGGCCGCTGACCCCGGAACGGGAGCGATCACCACCGCGCCGTCGGCAGTGGCGAAAGACACGTACGGCCAACTGGGCGGTTTGGCGCTCGGATCCGACGGTTTGATGTGGGCGAGCACGATCAACAAGACCGCGGGCGAGCCGGGGCCGAACGACGACAAGGTGGTCAAGATCCCGATGCCGAGTGGCAGCGGCGGGATCGACTGAGCCGCGATCGCCGAAGCGCCATGTCTGTTCGGTCACGGATCCCGTGACCGAACATGCACAGATGCGTACTCTTTTGTTAGCGGGGCTAAACACCCCGCATGTGCCAGGAGCGGTTGGCCAACCACGACAAAGGAGTCGGTATGAAGGCAATCCAGTACACGAGAATCGGCGCGGAACCCGAACTCACGGAGATTCCCAAACCCGAGCCCGGTCCAGGTGAAGTGCTCCTGGAAGTCACCGCTGCCGGCGTCTGCCACTCGGACGACTTCATCATGAGCCTGCCCGAAGAGCAGTACACCTACGGCCTTCCGCTCACGCTCGGCCACGAAGGCGCAGGCAAGGTCGCCGCCGTCGGCGAGGGTGTCGAAGGTCTCGACATCGGAACCAATGTCGTCGTCTACGGGCCTTGGGGTTGCGGCAACTGTTGGCACTGCTCACAAGGACTCGAGAACTATTGCTCTCGCGCCCAAGAACTCGGAATCAATCCTCCCGGTCTCGGTGCACCCGGCGCGTTGGCCGAGTTCATGATCGTCGATTCTCCTCGCCACCTTGTCCCGATCGGTGACCTCGACCCGGTCAAGACGGTGCCGCTGACCGACGCCGGTCTGACGCCGTATCACGCGATCAAGCGTTCTCTGCCGAAACTTCGCGGAGGCTCGTTCGCGGTTGTCATTGGTACCGGCGGTCTCGGCCACGTCGCTATTCAGCTCCTCCGTCACCTCTCGGCGGCAACGGTCATCGCTTTGGACGTGAGCGCGGACAAGCTCGAACTGGCAACCAAGGTAGGCGCTCACGAAGTGGTTCTGTCCGACAAGGACGCGGCCGAGAACGTCCGCAAGATCACTGGAAGTCAAGGCGCCGCACTGGTTCTCGACTTCGTCGGCTACCAGCCCACCATCGACACCGCGATGGCTGTCGCCGGCGTCGGATCAGACGTCACGATCGTCGGGATCGGGGACGGCCAGGCCCACGCCAAAGTCGGGTTCTTCCAAAGTCCTTACGAGGCTTCGGTGACAGTTCCGTATTGGGGTGCCCGCAACGAGTTGATCGAATTGATCGACCTCGCCCACGCCGGCATCTTCGACATCGCGGTGGAGACCTTCAGTCTCGACAACGGTGCCGAAGCGTATCGACGACTGGCTGCCGGAACGCTCAGCGGCCGTGCGGTTGTGGTCCCTGGTCTGTAGACCGACAGCGGCAAAACGACAGCGGAAAAACACTGATGCCCGGCCGAATTCGATTCGGCCGGGCATCAGTGTCAGAAATTCAGTGTGCGCTAGCTGCACGCCTCGATGACAAGTTCCTTCACACGAGCCGCGTCTGCCTGTCCTCGGGTGGCCTTCATGACGTCGCCGACGATCTTTCCGGCGGCCTGGACCTTGCCACTGCGGATCTTGTCCGCGATGTCAGGGTTGGCCGCGAGTGCTTCGTCGACGGCTGCCTTGAGCTTGGTTTCGTCACGTTCGACGACCAGCTCCGGGTGGGCCGCGACAACCTGCTCCGGGTCACCCTCGCCGTCGAGGACGTGATCGACGACCTGGCGAGCGACCTTGTTGTTGAGCTTGCCGCTGTCGATGAGAGCTACGACCTGCGCAACCTGCGCCGGGGTGATCGGCAGAGCGCCGAGTTCGACGCCGCGGGTGTTGGCCTGCTGCGACAGGTAGGACAGCCACCAGGAGCGCGCTGCCTCGGGCGAAGCACCGGCCTCGGTGGTCGCAATCACCAGATCGATGGCGCCGGCGTTGACGAGGTCACGCATGACCTCGTCGGAGATTCCCCAGTCCTTCTGGATCCGCGCGCGGCGAATCCAGGGAAGCTCCGGCAAGGTGCCGCGCAGTTCTTCGACCCACTCGGCGCTCGGAGCAACAGGCTCGAGATCCGGTTCCGGGAAGTAGCGGTAATCCTCGGCCGTTTCCTTGCGGCGTCCGGCGGCCGTGGTGCCGTCGGCTTCCTGGAAGTGGCGGGTCTCCTGGATGACCTCGCCGCCGGCGTCGAGAACTGCTGCCTGACGGCGCATTTCGTAGCGAACTGCGACCTCGACGCTCTTGAGGGAGTTGACGTTCTTGGTCTCGGTACGCGTTCCGAGTTCCTTGGCGCCGATCGGCATCAGCGAGATGTTGGCGTCGCAGCGCATCGATCCCTGATCCATCCGCACGTCCGAGACGTCGAGTGATTTGAGCAGATCACGAAGCGCAGTCACGTAGGCGCGGGCAACCTCGGGTGCGCGCTCACCGGCACCGTGGATGGTCTTGGTGACGATCTCCACCAGCGGCACACCCGCACGGTTGTAGTCGAGCAGTGAGTGGCTCGCACCGTGGATACGGCCGGTAGCGCCACCGACGTGGAGGGACTTACCGGTGTCCTCCTCCATGTGTGCGCGCTCGATGTCGACACGCCACGTCGTCCCGTCGTCGAGGATCACGTCGAGGTATCCCTCGGTTGCGATCGGCTCGTCGTACTGGGAAATCTGGTAGTTCTTCGGCTGATCCGGGTAGAAGTAGTTCTTGCGTGCGAATCGGCCCCAAGGCGTGATGGAGCAGTTGAGCGCAAGGCCGATCCGGATCGCGGACTCGACAGCGGCGGCGTTCACCACTGGCAACGAACCGGGCATGCCCAGACAGACCGGGCACACCTGGGTATTGGGTTCGGCACCGAACTCGGTGGGGCACGGGCAGAACATCTTGGTCGCGGTGCCGAGTTCTACGTGCACCTCCATACCCATCACAGGCTCGTACTTGGTCAGTACTTCGTCGTAATCGAGGATGTCGGGCGCATCGACAGCAGTCATGGTGATCAGTTTATGCGTCTGCGGCTCAGCCGAAGAATGCGGCTGCCTCCTCGTAGCGCTCCTTGGGCACCGTCTTGAGTTTGCGGGTCGCCTCGGCGAGCGGAACGAGGTCGATGGACGTTCCGTGCAACGCGACCATCTGACCGAAATCTCCGCGGTGAGCTGCATCGGTGGCATGAACGCCGAAGCGAGTGGCGAGGATGCGGTCGTGCGGCGTCGGGGTGCCACCGCGCTGAATGTGCCCGAGGACGGTGGTGCGAACTTCCTTGCCGATCCGGCGCTCGATCTCGTTTCCGAGCTGCTGCGCGACACCGGTGAAGATCTTGTGGCCGAACTCGTCGATGCCACCTTCGCGCAGAGTCATCGACGCGGGATCGGGCATCGCACCTTCAGCCACGACGCAGATGAAGTGGGAGTCGCCACGCTGGAAGCGCTTCTTGACCATCGCGCACACCTCGTCGACGTCGAACGGCTGTTCCGGAACCAGAGTCAGGTGTGCCCCCGACGCCAGTCCGGCTTGCAGCGCGATCCAGCCCGCGTGCCGGCCCATCACCTCGACGAGCATGACGCGCTGATGCGATTCAGCCGTGGTGTGGAGTCTGTCGATGGCGTCGGTGGCGACAGCCAAGGCGGTGTCGAAACCGAAAGTCACGTCAGTGCAATCGATGTCGTTGTCGATCGTCTTGGGCACACCGATCACGGGTACGCCGCTCTCGGAAAGCCAACTGGCCGCGGTGAGTGTGCCTTCGCCGCCGATCGGGATCAGGACGTCGATCCCGTTGTCGTCGAGGGTCTGCTTGATCTGATCGAGGCCCGCACGGAGTTTGTCGGGGTTCACGCGAGCGGTGCCGAGGATCGTGCCGCCGCGGGTGAGGATGCGGTTGATGCGGTCATCGGAGTCGAGCGGGACCTTGCGGTCCTCGAGCAATCCTCGCCAGCCGTCCCGGAATCCAACCACGGTACTGCCGTAACGACCGGCCGACGTACGTACGACGGCGCGGATGACCGCGTTCAAGCCCGGGCAGTCGCCGCCGCCCGTGAGGATTCCGATTCGCATAGTGCAGCACCTCTCGTGACCGGATTGTGGATCTTGGTGTCCATCTTCCCCCAGTCACCGTATTGCCGCAGGATAGCGGCGTTGCCGAGCCGCAACGCCGCGCCGCACGGGACCCCTAACCCGGCGTGACGAGCCCGCTTTCGTACGCCAACACGACTGCCTGGGCGCGATCGCGCAGATCGAGCTTGGACAGCACCTTCCCGACATGGGTCTTGACGGTCTGCTCGGCGACGAACAGCCGCTCGGCAATCTCGACGTTGGACAATCCGCGGGCGATCAGTTCGAGGACCTCGCGCTCACGCGGGGTCAGCGCATCGAGCGCTGCGGGCCGTGCGCGCGGTGCGGCCCGCCGGCTGGTCACATCGGCAATCAGGCGACGCGTCACCGTCGGCGCCAGCAAGGCCTGCCCTTCGGCGACGACGCGTACCGCCCGAATCAGTTCCTCAGCCGGTGCGTCCTTGAGCATGAACCCGCTCGCTCCGACGCTCAGGGCCTCGTAGACGTAGTCGTCGATGTCGAAAGTGGTGAGCATGAGGACTCGCACCGGCGGTTCCCATCCTGCGGACAGAATCTGGCGGGCAGCGTCGAGTCCGTTCATCTCGGGCATGCGAACATCCATCAACACCACGTCCGGACGCAATCGCGCGACCTCGGCGACGGCGATCTTGCCGTCCGGCGCATCGCCGATCACGCTGATGTCTGGCTGGGCGGAGAGTAGGGCTCCGAACCCTTGTCGAACCATCGCCTGGTCGTCTGCGATGAATACTGTGATGGGCACTCGGACAGCCTAGGCGGGCATCGACGGCAACTCGGCCCGGACCTCGAACCCTCCGTCCTCGCGCCGGTTTGCCAACAGCATGCCGCCCACCGCCGAAGCCCGCTCACGCATTCCGCGTATTCCATTGCCACCAGTGGTTTCCGACGCCGAGTGCTGATTGCCACCCAATGGCGAAGGCCCGTTGTTCACGAGCGCGCTCACCGATTGCGGGCCGAACGCCACGGCGACCTCGATGGGTCCGCCTGGTGAATGCCTGGCCGCATTGGTAATCGACTCCTGAATGATCCGGTAGAGCGCAAGGCCCGTGGATTCCGAGACCGACGCTCGATCTCCGTCGACTCGCCACGACACCGGAAGTCCCGCACGGGTACTGCCGAGCAGCAGTTCGTCCAACTGATCGACGCCCGGTTGCGGGGCCGTCACCACGGAGTCACCGTCGCTGCGCAGCACTCCGAGGAGACCACGAATCTCGTTGAGCGCTGCTCGCCCTGTCTCACTTATCGATTCGAATTCGGTCCGGATCTCGGGAGTGACCGCATCGAGTCGGTACGGCGCACTCTGCGCTTGCACGACCACCATCGACATGTGGTGGGCCACGATGTCGTGCAAGTCCCGGGCGATCCGCGCCTTCTCCTCGAGGATCGTGCGCCGTGTGCGTTCGAGTTCACTGACTTCCTCCTGCTTGGCCAACTGACGGCGCGAGAGAACCAACCAGCGGATCAGCAGGCAGAAGACCACCAGGGCGCTCAGCCCGACGGCCCAACCGGCTCCGTCGCTTCCCGGAGCGTTGCCGAGGAAAAGCAGCACCGTGGCGATCCAGGCGACGCCGACAACCTGAATGGGCGCCCGCAGACTCACCGCGGCGAGCAACGACATCAGCACGATGATGTGGACGACCTGCCACGGGTAGTCGTAACCAGTCGTGTTGTCGAACACCAACGGGATGATCAGTGCCGACACCGCCGACACCGCCCACCCCAATGGAGCGTTGATCCGGATCAGGACAAACGGAAAGGCGGCCAACGCGGCGACGAACGGCATGATCGGTGGCGAAACATGATGCGTCAGTTGCAGTGTCGGCCAGGCAATCGAATAGAGGATCAGAGTGATCACTACGATGACGATGTTCCAGAACTGACCGCGGGCCACGAAACTGGTTGCCCGGCGCACCTTCTCCGAATGTACGACCGCCCCGTCGAGGCCGGACAGCACCGACCCGGCAGTGGTGTATGTCGGCGCGGGCACACCCGGTGCGCCTCTGTTCTTCCTTCGGACCTTGATCACCCGTCAAGCCTATGAAGGCGAACCCGGAAAGTCCTCATACTGCAGAGTGAGATCCCCCTACCTCCGAGGTATCACAGGGGAGGGAATTCTCACCCGATCGCACGTCGGAGAACCCCTCTCCAGAGCGATGACCGCCAGGATTGTCCGTTCATAGCGTGAACGGCATGCGGATCACACGAGTGAAAGACCTCTCTCGAAGCGCCGGCACCTGGGCTGCCCTGGCGCTTGCGGCAACGGCAGCGATCACCGTCACTGCCGGAGCGAGCGGAGCCGAGCCGCCGCGCACCGAGAATTCGAACGCATCCAGGGCGATCGCCACTGTGACTACCGCGGATGCCTCTGATGCTGCGACCACCATCCCGTCGGATTTCGCCGCATTTGCCGGCTACACGCCTACCGTCGTCGACGGATACCTCGCCAACCCCCACGGCGACTGCTCGTCACCGATTCCGCTTCCCGACGAATTCGACTCGGCCTGCAAAGCACACGATCTCGGGTACGACCTACTCCGCTACGCGCATTCGCACGGAACGGAACTGGGGCCGTGGGCCCGCCAGGTCCTCGACGGTCAGCTCGACGAGCGAATGCATGCGGCCTGTGAAGACCGCACGTCCTTTCTCTCACGTGGGTATTGCTTCGCGATGGCCGATGTCGCCGTCACAGCGGTGAACGGAAACTCTTGGCGCCAAAGCTATCTGACTCCGGTCGCGGAATCGGGGTTCGGTTACGGCACGGCCGGAGTTCTGGCAGTTTCCGCCCTCGGCTTCACCCTGATGCGATCGCGGCGCCTCGATCCGTCGAACGAGTTCTCCTTCTCCCCGAAAGCGATTGCAGCATGAGCGTTCTGAATGCGTCACGGACCCCCGTCCTCGCCCGAGTCGGGGCGCTCGCACTCCCCCGGGTGTCCGCGAGCGTCGCCGTGGCAGCGATGTCCGCCGTCTCACTTGCCCCTGGACTGCTGCCGAGATCAGCCGTACTCCAAGGGGTGTTCAGCGGTCTGCTCGTCGCGATCGGACTACTGGCGATGTGGGCGTTCTCCGCGGTAGCCCGTCGGCTCGTCCCCGACCGGGTCAAGGCCCGATTCGACGAACGTCATTGGCGCATCACCGCGTTCGGGTTGTCGACTGCCGGCACCGCAGTTGCGATGTTCGCCGCCGCCGGTTGGCAGAACTCGCTGCGAGCAGCGATGGGCGCACCGCCTGCCGGGCTGATCCACTGGGTGGAGGCGGGGTGCATTGCCTCGCTGACCGCCCTTGCACTCTGGGGCCTCGGGGTCGGACTTTCGAAGGCGCTGCGGTGGATGGGTTTCGCGCGGAGCGTGGGCGCACTGGTCATGGGAGTCCTCGGCGTGCAGTTGGTCGTCGGTCCCGCCGTCTGGAACGGTCTCGCCGATTCGTTCGACAAGTCCAACGCGTACATCGACACCGCTCTGACACAGCCACTTTCGACCTCCGCGACAGGCAGCTCCGAATCGCTCATCTCGTGGACCTCGATGGGCGCGGAGGGACGCAAGTTCGTTGCTGCAGGCGAAGACTCGGTGCGCGTCTACGCCGGTGTGGATTCCGCACCCGATGCCGCATCGCGTGCCGCTCTCGCCGTGAGTGAGCTCGATCGCGTCGGCGGCTTCGCCCGCAACAGCGTCGTGGTGGCCGTTCCGACCGGCTCGGGCTGGATCGACACCCACGCAGTCGACGGTATCGAGCAACGGTTCGGCGGAGACGTCGCGATAGTCGGACAGCAATACTCCGACGCACCCAGTTGGGCGACATTCCTGTTCAGCCGCGACGACGCCGAAGAATCAGCCACCGCCCTGTTCACAGCTGTCGGAAGCCACATTGCCGCGATGCCTGCCGAAGAGCGACCGGACCTGTTCCTCTACGGACAGAGCCTCGGCGCCGTCGGCGGCAGCGCCGCACTGACCGAGGCTCTGTCCGAGAGCAGTGCCACCGTCCCGTGCGACGTGTTGTGGGCCGGTCCCCCGGCCGGCGCGACACGAACGGACGGCGCAACCGTCCTCGCGAACACGTCCGACCCGGTGGTGTGGTGGTCCCCCGCCCTCGCGACGCAGAAGCCGGATCTGAGCCGTGCCGTGCAGGACGGCCCGATCCCGCAGTGGATCCCGGGCGTCACGTTCTTGCAGACCACCGTCGACATGCTCGGTTCGCTCGGTGTACCCGCCGGTCACGGCCACCGCTACGGAACCGATCAGGGGACAGCTTTGGGGACTTGCTCCTGAAACTGCTGTGCGCCTTTATTAACCGCGGGGGGTTAATAAAGGCGCAGGCGCTCGTCAGCCATGGCGGGCGCCATGATCTGCAAGCCCACCGGCAGGTTGTCGTCCGCGGACAGACCCGATGGCACCGACATCGCGCAGTGTCCGGCCAGGTTGGTCGGCAGCGTGCACAGGTCGGAGAGGTACATGGCCAACGGATCGCCGACCTTCTCCCCCAACTTCCACGGCGTGAACGGGCTGGTCGGCGAGACCAGTACGTCTACCTTCTCGTAGGCCTTGTCGAAATCGCGTGCGATGAGGGTACGAACCTTGAGCGCCGAACCGTAGTAGGCGTCGTAGTAGCCCGAGGACAGTGCGTAGGTACCGATCATGATGCGGCGCTTGACCTCCGGGCCGAAACCGGCGGCGCGGGTTGCCGCCATGACCTGGTCGGCACTCATGTTGCCTTCGTCGACGCGCAGTCCGTAGCGCATGGCGTCGAAGCGGGCCAGGTTGGACGAGACCTCACTGGGCAGCACCAGGTAGTACGACGCGAGCGCGTGCTCGAAGCTCGGGCACGAAACCTCGACAACTTCGGCGCCCAAAGCCTTGAGTTGCTCGACAGCAGCGTCGAAGGAAGCGATGACGCCGGGCTGGTAGCTGTCGGAGTGAAGTTCCTTGACCACACCGACCTTGACGCCGCGCAGGTCCCCGGCTGCACCCTCACGTGCCGCAGCGACCACCGGACGCACGGGGGCGTCGATGGACGTGGAGTCACGCGGATCGTGTCCGGCGATGACCTCGTGCAGCAGAGCGGTGTCGAGCACGGTGCGACCACAGGGGCCACCCTGATCGAGCGAGGAGGCGCACGCGACGAGCCCGAAGCGCGAGACAGTTCCGTACGTCGGCTTGGTTCCGACCGTCGCGGTGACCGCAGCGGGCTGACGGATCGAACCGCCGGTGTCGGTGCCGATGGCCAACGGGGCCTGACGGGACGCGAGCGCTGCAGCGCTACCACCACCGGATCCGCCGGGGATGCGGGTGACATCCCACGGGTTACGCGTCGGACCGAATGCGGAGTTCTCCGTGGAGGAGCCCATCGCAAATTCGTCGAGGTTCGTCTTGCCGAGGATCGGGATGCCCGCAGCGCGAAGCTTGCTCGTCAGGGTCGCGTCGTACGGCGCAACCCAGCCTTCGAGAATCTTCGACGCACAGGTGGTCGGCATGTCCGTCGTGGTGAAGATGTCCTTCAACGCAATCGGAACTCCGGCGAGTGCCGAAGCGGGTTCGTTTCCGCCTGCGAGCGAGTTGTCCACTGCTGCGGCGGCTTCGAGAGCCTGTTCACCGGCAACGTGCAGGAAGGCGTGGTACTCGGTGTCGACGGCAGCGATGCGGTCGAGATGCGCCTGCGTGACCTCTACCGAGGACACCTCACGCGAGTGGATCTTGCCGGCCAGCTCAGCGGCGTCCAGCGTGGTCAGATCGGTCATTCGCCCTCTCCAAGGATCTGCGGAACCGCAAAGCGATCCTGTTCGACTGCGGGTGCTCCGGACAATGCCTGCTCGGGGGTCAACCCGGGCACGATCACGTCGGGGCGCGTCACGTTGGTGACGGCATTGGGGTTCGCCATGGGCGGGACGTCGTCGGCCGCAACCTCGGTGACCACCTTGACGTGGTTGAGAATCGAATCCAACTGACCGGCGAACTCGTCGAGTTCGGCATCGGACAGGGCGAGTCTGGACAGCCGCGCGAGGTGCGCGACCTCGTCACGGGAGATGGCAGGCACCGCGGGGCCCCTTTCGGAAGAGGACGTGAACATTGCCGGTCCAGCCTAGTTCCTCGCCGCGACAGACCTGTAAGCACGCCTGCTGTGTCGACCGGTACGCACGCCTACTGTGTCCACCGCCACGTCGAATCCACCTCGTGTTTCGCTCGTGTGACAAGCATGTGCACCCGGTGTGACCCCGCCGCGGCGCCCACCAACGCGTGCTGAGCAAGTGCAAAGATGGGTGTGGCCCGGGTCGACGTGATCCGGGCGAGAACCGATCAGCGAAAGGCACGCACGTGTCGTACCTGCTTCGCGTCCAACTGCCCGACCGACCCGGCAGCCTCGGCGCGCTCGCCGTAGCTCTCGGATCCGTGGGCGCAGACATCCTCTCCCTCGACGTCGTGGAGCGAGGCGACGGTTTTGCCATCGACGACCTCGTGGTCGACGTCGAACCGGGCGCACTGCCCGACACCTTGATCACCGCTGCCGAGCATCTGCCCGACGTGCTGGTCGATTCGATCCGCCCCTACGCCGGGATTCTCGACACCCATCGTGAGCTCGAACTCATCGATTCCGTTGCGACAGCCCGAAACGATCGACTACAGGTCCTCGTCGACGGCGCGCCGCGTGTACTGCGAGTCGGCTGGTGCGTCGTCGCGGACATCGGCAAGCACGGTGCGTACCGCGTCGTCGGTAGCGCCGGCGCGCCGGAAACCCATGCCACCGACATTCCGTGGATGCCACTGGACAAGCCCACCGCCCTCGACGGCGAGGCCGACTGGGTTCCGGACGTCTGGCGAGAGATGAACACCAGCCTCGCTGCCGCACCGCTCGGCTCCGGCAATCGCGTCCTCATGCTCGGTCGTCCCGGAGGACCCGAATTTCGCCCTTCGGAGATAGCCCGCCTCGGCTATCTCGCCGGAATCGTCGCGACAGTGCTGGGCTGACCAGGCTGGGTAATCAGGCCAGACCGCGAACCATGACCGTCAGCTCCATACCGCGAATCRGCTCCCACGCGCGCTCGGGATCGGGGACGAACCCGTTGCGGTCGTAGATGCGACGAGCATCGACCATCTCGGGCTGCGTCGAGATGACCACCGAGTGATCGCCTCGGTCGTAGGCTTCGGCGATCACTGCGCGAACCAATGCGGTTCCGGCGCCCGATCCCCGAGCCTGCGGCGAGACCGCGAGCATGCGGAACTCGAGTTCGCCCTTCTGCGCAACATCCGCGAAGGGCGTGCCGGGTTCGGCGATCGTCAAAGAACCCACGACCTCTTCGCCGAGAACGGCAACCAGCACCCGCCCCTGCTCCACCCGAGTTGCGGTGTCTCGCAGGCGCTCCGCGTACGGCGATCCGCCGGCGACAAATCCGCCACCCACGTACGACTGCACAGTCAGTTCCCCGACGGTCTCGAACTCAGCCGGTAGAACTTCACGAATCTCGATCATGGCGTCACTATCGCACCCAGCACACCAATCTCAGAAATCGGACAAAGTCACTCTGATTCGTCCAAATCGGTGGGAGCAACCGCATCCGGGCCATCTTCGAGCAACCGCCGGAAGCCGTCTTCGTCGAGCACCGGCACACCCAATTCGACTGCCTTGTCATGCTTGGAACCGGGCGCTTCACCGACGACGACAAACGCAGTCTTCTTCGAGACCGACCCAGCCGCCTTACCGCCGCGCACCAAAATCGCTTCCTTCGCCTGATCTCGCGAGTACGTCTCGAGCGAACCGGTGACGACGATCGAGAGACCCTCGAGATTGCGCGGAATCGAGTCGTCTCGCTCGTCCTCCATACGCACTCCGGCCGAAGCCCACTTGTCGACGATCTGCTGGTGCCAGTCGACGGAGAACCACTCCACGACAGCGGCGGCGATTGTGGATCCGACACCGTCGACTGCAGCCAACTCGTCGACCGACGCTTCCCGAATACGTTGCAGCGAACCGAATTCGCCGGCCAACGCCCTCGCGGCAGTGGGGCCGACGTGCCGAATCGACAGTGCCACAAGCACTCTCCACAGCGGCTTGTCCTTGGCCGAATCCAGGTTGGCCAGCAAGCGTTTTCCGTTGGCAGACAGTGCTCCCGCATTGGTGCGGAAGATGGGAACCTCGATCAGTTTCTCGGCGTCGAGTGAAAAGAGATCGCCCTCGTCACCGATGACCTTCGCCTCCAGCAGCCCGGTCGCGGCCTCGTAACCGAGCACCTCGATGTCGAATGCTCCGCGCCCCGAGACGTGGAACACGCGCTCGCGCAACTGCGCCGGGCAGTACTGCTGATTAGGGCATCGCACGTCGACGTCGCCCTCTTTCGCGGGTGCCAACAACGTGCCGCACTCGGGGCAATGCGTCGGCATGACGAACTCGCGCTCGGTACCGTCACGCACGTCTGCCACGGGTCCGAGGACCTCGGGAATCACATCTCCGGCCTTACGCAACACCACGGTGTCGCCGATCAGCACACCCTTGCGCTTGACCTCGGATCCGTTGTGCAGCGTGGCCAAGGACACAGTGGAACCCGCTACCGTGACGGGTTCCATGTACGCGAACGGCGTCACGCGACCCGTGCGGCCGACACTGACCCGGATGTCGAGGAGCTTGGTCGTGACCTCTTCCGGCGGGTACTTGTATGCGATCGCCCACCGCGGTGCGCGAGACGTGGTGCCCAGACGTCGATGCAACGACATCTCGTCGACCTTGACCACCAACCCGTCGATCTCGTGCTCGACGTCGTGGCGATGTTCTCCCCAGTACTTCATCTTTTCGACCACGGCGTCGGCGCCGACCACCCGCGAGGTGTGCGTGGACACCGGCAGCCCCCAGGCGGAGAGGGCCACGTAGGCGTCGTACTGCGAAGCCGGCTCGAAACCTTCCATGCGCCCGAACCCGTGGCAGATCATGCCGAGGCGACGACGCGCGGTGACGGCAGGATTCTTCTGACGCAGGGAGCCCGCCGCAGAGTTGCGCGGATTGGCGAACGGCGCCTTACCCTCCTCCACGAGGGAGGCATTGAGTGCCGCGAAGTCCTCGAGGCGGAAGAACACCTCTCCTCGCACCTCGAGCAAGGTTGGAATCGGGAATTCGTCCGTGGCGGTGAGCCGCTCCGGGATGTCGTTGATCGTCAGGGCATTGAGAGTGACCAACTCGCCCGTACGACCGTCGCCGCGGGTTGCCGCACGCACGAGTTTGCCGTTCTCGTAGACGAGATTGAGCGCGACACCGTCGATTTTCACTTCGCAGAGATAGTGCAGTTCCGGCCCGGTTTCCTGCTCTACCTTGGCGATCCATCCGCGGAGTTCGGACTCGTCGAAGACGTTGTCGAGGCTGAGCATCCGCTCGAGGTGATCGACGGACGTGAAGTCCGTCGCGAATCCGCCGCCGACGAGTTGCGTCGGAGAGTCGGGAGTTCGCAGATCCGGGTACTGCTCTTCGAGAGCATTGAGCTGCCCGAGCAATGTGTCGAATGCACCGTCCGAAATGACGGGCGCGTCACGAACGTAGTAGCGGAACTGATGCTGGCGTACCTCTTCGGCCAGCTCCGTCCACTGCTCGCGCGCCTCGTTGGGCGCTGGCTGCATTGCATCCGCGGTATCAGTCACAGCTAGAAGATTATCGGTTCACACCGACACACCACACGACTCCACGTCAGAACGCAACACATCAGAACGCAACACATCAGAACGCCGACGGATCGTCCACCAATGCCTTGCCGACGTCTGTGCACAGCCGAAGGGCGGCTCGACTCCACTCGAGGCTCGCACCCGCAAGACCACAGCTTGGGGTTACCGCGACCTGGTTCTGCAGGAGTTCACGCGAGAATCCGAGACGATCGATCAGGGTGACGGCGGGCATCGCGCACTCTTTCCACGTCACCGGCTTTTCCGGCGGGGCGGAAGGAACCAGACCGAGCGCCAATTCCTTGCCGGCGTCGAACAACTGGCCGATGCCGTCCAGATCACGTGAGCCGATGAGCGACATGTCGAAGCTCACGCCGAACGCCTGGCTTCGCCTCAGCAGATCCCACGGCATGTCGGCGCCGCAACTGTGGACGATTGTGGGCAATCCGCAACCGCTGATCGTCGAGTCGAGAACGGCGAGCGCCTCGGGTTCCGGCAGAGCCGGAACGCTCTCCATCTTGGTGCGCCCGGGTAGTGAACCGGCCAGCACTGCCGCGATCTGCGGCTCGTCCAATTGGATCACCACTCGGGCACCGGTACGACGAGTGACCTCGGCGGCGTGGCGCGCGAGCCCCTCACCAAGTGATTCGGCGATGTCCCGGAGTGCCCCACGGTCGACGAGAACTCGCGAACCGTTTGCAACCTCGATCTCGGCGCCGAGTGTCAGCGGGCCGGCAGCTTGAAGCTTGATCACGTGGTCTCCGCCGACCAGACGGGCCGATTCCCAGGCTTCCTCGAGTGCGTCGAGATCCTGATTCAGGAAGTCCTCGGCTCGCTTCGCGACGTTGCCCCGCCGAGGCACGACGCGATAGGCGCGGGTCGAGGCGTCGAGGTTGATGTCGACCAGAATCGCGCCTGCTCGGCCGACCATGTCAGCGCCGAGACCGCGGCTCGGCAACTCCACCAGGTGTGGGAAACCGCCCAGTTCACCAAGGATGGTTGCGGCGCTTTCGCGGGCGTCCGTGCCCGGCCAGGATCCGATTCCGGTGACGAGGCCACCGATGGAAACCTGCTGTGTCACAGTGCGTTCGGCTCGGATTCGGTGCCGGAGATGGTGCCACTGCCGAGAACCTGGTCGCCCAGTTCGCTGTCGGGGCGATACAGCACGACGGCCTGGCCCTTCGCGACGCCGGTCAGTGGTTCGCGCAACGAAATGGAGATGCCGCCGCCCGAAGTACCGTCGTCGACGGCCTCGGCGACGGCCTGCGCCAGTCCGCCGTGCGCACGAACCTGCACCATGCACTCGACGGGGCCTTCCGGCGCCTGGCCCGAGGTCCAGATCGCGCGCTGGGCCGAGATGGCCCAGACGTCGAGATTCTTGGCCGAACCGACTCGCACCGTTCCGGTTTCGGGCTCGATCGCGGTCACGTACCGCGGACGGCCGTCACCTGCGGGACCTTCGACGCCGAGCCCCTTGCGCTGTCCGATCGTGAAGCCGTGTACGCCGTCGTGTGCAGCGAGGACCTCACCCGAATCGGCGTCGACGACGCTTCCGGGACGAACGCCGATGCGCGCACCCAGGAATGCTCGGGTATCGCCGGTCGGGATGAAGCAGATGTCATGGCTGTCAGGCTTGTTCGCCACAGCCAGACCGCGCTCGGCGGCTTCCTCGCGGATCTGTTCTTTCGGTGTGTCACCGATCGGGAACATCGCGCGCGAAAGCTGATCAGCCGTCAGCACACCGAGGACATACGACTGATCCTTGTCCGCGTCGACCGCCCGGCGCAGGACGCCGCCTTCGAGGCGCGCGTAGTGACCGGTCGCCACGGCATCGAAGCCGAGAGCGACCGCACGGTCGGCCAGTGCGGTGAACTTGATCTTCTCGTTGCACCGCAGGCACGGATTGGGGGTCTCACCCGCTGCGTACGACGCCACGAAGTCGTCGATCACGTCTTCCTTGAAGCGATCGGCGAAATCCCAGACGTAGAAGGGTATTCCGAGGACGTCGGCAGCGCGCCTGGCGTCGCCGGCATCTTCCTTCGAACAGCATCCACGCGAACCCGTCCGCAATGCACCCGGCGCCGTGGACAGCGCAAGATGAACGCCGACGACGTCATGTCCGGCGGCAACAGCGCGGGCGGCGGCGACAGCGGAGTCGACACCTCCGCTCATGGCTGCGAGTACTCGCATCAGCGATCCCCTCCACGCGAACCGGCACCGGCAAGACCGGCGGCCCGAGCGCGCTCTACTACTTGTGGAAGCGCAGCGATCAGCGCGTCCACATCGGTGACACTCGACGTATGTCCGAGCGAAAATCTCAGTGAGCCACGCGCGACGGGCGATTCGACGCCCATCGCGATCAAGACATGGCTGGCTCTGGCCACACCGGCGGTGCAAGCCGAACCGGTGGAACATTCGATACCGGCTGCGTCGAGCAGCATCAGCAACGAATCGCCCTCGCAGCCGGGGAAGGTGAAGTGCGCGTTACCGGGAAGCCGATCGGATCCGGTCGGGCCGTTGAGCACCGACTCGGGAAGAATCTCCAGGACTCCGTCGATCAAACGGTCACGCAACTGCGCCAATTCCCTTGTGCTGGAATCGAAGTTCTCGACGTTTGCGCGCAGCGCCGCAGCCATCCCGACAACGCCCGCAGTATCCGGAGTGCCCGAACGCAGATCACGTTCGTGTCCGCCGCCGTGAAGGAGCGGCACACACGGAACCTGGCGTCCGAGCAGCAGTGCGCCGACGCCGTGCGGACCACCGAACTTGTGCGCCGCGATGCTCAGCGCGGACAACTTGCTCGCCGCGAAATCGACCGGCAATTGCGCAACGGCCTGAACCGCGTCGCTGTGCATCGGAATCTCGAACTCAGCCGAAATCTCCGCCAACTCCACGATCGGCATGATGGAGCCGACCTCGTTGTTGGCCCACATCACCGTCACGAGTGCTACCTCGTCGGCGTGGACGGAAAGCTCGTCGCGCAAGGTCTGCGGGTCGACGACACCGTTCTCGTCGACCGGCAACCACGTCACGCGCGCGCCCTCGTGCTGCTCGAGCCACTCGACGGCGTCGAGCACCGCATGATGCTCGACGGAGCTGGCCAGGATGCGAGTGCGTCGCGGATCGGCGTCACGGCGAGCCCAGTAGATGCCCTTGACCGCGAGATTGTCGCTCTCGGTTCCGCCGGAGGTGAAGATGACCTCCGAAGGCCGCGCACCCAGGCTGGCAGCGATCGATTCCCGCGACTCCTCGACGCGGCGCCGGGCCGCACGGCCGGAACCGTGCAGCGAGGACGCGTTGCCCACGGTTTTGAAGGTATCGGTCATCGCCTCGATAGCGGCTGCCGACATCGGAGTCGTGGCGGCATGATCGAGGTACACCGGAAATCCGGCGTGGGCACTGTGTGCAGGCAGAGTCATGGCTTGACAAGGATAGCCCAGCACGAGAGTTCGCCCAGCCTCGCTCAGCAGGCTAAGCGGTCATTGCCGGGGAGGTATCGATTTGTCCCACGGCTTGTGTCACGAGTTCCGGTGCGGGGTCGAAGATGTCGTGAGCTGCCAAATCGATGGTTTCGACGCCACGTACGGCTCTCTCGCATCGCTGCGCGAGGTCGACTCGACACTCCCCTGCCTCCTCGAGCGGAGCCAGCCTGACCTTCACCTCGACGTTCTTCTGACGCAGGATCCGACGGATGGACTGACCGATAGTTTCGGTGCCGACAAAGCACGGTCCGGTGCACAGGGAACCGTCGGCGTTCTCGTAGCGGATCGCCATCGGCTGAACCGGGCATTCGGCGTCGACGGCAGCTTGGAACATCGCCGGGCGAAAACCTCCGTACGCCCGCCCGCACCAGGTCGTTCCCTCGGGAAACACCATTACGCGGACACCACGCTGAAGTCGTTCGCGAACGACGTCGACGGTTCCGGGAAGTTCACGCAGTCGGGCGCGATCGATGGGCACTACGCGCATCCGGCGCGCGAGACCACCGAGCACTGCCCAGTCGAGCAGGTCGGCACGGGCGACGAAGTTGGCCGGGGCAACGGCACTCGCGACGAGGACGTCGGTCCACGACACGTGACCGGCGACAACCATCACGCCCGCCGGTTCGGCGCGCCCCAACCGCTGATCGTCGACCGTGAGCTTCATTCCCAGACAACGCAGCAACGCGCGCGAGTATCCGCGTTGCATCTCCGTACGCCAGGTGCGCGGGAGCAGCCAGCCGGCCGAGAGCACCGGCGCAGTCACCAGTGCGGCGCCGACCATGATCCCGCGGGCCATCACGGTGATACTCGACACACCGGGTGCGTCCGTAGGTAGGCACCCGTCGCCGCAGGGGCTCGTCGGCACCCAGTACGGCACCGTCGCGGTCATCAGCCGATCCCCGATTCGTGTGCGGCGGCCGCCGATCGCAGCCGTTCCAGATAGCGCTTGTTGGCGGAGTGAAGGCCTTGCAGCGCAACAAAATCGGCCACACCGAACTCAGGATCGTGAGCAGGTTCCCCGCAGATCATCGCGCCCATCCGCAAGTAGCCACGGAGCAACGGCGGCATCGTCACGCGTTCCGGTGAGGCAATCTCGTCGAGCGTCAGACCGCCGAGGACCACCGAGTTTCGTGGCGTCACCCGCCGCGACTCAGGGCTGGCGTGTTTGTTCATCACGAAGTCACGGACGCCGCGGACATCGGCGCCGGCAATTGAATCGGGGCTCGGCAAGATGGGCACGGAGACGCAGCCCATCACCCACTCGTATCCGGTCAGTTCGAGGTAGTGCAGAATGCCCGACCACATCAGGCTCAGGACGGATCCGGTGCGGTGCGCGGGATCGACGCACGCGCGACCCATTTCGACGATCCTGTTCGCCACCGGATCGAGCGCGGAGATGTCGAATTCGGTTGCGGTGTAATACCCACCTGCCGCCGCAGCGGAATCCGGCGGCAGCATTCGGTAGCAGCCGACGTACTCCTCGGTGATGTTGTCACGAACGAGTAGATGATCACAGAATTCGTCGAAGCCGTCGGCGTCGAGTTCGAAGACCCCGGCCGACGCCGGGAGGGAGAAGCCTGGCTCGGAGGCGAACACTCGGTATCGAAGGCGCTGCGCTGCGACACGATGCTCGCGGTCGGAGGAGACGATCAGGGAATATCTCGGCTGGGCGACCTCACGGCCGAGATTGTCACTCGCGGAGCGAAGGACTGACGTAATTGTCATGCGCAAGGTTTATCGAGCGCGAACGGCGTCTCGGTATCGACGAAGTGACATGCCGATGCAGGCCGGGTGAATAAAGCACTGTGCGCCTTTATCAACCGCGGGGGGTTGATAAAGGCGCACAGCAGTTTGTGCTTTTTAGCCCTTGTGGGACTTCACAGCTTCGGTGAGCTGCGGTGCGACGTTGAACAGGTCGCCCACGATGCCGAAGTCGGCGATCTCGAAGATGGGTGCCTCTTCGTCCTTGTTGACCGCGACGATGGTCTTGGACGTCTGCATGCCGGCGCGGTGCTGGATGGCACCGGAAATGCCGAGCGCGATGTACAGCTGCGGGGAGACCGTCTTACCGGTCTGACCGACCTGGAACTGTCCGGGGTAGTAACCCGAGTCCACAGCGGCACGCGAAGCACCGACTGCAGCACCGAGGGAATCGGCCAGCTCTTCGACGACGGAGAACTTGTCCGCGCTGCCGACGCCACGTCCACCGGAGACGACAACCGACGCCTCGGTGAGCTCGGGGCGGTCGCCGCCGACAATGGGCTCACGCGAGGTGACCTTGACGGCACTCTCGTCCTGAGCCGGAACCTCGACGGTGATCTGCTCGCCTGCGCCGGCCTGCGGAGCAGCCTCGACTGCACCCGGACGAACCGAGTAGACGGGAACGTCGCCGTTGGCCTTGGCTTCGACGGTGAACGCGCCACCGAAGATGGAGTGGACGCCGGTGCCGTCAGCCTTGATCTCGATGACGTCGGTCAGCAGTCCGGAGCCCAGACGTGCGGCCAGACGACCGGCAACCTCTTTGCCCTCGGTGCCGGCTGCGGTGATGACTGCTGCCGGGCTGGTGGACTCGACCAGAGCGGCGAGAACGTCGACCTTGGGGGTGACGAGGTAGCCGTCGATGTCGTCGGACTCGGCGACGTAGATCTTCTCGGCTCCGGCTGCTGCCAGAGCGTCGGCGAGCTTTGCTGCGGTGCCCGCGGGGCCGGCGACAACTGCCGACGGCTCACCGAGTGCGCGTGCAGCGGTGATGAGTTCGGTGCTGACCTTCTTCAGCGCACCCTCTGCGTGCTCTACGAGCACAAGTACTTCTGCCATGACTTAACTCTCCCTGAGTTCTTCTGCTGGATGTCTAGAAGGGCGCGATCAGATGACCTTGTTGCTGACGAGGTAAGCGGCAATCTTGGTGCCACCGTCTCCCTCGTCGGCGATGCGCTCACCAGCGGTACGGGGGGGCTTCGGGGTGGAGGACGTCACGGTGGTGCCGGCGTTGGCAACTCCGACGGTCTCCGGGTCGACTCCGAGGTCGGCCAGCGTGTAAACGAGAACTTCCTTCTTCTTCGCGGCCATGATGCCCTTGAAGGACGGGAAGCGCGGCTCGTTGATCTTCTCGGTGACCGAGACGATCGCGGGCAGCGAAGCCTCGAGGCCGAAGACGCCCTCGTCGGTCTCGCGCTCACCGGTGATCTTGCCGTCGGCGACGACGACCTTGCGCAGCTGCGTGAGCTGCGGGATGCCCAGGTACTCGGCGATGATGGCCGGAACAGCGCCGACGCGGCCGTCGGTGGCCTCGTTGCCGGCGATGATCAGGTCGGCAGGCTCGTCGTTCTCGAAGGTGATCTGTCCGAGAGCAGCAGCGAGCGTCCATGCGGTCTGGATCGCGTCGGAGCCGTGCAGTGCCGGGTCGTTGATGTGGACGGCCTTGTCGGCGCCCATCGACAGAGCCTTGCGGATAGCGTCGGTGGCGCGGTCGGGACCTGCGGACAGCACCGTTACCTCACCGCCCTGAGCTTCCTTGATCAGGAGTGCTTCTTCGACGGAGCGCTCGTTGATCTCGTCGAGGACTGCGTCAGCGGCTTCACGGTCAAGCGTGTAGTCGCCGTCGGTCAGCTTGCGCTCGGACCATGTGTCGGGGACCTGCTTGATCAAAACAACGATATTCGTCATGGGTCTTCGTCGACCTCCTGTGTGTAATTCACCTGATAAATCGTCTGTGGTGCTCGCGCAGTCCGAGCGTCCGAAAAGAGAGTCCGACAGGTCTCCCCACGGGCGAATTTCTCGGCTCACGTCGGCTGTGCGTTAGATTACCCCACGTTAAGTTACCGGTGGGTAACTTAACGTGGAACCTCGTCCACCATAACGGCACGAACAGGAATTGACAGCAGTGATCTGGACCACGGCGAACACGTTCTACTCGGATGGCACTAATCTCGCACGGGTGAGTGAAACGAGTGTCAGCAACCACGAGGACGCACCCCTGCCCTTGACGGGCGAACGAACCGTGCCAGGAATCCCCGAGGAGAACTACTGGTTCCGACGCCACGAAGTGGTGTACCGCGCACTTCTGGAGCGCTGCACGGACCGCCGAGTCCTCGAGGCCGGATCCGGAGAAGGCTACGGCGCCAACATGATTGCGGACATCGCAACGAAGGTTACCGGCCTCGACTACGACATCTCCGCGGTCGAACACGTCCGCGCGCGCTACCCCCGCGTCGAGATGCTCCACGGCAACCTCGCCGAGCTTCCACTGGCCGACAACTCGGTTGACGTCGTCGTCAATTTTCAGGTGATCGAGCACCTGTGGGATCAGGGTCAGTTCCTGCGCGAGTGCTTCCGAGTTCTCGCTCCCGGCGGTGAACTTCTGATCAGTACCCCCAACCGGATCACGTTCTCCCCCGGCCGCGACACGCCGCTCAACCCTTTCCACACTCGTGAGCTCAACGCCGCCGAAATGACCGAATTGCTCGAAGACGCCGGATTCCGCGTTCAGTTGATGACCGGCGTCCACCACGGTTCACGCCTGAAGGAACTCGACGCCAAGCACGGCGGATCATTCATCAACGCGCAGATCGACCGCGCGTTGGCCGGTGAGCCCTGGCCCGAAGATCTCACCCGCGACGTCGAGGGCATCACCGTCGACGACTTCAGCATCAGCGAACCCGACATCGACGACAGCCTCGACCTCGTCGCTATCGCCGTGAAAGACAGCGCTGCGAAGGAAACTGCCGTGAAGGAATCCGGCGAGTGAGTAACGCAACACCCGTCACCGAACCGGGGATGTTCGCCCTGGTTCTGCACTCCCATCTGCCGTGGCTCGCCAACCACGGCAGATGGCCCGTCGGCGAGGAATGGATCTACCAGTCCTGGGCTGCGTCGTACATTCCGCTCGCCGCCGCGCTACGACGACTGGCCGACGAGGGCCGATCGCACCTGCTGACGCTGGGAATCACGCCGGTGCTCGCGGCCCAGTTGGACGATCCCCACTGCCTCGCCGGTATGCATCACTGGCTCGGCAACTGGCAGATCCGTGCACACGAGGCCGCCGGCATGCCGGACGCAGCGCACCGCGAACTCGGAGCGCGCGAACACCGAGCGTCCGCAGCGGCTCTCGAAGATTTCGAGACTCATTGGCAGCACGGCGCCTCACCCGTGTTCCGCGACCTCATCGACCGCGAGGCCTTCGAGCTTCTCGGCGGGCCGCTGGCCCACCCGTTCCAACCGCTGCTCGACCCTCGCTTGCGTGCGTTCTCCCTCCGCGAAGGTCTCGCCGACGCGCATGCCCGGTGGAACCACACTCCGACCGGGATCTGGGGGCCCGAGTGCGGGTACACCCCGGGCATGGAGCGCGGGTACGCCGAAGCGGGCGTCACCCACTTCATGGTCGACGGTCCCGCCTTGCGCGGCGACACGTCCCTCGGTCGCCCGGTTCGAGAATCCGACGTGGTTGCCTTCGGCCGCGACCTGCAGGTCAGCTACCGCGTCTGGTCCCCGAAATCCGGATATCCGGGTCACGCTGCTTACCGCGATTTCCACACCTACGACCACGAGACGGGCCTCAAGCCGTCGCGGGTCACCGGACGGACCGTCGACTCCGCCGACAAGTTGCCGTACGACCCCGAACTCGCCGCCGCCGCCGTCGACAAGCACGTCGCCGACTTCGTCGAAACCGTTCGGGCGCGTCTGCGCAGTGAATCCACCCGCATCGGCCGCGACGCCCTCGTGGTCGCAGCATTCGACACCGAACTGTTCGGGCACTGGTGGCACGAAGGCCCGCAGTGGCTCGAGAAGCTCCTGCGCGCGCTTCCGGAAGCCGGAATTCGCGTCGGCACCCTCGCCGACGCCAAGGAATCGGGATACGTGGGCGAACCCGTTCAGCTCGAGGATTCGTCCTGGGGATCGGGCAAGGACTGGCGCGTATGGGCCGGCGATCAGGTGTCCGACCTCGTGCAACTGAACTCCGAGGTGGTCGATACCGCCCTCACCACCGTGGACAAGTCTCGCGGCCGCGACAACGCACCCGGCCGACCGGAACTGCGAAACCGGGTCAACGATCAGGTCCTTCGCGAGACACTGATGACAGTTTCGAGCGATTGGGCATTCATGGTGAGCAAGGATTCGGCCGCGGGGTACGCCCGCGAACGCGCACACAAGCACGCCCACGCGACCAGGGAAATCTCCGAAGCGCTCGTTTCCGGCCGCGATGCCGTGGCCGAGCGGCTGGCCGAAGGCTGGAATCGCGCCGACGGATTGTTCCCGGGGCTGGATGCTCGCCGCCTGCCTGACACAGAACTGGTGAACGGGAGCGCGTCGTGAAGATTCTCATCGTCTCGTGGGAGTACCCACCGGTCGTTGTCGGCGGCCTCGGCCGACACGTCCACCATCTCGCCACCGAGCTTGCGGCTGCAGGCCACGAAGTCGTGGTTCTCTCGCGCCGCCCCTCCGGCACCGACGCGTCGACGCACCCGACGGTCACGCACATCTCCGAAGGCGTACTGGTCGTCGCAGTGGCCGAGGACCCGGCACACTTCGTCTTCGGCGAGGACATGCTCGCGTGGACCCTCGCGATGGGTCACGCGATGGTCCGTGCCGGGATGGCGCTGCACAAGCCAGGAGTGGGCGAGGGCTGGCAACCGGACGTCGTGCACGCACACGACTGGCTGGTCGCACATCCGGCGATCGCCTTGGCCGAATTCTATGACGTCCCACTGGTTTCCACCCTTCACGCCACCGAGGCGGGTCGCCACAGCGGTTGGATCTCCGGACGCATCAACCGCCAGGTCCACTCGGTCGAGTGGTGGCTGGCAAACGAATCCGACTCTCTCATAACCTGTTCGGCGTCCATGCAGGAAGAAGTGACCGAACTCTACGGTCCGACGCTGCCGCCGATCACTGTCATCCGCAACGGAATCGACGTGACCACGTGGAGCTTTCGCGAACGTGGACCGCGGTCAGGGCCGCCGAAACTCCTCTTCGTCGGCCGCTTGGAATACGAGAAGGGTGTGCAGGACGCTATCGCGGCACTCCCCCGAATCCGTCGTAGCCACCCCGGCACGACCCTCGCGATCGCGGGCGAAGGCACCCAGTTCACCTGGCTCTACCAACAGGCGCGCACACATCGCGTCGCGCGGGCAGTGGACTTTCTCGGCAACCTCGATCACACGGAACTGCTCAGCTGGCTGCACGGAGCGGACGCCATTGTCCTGCCGTCGCGCTACGAGCCGTTCGGGATCATCGCCCTCGAAGCGGCCGCAGCCGGCACTCCGCTGATCACGTCCACCGCAGGCGGACTGGGCGAAGCGGTAGTCGACGGGGTGACCGGGATGTCGTTCCAACCGGGTGACATCGCCGGGCTCACCTCGGCGGTCCGCGAGGTTCTCGACGATCCCGCCGGGGCGCAGGAACGGGCAGTGGCCGCCCGGGCACGCCTGACGTCGGACTTCGACTGGCATCAGGTCGCCGAGGAGACTGCTCACGTCTACGCGGGCGCAAAGCGTCGGGTGCGGCAGCCGTTGGCGCGGCCGCAGATTCCCGAGCGGCCGCTCCCTGGTCGCTGAAGCGCTGACCTCAGCGGGTCGGGAGGGGCGCGGTGAAGCGAGAACTCGCATCCCCGAGCAGATGGCCTGGTGGCAACATCCGGCCACACAACACCAGCAACAAGTCCTGCGCCGCTCCGTGAACCTCGGCGCCGGCACCGTACGTCCAGTCTCGGTCGTCGGCGCGCAACCGAGCGCCGTCGAGGTCAGTTCCGAAATACTTCACGGTTTTGGGTGAGAGTCCGCTGAGCACACGAGTGAGCCGGTCTTCGGGCACCACGTAGTCGTCGCCGAGTGCCACGCGAATGTCCTGACCGTGAATCACGTCGTGTGAGAGTGCGCCCTCGAAGCCACCGCCCGGCGGCTTCCACGGGTGTGCGACGTTGTCGCGAAGCGAGGCAAGCAGTTGTTGCTCACCGACTTCCGACGCGTCGGGGTCGCGGACCCGCCACCCGTCGCACAGGGTCGGCGCGTTCCACTGCTCCGCGCTCAGGCCTTCGAGAAATCCCACCAGTTCGCGGCGCTGCGCCACGACCCATTCGGGTGTCTGTTCGCTCATGTCGGCACTCCTTTCACCGGCGCAGACTTTCGGCGCCGATACCGATACAGACCGGTGGCGGCGCCGAAAGTAATCGCTGGTTCTGCCGAAAAGTGAGCTACGACGTCGACGACGCGTCGGCAGCGTCCGCAGCAGCCTTCTTGCGTGCGATGTCCTCGAGTGCCGCGATGTACTTCGCACGATCGGCAGCGCCGGCTTCCCAATCGGACTTGCGGTTCTTGACCGCCTTCGCGGGCGAGCCGACCGCGATGCTGAAATCCGGGATGTCTCCCTTGACGACGGCGTGCGCACCGAGCACACAACCCCGTCCGACGCGGGTATTTCGCAGCACGGTGACCTTCGCTGCCACCCAGGTGTCCGGGCCGATACGGACGGGGCCCTTGACGATGCCCTGGTCCTTGATCGGTGTGTTGATGTCGTCCATGCGGTGGTCGAAGTCGCAGATGTAGCACCAGTCGGCTACGAGCGTCGACGCACCGATTTCGATGTCGAGGTAGGTGTTGACGACGTTGTCCTTGCCGAAGACGACCTTGTCGCCGATGCGCAGCGAACCTTCGTGGCAACGGATCGCGTTGCCGTCGCCGATGTGTACCCAGCGCCCGATCTCGAGGCGGGACAGGTCCGGGGTCGAATGGATTTCGACGTTCTTGCCGAGGAACACCATGCCACGCAGGATCACGTGCGGGTTGGCCATCTTGAACTTGGCGAGACGGTAGTACCGCACCAGATACCAGGGTGTGTACGCCTTGTTCGCCAGAACCCATTTGAGGGAATCGACCGTCAAGAACTTGGCCTGATCGCTGTCGCCTCGGCGTGATCCCCGCCATCGAGTGCGCAACGGTGCGCCCCACATGCTCGTCATGAGTGTTCAGCCTACGTGGGGCCGACTCACCGACCCTCGGGGTGTGCCCCGTCACGTTGCCCCGGTCGGGATAGTCTCTGGTCCGGGCTTGTGCAGTTACCGAGGGCTCTTGATCAAGTGAAGGCAGGGAGATTGTGATGCGGCGGGTCCTACGGTCGTCCGTGATGGTGTCGACGGCGATCGCTGCGGCCCTGATCGCCGGTTGCGGCAGCGACGACGGACGGGTGGACCGGTACGCGTCGGCGGGTTGGCCGGCCATGCATGCCGACGCCCGCAACAGCGACACGAGCCCGGTCACCGGATCACGCGATGTCGAGTTCGCATGGTCACGCCCTCTCGGCGGTCCGGTTGCCGCGTACGCCTCGGTGGCCGCGAACGGCCAGAGCTTCGTCACCGCCCGCACCGAGAACGGCTGCAATCTCTTCTCGTTCCAGATGGATACGGGTCGCAAGAAGTGGTGCGCTCGACTCAACGACGGAGTAGTCGCGTCCACACCCATCGTCGACACGGCCACCAATGTCTACGTCGGCGAGAGCGGCGCGATGATGTCCTTCACCGAGACTGGTCAATTGCGTTGGCGCACGCTCGTTGTGGGCACTCCTCTCTCGTCACAGTTCACCGGCGACGGAAACCTGTTGTTCATCACCCAATTGGGTCAGATCAACGTGCTCGACCCGCAGACCGGCGCAAAAGTGGTTCCGTCGTTCGACCTGATCCCGCCGCCGTCGATCGACCAGGGCGCGAATGCAGAACTCATTCCCGACAACAAGGGTTTGAACGAGTGCTTCCTCGGCACGTCCGGCTGCCCGGTGGCCAATACCCCGGCAGTGGACCTGGGCACCGGCAAGTTCTACTTCACCTTCTACGGACCCAGTTCTCAGGCAGCCGATCTGGTCGCCATGAAGTACACGGGCGGCGACAATCCGTCCATCACCCGCGAGTGGTCCACCGACGCGCTTCCCGGTGGAACGGCGTCGAGCCCGGACCTGTCGAAGGACGGCAAGACCGTCTACGCCACCGACAACAACGGATCTCTCTGGGCAGTGAACGCCGAAACCGGTGACACCAGGTGGAGTTACGACATCGGCTTCAACTCGGCCGGTAGTGCCTCGACGTCCGACGACGGTTTGATCATTCCCGCCGGCGGCGACAAGGGCCACCTCCTTGCCGTGCGCGACGAGGGAGATCACGCCGAACTGGCCTGGGAACGTAAAGACCTTCTGCAACTGGGCGTTCCGGCGCAGACCGCCGGCAACACCGGATACACCGTCGTCCGCGAGGGTGAGAACGGACTGAGCCTGATCACCTTCGACACCGAAACCGGTGAGACGGTGGATCAGGACACGTTGCCGGGAGCAGTCGGCTTCACCGTCGGCACCTCGATCGGCCCCAAGGGCGAAGTGTTGACGCCCAGCGCAATCGGTGAGCTGTTCGTCTTCAAGTGAGCTAGCGGGAAGCCTCACAGATGAAGGCCGACGCCGATCGTCCGATCCGCACGATCACGACGCTCAGTGCACGCGAGCCCTTGAGCTTGAGCCGTGGACGCAGCACTGCCGGGTCCACGTCGACTCCTCGCACCAAAATTTCGGCCACACCGCAGTCCCGCTTGGACAGTGTCTGTTTGAGCAGTTTCTCCGAGTACTTGATCTGCTCGAGGATCCGGAATCCGCGAACTCCCTCAGGGACGCTGTCACCGGTCAGATAAGCGATGCGTGGATCGAGCTGCCAGAGGCCGTGTCTGGCCGCGTAGTGGCGCACGAGGCCTGCTCGCACTACCGCTCCGTCCGGGTCGATGATCCACTCCCCCGGAGCTTGCTCCGGAATCACGTCGTCCTCGGCGTCGGTGATCGCCCACCCGCTCCCGTCGGAGCGAAGCACCGAAGCTCGACGCGTGACGCCGGACTCGGCCAGTCCCGTCGACCACAGGCAGGCTTCCTTGACGCCGCCGTCGAGCGAGACGACCTCGACTTCCCCGTCCCAGCCCAGATTGTCGAAATCGAGTCCGGGAGCACACTTCACCGCGAGATCACGGCCGGAGTACGCCTCGATGAGGTCCGGTAGCGGCGGCATCAACGCTGCCGGATCGTGAGTGCGGCGACCGCCCGATCGCCGGGCGGGGTCCGCCAGTACGACGGTGTCGCGTGTCGTCGGGCGGAGCGCGTCGGCCCGCAACAACGCTGCGCTCGGCACATTGCGCTGTGCCATCGCCAGGCGAACGGAATCGATGTCGCTGCCGATCACGCGATGCGCAACTCCGGTCAAGGCATGCAGTTCGGCGCCGATTGAGCACGTCACGTCGTGGACGTCGCGCCCGATCAGACGCTGCGCGCGGTGCGCCGCCACAACACCGGGAGTGGCCTGCTGCATCGCGTCGTCCGTGAACAACCACTGATCACTGCCGGGCAGTTTCGAAGCGGCCTTGCGTCGAAGCAGGACGGTGTCCACGAGCGCAGGCATGTGATCACCGAAACGCGTACGCGCCCGGCCGATGTCGGCCAGACGCGTACGCGTGGACAGTTCGAGCTGATCCACCTCGGCCAAGGCAGCTACGCCGGAATCACTTCCGAGATAGTCGACGTCGCCGAGGGTGAAGTCATAACCCAATTCAGTTGCCGGGCTTCACGCCGGTGATCATGACGTTGTAGAAGAATCCGCGAGGAACGACGTGGCGGAGCACCTTCTCGTCGACCCAGCTGAGCGTCTTCCAACCACCGAAAGCGAAACGTCCCCAGCCCCAACCGAGCTTCTCCGGCGGAACAGCTGCTTCGAAGGTACGGACCGGCCATCCGAGAAGCGCCGCGGCGAATTCCTCGGTGGCAGCGTGGACCTGATCGGCTCCCGCGGACTTCGCCATGTTCTCGAGGTCGGTGGGGTCGAACGTGTGGATGTCGACGACTGCTTCGAGCGCTGCTGCGCGAGAGGACTCGTCGAGCTCTTCCTGCGGGCGACGCCAATCTGCCAGGAACGGCAGCTTGGTCACGCGCGTGGTTGCTTCCCACGTCGCGCGGCCGAGCCAGCGGGCGTAGAAGTTACCGACAGTCGTGGGCTCACCGGCGAAGACGAAACGGCCGCCGGGCTTGAGGACACGAAGGACCTCGCGCAGCGACTTCTCGACGTCGGGAATGTGGTGCAGCACGGCGTGGCCGACGACCAGGTCGAAGGTGTTGTCCTCGTACGGAATGGTCTCGGCATCGGCAACACGGCCGTCGACCGGAAGGCCGAGGCTTTCTGCATTGCGCAGTGCGACCTTGACCATGCCGGGCGAGAGGTCGGTGACCGAACCGGTCTTGGCGACTCCACCCTGCATCAGGTTCAGGAGGAAGAATCCGGTGCCGCAACCCAGTTCGAGGGCGCGCTCGTACGGGAGCGGCTGATCGCCCGCGACGGCGTCGAAACGACCACGTGCGTAGTCGATGCAGCGCTCGTCGTACGAGATGGACCACTTGTCGTCGTAGGTTTCGGCTTCCCAGTCGTGGTAGAGCACCTGGGCGAGCTTGGTGTCCTTACGAGCGGCCTCGACCTCTTCGGCCGTGGCGTGCGGCCGCGGCGCGGGGTCGACTACCGAGGTGTCGGTAGCGGCGGGCGGCGTGACGGTTGCGTCGTCATTCGGGCTGGCTGTCATGGCGGCTATCCTACTCGCTGGTAAGAGATGAACAAGTTCTAGTTTAGGGGAGCCTACTCGCCCGTGAACTCGGCCTTGCCCGGACCGTTGGCGATGAACGACTCCATGCCGATCGCCTGATCCTTGGTCGCGAACAATCCGGCGAACAGATGCTGCTCGATCTTGAGCCCGGATTCCAGGTCGGTGTTCAGACCCTCGTCGATGGCTGCCTTGGCAGCAGCCAACGCACGTGACGCTCCCCCGACGAACTGCGAGGCCCACGTGCGAGCGGCGGTGTACACGTCGTCGGGAGCGACGACCTCGTCGACCAAACCGATGGCCAACGCCTCGTCAGCCCCGACGAAACGGCCGGTGAAGACCAGATCCTTGGCCTTGGCCGGTCCGATCAGACGAGCCATGCGCTGCGTTCCGCCACCACCGGGAATGATTCCGAGCAGAATCTCCGGAACTCCGAGCTTGGCGTTGTCTCCGACGATCCGGCGATCGGCCGAGAGTGCAACTTCGAGTCCGCCACCGAGTGCGTATCCGGTGATCGCGGCAACGGTCGGCTTCGGGATGGACGCCACGGCGCCGAGCCCGGCCTGCATGCCACCGATGGCGTCACGGATCTGGCCGTAATCCATCTCGGCCATTTCCTTGACGTCGGCACCTGCTGCGAAGACTTTCTCGCCGCCGTAGACGATGACGGCCTTGACTGCCTTGTCGACGGTCGCAGCATGTGCGGCAGCAGCCAACTCGTCCTGGACCTGACGGTTCAGAGCGTTCATGGGCGGGCGCGCCAGACGGATGGTGCCGATGCCTTCGGAAACCTCGAGAGTCACAAATTCAGCCATGATCGAGAGGTTACTTTGCCGCCTTGACCGACCACGGATGCGGCCCGGCGACGTAGTAACCGTCCTGATTCGGGAACTCGACGCGCAGAGTCTCCTCGTCGGTGATCAACGTAGGCAGGATGACGGGAATCTCCGGCTCGGCTGCGAGTATCTCCGCCACCGAGCTGAACTTGGCCAATTCGGTCAGCTGACTCCACGTCGGCGGCAACAGGATGCTGCCACCCTCCCGCCAATGCGCCAGCGCGTCCCGCGGGCTCTGCCAACGCACCTCGGCGGCCTCGGAGGTGACCCCGTCCGCGATCTGTCCGGTCGGTGACGCTGCGACGAAAAAGCGCGTGTCGTAGCGGCGGGTCTCGCCCACCGGCGTGATCCAGTTCGCCCACGGCCGCAGCAGATCCGTTCGCAGGACCAGGTTCTCCTTCTTCAGGAAATCGCTGAACGACAGCTCGTGCTTTTCGAGAGCAACGCGGTCCTGGGCGTAGCCGGCCGTGTCCGCGACGACGGTGTCCCCGGTCGGTCCGGCGAGCAGAACGCCGCACTCCTCGAACGTTTCCCGCACCGCAGCCAAGACGAGAGCCTTCGCCCGAGCCACATCCGTGCTGAACCGCTCGGCCCACCACTCGACCGACGGTCCGGCCCACTCGACCTCTGCCGTCGCATCGGACTTGTCGACGCCTCCGCCGGGGAAGACCGTCATGCCCCCGGCAAACGCCATCCCCTGTACTCGTTGAAGCAGGAAGATCTCGATCCCGGATTCGGCATCGCGCACCAAGATGACGGTCGACGCATCCTTGGGCTCGGGGACAGCGTTTGCATTCTCGTTAGCCATGCTTCGCGAACCTACGCGATCTGTGATCTGGAACGCATTTCAGGTCCCACTGAAGCTCACGCGCGATGAGCTCCTGACGGCCTTGCGCGGCGCGCGAAGTATCGGCCGTCCGCCTTGTCGAGGCTGATGGACTGGCTGAATGCCGCGCTCAGATTTTCGGCGGTGATGACGTCGTCCAGAAGGCCCTGAGAGACGACCTCACCTTCCTTGAGAAGGAGTGCGTGAGTGAATCCCGGCGGGATCTCCTCGACGTGATGGGTGATCAGAACGGTAGCCGGGGCGTCCGGATCGGCAGCCAGTTCGGCGAGTCTGGCCACAAGTTCCTCACGTCCACCGAGATCGAGCCCGGCGGCGGGCTCGTCCAGGAGAAGAAGTTCGGGATCGGTCATCAAGGCTCGCGCGATGAGGACGCGCTTGCGCTCGCCTTCGGAAAGCGTCCCGTACGTGCGATCCGCCAGGTGCTCGGCGCCGAGGCTTTCGAGCATCTCCACAGCGCGCGAGGTGTCCATGGATTCGTACTCCTCGCGCCACCGACCGAGAACGGCGTAGCCCGCCGACACGACTAGGTCGCTGACCTTCTCGTCGCCGGGCACGCGGTTCGCCAACGACGACGAGGACAAACCGATTCGCGGGCGCAACTCGTTGACGTCGACCTTGCCGAGAACTTCGCCGAGGAGGTGGGCAGAACCACTGGTCGGGAAAGTCTCACCGGCCGCGATGCGCAGCAGCGAGGTCTTGCCGGCACCGTTGGGTCCGAGCACCACCCATCGCTCGTCCAGCTCCACTTTCCAGGTGACGGGCCCCACCAGAGTGGACCCTCCCCGACGGATGAGTACGTTGTCGAAATCGATGAGCAGATCTGGATCAGGTAGCGGCACCCGAACATCTTCCCGCACATTCTCCGGCCGTTCACGGCAGGATCATCTTGCGTGTCGCCTCTCATCGAAACTCGCACCCCGACGCCCGGGTCTCCGTTCCCACTCGGCGCCAACATCGTGGACTCCGGAACCCAGTTCGCGGTCCACGCACCAGCTGCGTCGAGCGTCCAGATCTGCCTGATCGACCAGGACGGAAACGAAGATCGCGTCGAACTCCGGCAACACACGTACGGAATCTGGCACGGGATCATCGCCGGGATCGGTGCGGGGCAGCGATACGGAATTCGGGCAAGCGGCCCGTGGAATCCGCGCGCCGGACTGAGACTGAACCCACACAAGCTGCTCATCGATCCGTGGGCGTGCCGCATCGAGGGGGAACTCGGTGACCACCGTGCCCTCCTGTCGTACGCCGACGATCCTTTCGGCGACCCGTCTACCCTCGACTCGCTCGGCCACGTGCCGCTGTCCGTGGTGACTCCCGGCCTCGTGCCCGCCGGAGCCCGCCTCGAGACGCCGTGGGAGGAAAGCGTGATCTACGAACTGCATGTGGGCGCGTACACCGCCAGTCATCCAGGAGTACCCGCCGCCCACCGCGGAACGTACCTCGGCCTGACGGCACCGGCCGTGATCGATCACCTCGTCTCACTCGGCGTCACCGCCGTGGAACTGCTTCCCGTACAGGCGTTTCTGACCGAACAGAGCGTCCGCGAGCGAGGGATGCGCAACCACTGGGGATACTCGACGGCGTCGTACTTCGCCCCGCATCCCGGATACGCGGCAACTCCGGGCGGCGAAGTCACCGAGTTCCGGATCATGGTCGACGCACTACACGCGGCAGGCATCGAGGTCATCCTCGACGTCGTCTACAACCACACCTGCGAGCAGAGTGTCGACGGAATCAGCGTCAGCTGGCGAGGTTTGGACGGCCCCGGCTACTACCTTCTCGACGGCGACGGCCGCGACATCGACCTGACCGGGTGCGGCAACACGGTCGACGCCTGCTCCCCCATCGCCGTCCGCATGATCACCGACAGCCTCCGCTACTGGGCCACCGAAATGGGTGTCGACGGCTTCCGATTCGATCTCGCGAGCGCGTTGGGTAGGCCGCGCGGCGGCGGCTTCGACCAGCGGGCGTCCATCTTGTCGGCCATCTCCTCCGATCCGGTACTGACCCGGTGCAAGCTCATCGCCGAACCGTGGGATGCCACTGCCGACGGTTACCAGGTCGGAAACTTCGGACTCCAATGGTCGGAATGGAACGACAAGTACCGCAGCACCATTCGCCTGTTCTGGAACGGCGGCTCCAGCGTCCGGAAGGTCGCGTCGCGCCTCGCCGGGTCCGAGGACATCTTTGCCGGCAGCGGCCGTCGCCCATGGGCGTCGATCAACTTCGTCACAGCGCACGACGGGTTCACCGCCGCCGATCTGGTCGCGTACAACCACAAGCACAACGAAGCCAACGGTGAAGACAATCGTGACGGCGCCGATCACAACGATTCGTTCAACCACGGAATCGAAGGCCCGAGCATCGATCCCGAGATTCAGGACGCCAGGGCACGTCATGTACGGGCGCTACTGGCCACGCTCGTGCTGTCGACAGGCACACCGATGCTCACCGCCGGAGACGAGTTCGGCCACAGTCTCGGCGGAAACAACAACGCGTATTGTGTTCCCACACTTGCCTCCCCAGCCGATTCGTGGGCCCTGGACTGGACGGCGGCCGATCAGTCGTTGGTGCAGTTCGTCTCCCGAGCGTTCGGATTACGCCGAGCGGCACCGGCCTTGCGTCAGCCCGAATTCTTCGAAGGCAGAAGAAGACTGGAGCACCCGGACCTCGTCTGGTTCGACGCTGCCGGCGTCGAGTTCGACGACACCGCATGGTACGACGAGAGTCACCGAACGCTGCAGGCCTGGATCGACGGAGCCGACGTTCGGTCTCACACTCGGACCGGGCGCCCACTCGGTGACGACAGTTGGCTCCTGATCCTGCATTCCGGTGGACCGGTTCAGGTCACCGTCGGCACTCCGGAATGGTTCGACGGCACATTGACTGCATCGTTCGATTCGGCGTCACCGACCGGCGAACCCGCCTCCACGGCCGAAGTTCCCGTCGGCACGGAGATCTCATTGACCGGACCCACGGTCTTGGCCTTACGTTCCGTGACACGTCCGCCGGTAACCGCTGCTGTCATGGAATCCGGCAGCACCTTGATCAGTAATTGAATGGTCGGCCCGATCCCGAAGGCGTACAACACTGTTCCGACGCCAACCGTTCCACCGAGGAGCCATCCGGTAGCGAGGACCGCGATTTCGATGCTGGTACGCACGAGCCTGACCGACAAGCCGGTGCGCGCCACCAGTCCTGTCATCAACCCGTCGCGGGGACCCGGCCCCATGCCTGCCCCGATGTAGAGAACGCTGGCCAGTCCGTTGAGGAGGATTCCCGCGACCATGATCGCGGCGCGAACTGGCATGGAATCAAAGACCGGCAAGAAGGCCAGTGAAGTATCCACCGAGATTGCAATGACCACGACATTGGCGACCGTGCCGAACCCTGGCCGCTGACGGATCGGAATCCAGAGCAGCAGTACCACCGCACCGGTAATCGCAGTGATCACGCCGAAACTCAGCGAAACATGCTCGGCCACGCCCTGATGGAACACATCCCAGGGGTCCAGTCCGAGGCCGGCTGTGATCATCATGGCCATCGAGAAGCCGTACAACCACAGACCAACGAACAGCGAGGCGAATCTCCGTATCAACACTCGACCATCTTGAAGGCCACTGGACTGTTCATCCATAGCCAAGTTGTCGATACTGGACTGGTCGGTTAGGTCTCTACGGAACCGCGATGACTGTCATGGAGCCTGGTGCCACTTCCGTGAAGCCCGCATCACGAACCGCCACAGCCTCCGACCGCTTCAATCGGTCTACTGCCTCGGCCCACTGTTTCGGACTTGCGTCGCGTACCGAGCAGCGAAAGTCGTTCTGCGCCCATGCCCAGCACTGTTTCTCGGACATGGCCGCTGCCAACAACATCGAGGCATGCCCTACCTGTGCCGACGCCTTGCCTACCGTCATCTCGAGCTCCGAGTCGATCCACAGCACCGGAAGACCGGGCTCGGGCTGGCCAGGCTCGTCGTGCTCCAGGTCGGTGCCACCGATCTGCAACTTCTTGATTCGCGGGTCCAGTTCTCCGACCGGCCCGGGAACCAGAGCCCGCGCCTGGGCGCCATCCACGTCGACGGTGATTCCCGGTACCTCTTGCGCGGCGAGCCACTGGGCTCCACGCGCTCGGCGAGACACTTTCCGGATCCGGGCACCCACCCACGCCGAATAGTCCTCGTGCCACGGGCCGGGCTCCCCGTCTTCGGTGAACCCGACGCGTTCGTCCAGGCACAGCGCCACTGCCGCCGTTGCGGCAGCCTCGAGCAGTGCAGTGCGCTTCGGCGGGTCTGCCTTCGGGATGTGGAGAATGATCGGCATCGCCAACACCAGTGCCGGATCCGCGGGATCGTCTCGCCCACCGTACCCAGCGGCCAACACCGCGTGGCGCTCGCGCCAGCGAGAATCGGGATCGGAACTGACTGCTGGATCGGAACTCATGGAATCGGTACGCGTCGTACGCCACCGTCGACGGCGTCCGCAGCCTCGACCTCGTCGCGGGTCACACCGAGAATGAACAGCACAGCATCGAGGAAGGGATGCGACAAAGCCGCGTCCGCGACCTCCCGCAACGCGGGCTTGGCGTTGAACGCCACACCCAGTCCCGCGGCGTTGAGCATGTCGATGTCGTTGGCACCGTCACCGACGGCGACAGTCTGTTCCATCGGCACACCGACCTGATCGGCGAACTTGCGCAGCGCAACGGCCTTCGCGGCGCGGTCGACGATTTCACCGATCACACGTCCGGTCAGCTTGCCGTCGACGATCTCGAGGGTGTTGGCGTGCACGAAGTCCAGTTCGAGTTCGTGTGCGAGGCCTTCGATGACCTGGCGGAAACCGCCGGACACCACGCCGCAGTGGAATCCGAGGCGGCGCAGGGTGCGAATCGTGGTGCGCGCCCCCGGCGTCAGTTCGATGCTCTCTGCCACCTCGTCGATGACGGACGCGTCGAGACCGGCGAGTGTCGCCACACGCTGGTGCAGTGATTCGGTGAAGTCGATCTCGCCGCGCATCGCGGCTTCGGTGACGGCGCGGACCTCGTCCTCGACGCCGGCCTTCGCGGCGAGCATCTCGATGACCTCGCCCTGAACGAGCGTCGAGTCCACGTCGAACACGATCAGACGCTTGGCCCGGCGAGCCAGTCCTGCGCGCTCGACTGCGATGTCGACGTTTTCGAGAGCGGCGACCTCGGCGAGTCCGGTACGCAGCTTCGCGTCGCCGTCGACAGTATCGGCTGCGCTGACGCTGAGTTCGAGGCCGGTGACCGGATAGTCGGCGACACCACGGATGGAGTCGATATTGGCGCCCTGCTTCGCGAGTTCGCGTGCTACCGAGCGCATTGCGCGGGCATTGACGGGGCTGCCGAGAACAACGACCGCGTGAGTGGACACTGCAGGTCGACCTGGATCGGCACCGATTTCGATGTCGACGTTCATTCCGACCGTCGCCATCGCCTGTTCGAGCTCTTCCTGAAGGGCTTCGGGATCGTTCGGGCAGGCCACCATGACGCCGAGTGTCAGTCGACCTCGAATCACCACCTGCTCCACGTCGAGCAGACGCACATCGTGCCGCGACAGTGCCGCGAACAGTACCGAGGTGACGCCAGGGCGGTCCGGCCCGGTCACAGTCACCAGAACAGTGGTGTCAGAGGCACCCACCGAAAACTCCGATCGTTTCTTCGTTCGCGTCTTGATCGTCACTATTGTGCCAAGCGAAAGGCCCCACCCGTTACTCGGGCGGGGCCTTCGCTGATTACTTCAGTGTGTTACTTCGCTCAGGAGCGGCTGTCGGTGCCGGGGTCGCCTTCGTCCCCGACTGTGAGCGGCTCGTGACGAGCATCTTCGAGCACGGTGCTGGCGTTCTTCCCACCGTGACCGGGGCCGACGTGCGCTTCTGCGCGCATTCGCTCCACCATGTGCGGGTAGTGCAGCTCGAAGGCCGGACGCTCGCTGCGGATGCGCGGCAACTCGGTGAAGTTGTGACGCGGCGGCGGGCAGGTTGTCGCCCACTCCAGCGAGTTTCCGTAGCCCCACGGATCGTCGACGGTGACCACTTCGCCGTAGCGGTAACTCTTGAAGACGTTCCAGATGAACGGGAGCGTCGAGGCACCGAGTACGAACGCGAAGATCGTGGACACCGAGTTCAGAACCGTGAACCCGTCCGAGGGCAGGTAGTCGGCGTAACGACGCGGCATACCTTCGGCACCGAGCCAATGCTGGACGAGGAACGTGCCGTGGAAGCCGACGAACGTGGTCCAGAAGTGCCACTTGCCGAGGCGCTCGTCCATCATGCGGCCGGTCATCTTCGGGAACCAGAAGTAGATACCGGCGTACGTGGCGAACACGACCGTACCGAAGACCACGTAGTGGAAGTGGGCGACGACGAAGTAGCTGTCCGTGACGTGGAAGTCGAGCGGCGGGCTCGCGAGGATGACGCCCGACAGACCACCGAAGAGGAAGGTGATCAGGAAGCCGATCGAGAACAGCATCGGCGATTCGAAGGTCAATTGCCCCTTCCACATCGTGCCGATCCAGTTGAAGATCTTCACACCTGTCGGCACGGCGATCAGGAACGTCATGAACGAGAAGTAGGGCAGGAGAACAGCGCCGGTCGCGTACATGTGGTGAGCCCACACTGCGATCGACAGAGCGGCGATGGCCAACGTTGCGTACACCAGGCCGCTGTAGCCGAAGATCGGCTTACGGCTGAAGACCGGGAAGATCTCCGAGACGATGCCGAAGAACGGCAGCGCGATGATGTACACCTCGGGGTGACCGAAGAACCAGAACAGGTGCTGCCACAGCAGCACACCGCCCGTTGCCGGGTCGAAGATGTGTCCACCGAGATGGCGGTCGACGAACAGGCCCATGAATGCAGCGGTCAGCAGCGGGAACGCCAGCAGGATCAGGATGCTGGTGATGAAGATGTTCCAGGTGAAGATCGGCATGCGGAACATGGTCATACCGGGTGCGCGCAGGCAAATCACGGTGGTGACCATGTTGACGCCACCGAGGATGGTGCCGAGGCCGGCGACAGCCAGACCCAAGACCCACAGGTCGGCGCCGACGCCGGGGCTGTGCAGCGCGCTGGTCAGCGGCGTGTATGCCGTCCAACCGAAGTCTGCTGCGCCACCGGGCGTGACGAATCCGGCCGTCGTGATGATCGCGCCGAACAGGTACAGCCAGTAGCTGAACGCGTTCAGACGCGGGAACGCGACGTCGGGTGCACCGATCTGGAGCGGAAGAATGTAGTTCGCGAAGCCGAAGACGATCGGGGTCGCGTACAGCAGCAGCATGATCGTGCCGTGCATGGTGAACAGCTGGTTGAACTGTTCGTTGGAAAGGAACTGCATGCCGGGTACAGCAAGTTCGGCACGCATCATCAGTGCCATGAGGCCACCGATGAGGAAGAAGGCGATGGAAGTCGCCAAGTACATGATTCCGAGCACCTTGGGATCGGTGGTCGTGATCATCTTGAAAATGAATGAGCCCTTGGGTCCCTGCCGCGGCGGGTAAGGCCTGGCCGGCGCTATCGTGGGGACTGGCTGGGGCGCTACGGCAGTCACTGATCCTCCTGAATGTGCCTTTGGTCGCTCCGCAGACTCCGTCAAAGAGCCCTTGGTTGCGCCCGCAGGGTCCGTCGCCCGGGCTGCGGACAACGGCTTCTGGCTTGCGCTCATCGAATCGTAGACCGTGACTCCGAGGCACCGCGACCCGGTCCTACTCTGCGTCGTACTCGAGCATCCGTTTTTCACGGCACCGAACGAACGACCTGCGGTTTATGTTCCCCCGGGAGTCCGAACCCACTTCCGAATCGGCGTGTCGTGCGCGTCGAAGAATTCGGTCGGTGTCCGTTTTCGGCCAACTCCTCCACTGATAAGGTCACCCTCGCCTAACTCACCTCAGGAGTATTCAGTGAAATTCTTTCCCCGCCGCGCCGCGCTGGTAGCCGTCGCAGCCTCGATCGCCTTGGTCGTTCCAGCCTGCTCGAGTAACGACGAGCCCGCTGCAACCACCACCTCGACCGAGTCGGGCGCATTCCCCCGCACCGTCGAGCACTTCCGCGGAAGCACCGAAATCCCGGCCGCACCCCAGCGGATCGTCGCGCTCGACAACAGCTTCACCGACGCCGTCCTTCTCCTCGAATCCCCGCTCGTCGGCTACGTCGACTACCGCGAGCCCGGTCTGCCCGACTACCTCGGATCCTCGCGGGAGGAATTCGCCGCGGACGCCGTCTCGGTCGGCACGGTCAGCAGTGCAAGCCTCGAGARGATCGCCGCACTGCAGCCGGACCTCATCATCTCCGCCGAGGTCCGCGACGGGAAGAACTACGAACAACTGTCCGCAATCGCACCCACCGTCTTCACTCAGACGACCGGCCCGACGTGGAAGGACAACATCCGCCTGGTCGGTCAAGCGCTGGGCAAGGAGTCACTGGCCGAGGCGAAGATCACCGAGTACGAAACCCGCGCAGCCATCGTCGGCAAGGAAATCAACGAGAAGGCGAACAACCCGGTCATCTCGGTAGTCCGATTCGCCGGTGAACCGACGGCACGCCTCTACCGCACCACCTCGTTCAGCGGCATCGTCCTCCAGGACGCCGGATTGAAGCGCCCGGACAACCAGGGACCTGACCCCGCCGATGCCGGAAACATCATGATGAAGATCAGCCCCGAGCTGATCAACGAAGCCGACGCGGACGTCATCTTCATCAGCACCTGGCAGGACGCCGAGGGCAAGAGCGCCGAAGCTGCGAAGCCGTTCCTCGAGAGCCCGCTGTGGCAGACCCTTCGAGGACGCAAGGTCGACGTGGACGATTCACGTTGGATGTCGCCGGTCAGCATCCAGGGCGCCCACATGATCCTCGACGACCTCTCGGACACGTTCGAGGTGGACAAGCAGAACAGCTGAGTCGAACAGCTAACCTGAACGGCGCCCGCTCACACAGGAAGCCGTCGACTTGTCTGTTCTCTCACGTACGTCCGTTCTCTCACGCACGTCCGCCCGCACGTCCATTCGTCGTGTCTCGATCCTGGGGATCGCCGCCACGATGCTCGTCCTCGGTGGTTGCTCGTCCGACTCGTCGGACGATCCCGCGAGCACCATCGTCCGGACCACTACGTCGATCGCCGGTGCCGGCGTGATGGGCATCGAACGCGACACCGCCACCGCGTGCCCGACGCCGACGCAAGCCGACCCGGGAGCGGGCCCCGGGGTGAAGCGTCGAGTCGTACACACTGCGGGTGAAACCGAGGTTCCTTCCGATCCCCAACGGATCGTGGTCCTCGACAGCGTCTCGATGGACGCCGTGTGCGCCCTCGGTCTGTGGGAGCGGGTAGTGGGCGCCGCGACCGGTGTCGACTCGCCTCAACCGTCGTACCTCGGTTTCGGCATCTCGGAGATTCCGAGCGTCGGCCCCGTGAGCGCACCCGACGTCAACGCCGTGAAGGCCGCCGCGCCGGACTTGATCCTCGGGTCCAGTCCGGCGTCCGACGGTTTGTACGGGCAACTCGACGCCATCGCCCCCACCGTGTTCGCCGGCGCGGATCCCGTGTACTGGAAAGCGCAGTTCGCCCTCGCCGGCCAGGCACTTGGCCGTTCGTCCGCGGCTGCGACGGAGCTGGACCGCTACCAGCAGGACGTCGTGCAACTCGGCGACGCATTGAATGCATCACAGACGCAGGCATCAGTGGTTCGGTTCGGTTCGAAGGACCTGCAGATCGAGGGTCCCGCATCCTTCGCCGGACAGATCCTCAGCGACGTCGGCGTCCGGCGCCCACCGGCGCAGCGATTGACCGATGCGACCACAGCACCGATTCCGGCCGACGATCTCAGCGCCGCCGAAGGTGACTTGATCTACGTACTCTTCGACGGGCCGAACGGCCGTACCTACGGCACCGAGATCATGAAGAGCGACCAGTGGCAGGACCTCGCCGCCGCCACCGACCGGCGTGTGTTCGTYGCTGAAGACGAAATCTGGAACGGAAACGGGATGACTGCCGCCCGTGCCGTATTGGCGGACTTGAAGGGAACCTTGAACGGATATGCGAGCTGACTGGAACGAACCGCTACTCCCACATTCGAGGCGGCTCGCCACAACTGTGACGGTCGGGTTCTGATCATGCCGATCCCGGAATTCATTGTCGCTTTGCGCGAGAAGGTCGGTCATGCGCCGCTCTGGCTGTCCGGCGTGAGCGTCGTGATCCGCGACGACGACGGCCGGGTCCTGCTCACCCGCCGCGCCGACAACGGTCAGTGGGCCGTCGTGTCCGGCGTTCTCGAGCCCGGAGAGGAACCGTCGGCGGCGGCGGTGCGGGAGGCGAAGGAAGAAACCGGCGTCGACGCCGAATTGATTCGGATCACGAGTGTCGATGTCACAGAACCCATTACGTACCCCAATGGTGACGTGACCCAGTACCTCGACGTCTGCTTCCTGGCCAGGTGGACCGGCGGAGATGCACACGTGGCGGACGACGAAAACCTCGAGGTCGCGTGGTTCGCGCCGAGCGAATTGCCTTCGGACATGACGGAAACCTCGCGTCTGCGCCTCGCAAAAGCATTGCTGGACAAGCCGGAAGCGTGGTTTCTGCGCTGACCCACTCCCCCATCGACGACCGAAGCCCGATTCCCGCGTGTGCAGGAGTCGGGCTTCGGTATATAGGTCGCTCTAGAAATCCCGAGCGGGTCGCTCTAGAAATCCCAGTCGTCGTCTTCGGTGTTGACGGCTTTGCCGATGACGTAGGAGCTTCCCGAGCCGGAGAAGAAGTCGTGATTCTCGTCCGCATTCGGTGAAAGTGCCGACAGGATAGCCGGATTGACGTCCGTCTCGTCCTTCGGGAAGAGGCCTTCGTAGCCGAGATTGTTGAGCGCCTTGTTGGCGTTGTAGCGCAGGAACTTCTTGACATCCTCGGTCAGGCCGACGCCGTCGTAGAGGTCCTGCGTGTAGTCGACCTCGTTCTCGTAGAGCTCGAAGAGCAGCTCGAACGTGTAGTTCTTGAGCTCTTCACGCTCGGCCTCGGTGAGCTGTTCGAGGCCCTTCTGGTACTTGTAGCCGATGTAGTACCCGTGCACGGCCTCGTCGCGGATGATGAGGCGGATGAGGTCTGCGGTGTTGGTGAGCTTGGCTCGCGAGGACCAGTACATCGGCAGGTAGAAGCCGGAGTAGAAGAGGAAGCTCTCGAGGAGCGTCGAGGCGACCTTGCGCTTGAGCGGCGACTCGCCGTTGTAGTAGTCGAGAACGATCTGCGCCTTGCGCTGCAGGTTGGGGTTCTCCTCCGACCAGCGGAACGCGTCGTCGATGTCCGGGGTGGAGCACAGCGTCGAGAAGATCGAGCTGTAACTCTTCGCGTGCACCGATTCCATGAAGGCGATGTTGGTGTACACCGCTTCTTCGTGGGGAGTGATCGCGTCCGGGATGAGGCTGACGGCGCCGACCGTTCCCTGGATGGTGTCGAGCAGCGTCAGGCCCGTGAAGACGCGCATGGTGAGCTGCTGCTCCTGCGCGGTCAGCGTTCCCCAGGACGGGATGTCGTTGGAGACCGGCACCTTTTCGGGCAGCCAGAAATTGCTGACGAGGCGATCCCATACCTCGGCGTCCTTCTCGTCCTGGACGCGATTCCAGTTGATGGCGGAAACGCGACTGACCAGCTTGACCATAATTCCTACCTAGCGAGAGAGATACTGCCGAATGTTGGCTTGCCTGAACACTACCCGTTGTGTCGGGTCCGCGATGCCAACACAACAACATGTGTCGCACGCGCCCCTCCACGAGTACAAAAAATGTGATATCAATTAAATATCACTTACCGATGGAAAGCGAGTCCCGCATGACCAGCACACCCACCGTGGCCGAGAAACCGACCGGAGTCGCCACCACAACGATCGCCGAACGCCCAGGCTGGGACCTGTCCGGCAGCTGGATGCTCCTCGGCGGCGTACTTCTCTTCCTGGCCGGAATCGCGCTGTCCGTCGTTGGCGGAGTTCTGGGACTCTTCGCCCTGATTCCGGTCGGTGTGGTGCTGTTCATCGCGTCACTCCCCCTGCTGATGGGCCTGACCTTGGTGCAACCGAATCAAGCCCGAGTCCTTCAACTCCTGGGAAGCTCGTACAGCGGCACCCTGCGCACGCCGGGCCTGCGATGGACAAATCCGCTGACGGTCCGTCGATCGATCTCTACGCGTATCCGAAACCACGAGACCGGTCAGGCGAAAGTGAACGACGCCGACGGAAATCCCATCGAGATCTCGGCGGTGGTCGTCTGGCAAGTTGCCGACACAGCGCTCGCCTCATTCCAGGTGGACGACTACGAGGAGTTCGTCTCGGTGCAGACCGAGGCGGCAGTCCGCCATATCGCCGGCAGCTACCCGTACGACGCCGAAGGCCGAGTCTCGTTGCGCGAGAACGCCGATATCATCACCACCACCTTGTCGGAGGAGGTTCACGCCCGCGTGCGTGCGGCGGGTGTCGAAGTTATCGAGACACGCATCAACAGGCTCTCGTATGCACCCGAGATCGCCAGCGCAATGCTTCGGCGCCAGCAAGCGGGTGCAGTGATCGCCGCACGCAAGCAAATCGTCGAAGGCGCGGTGTCCATGGTCGACATGGCACTCAAGCAGCTCGAGGAAAAGCACGTCGTCGAACTCGACGAGGAACGCAAGGCCACAATGATCAGTAACCTTCTGGTCGTGCTGTGCGGCGACCGCGACGCACAACCGGTGCTGAACACCGGTTCGCTCTACCAGTAAAGGAAAGGCCACATGGCCACGGATCCAGCTCCGAGATCGGAGCGTAAGAAGATCCTGCTTCGGTTGGACCCAGCGGTGCACGACGCGCTTGCCCGCTGGGCCGCCGACGATCTCCGAAGTACCAACGCCCAGATCGAGTTTCTCCTTCGGCGCGCACTCACCGAGCACGGTCGAATGCCGAAGAATGCCGGCAAGATGCACGGTCCAGGCCGTCCGCCGGCCTGATACCCCTGTGCGCCTTTTCGGTAGTAACCACTACGCAGCATAGGTGTCGACGATCTTCTCGTACCCGATTTCGTAGGCATCCTGGTAGTACTCCAGGTTGTCGTTGGTCAGGTAGGGCGCCGGGTAGTAGACGCGACCGATCTTGCCTTCCTTGCGGATCTCGATCTTCGACGCCACCGGGTGGATAGAGCTGGTGGAGTAGTTGATGTACGAGATCGAGCCGGTCGGCGGGACGGCCTGAAGGTTCTGGTTGTAGATACCGTGCTTCTGAACCGAAGCCTTCAGCTCACGCCAGTCGTCCTGGGTGGGGATGTGCAGCTTCGCATCGGCGAAGAGTCCGCGAACCTTGTCGGTTGCAGGCTCCCAGACCTGGTCGGTGTACTTGTCGAAGAATTCACCCGAGGCGTACTTCGACTCCGGGAAACCCTTGAAGTACGAGCCGCGCTCGATGGCGATCTTGTTCGACGCACGCAGTGCGTGGAACAGCACGGTGTAGAAGTAGATGTTCGTGAAGTCGATGCCTTCTTCGCTGCCGTAGAAGATCCGCTCACGAGCGAGGTATCCGTGCAGGTTCATCTGACCGAGGCCGATGGCGTGAGAGTCGTTGTTGCCCTGCTCGATCGACGGCACCGAGTAGATGTGTGTCTGGTCGGACACTGCCGTCAATCCGCGGATCGACACTTCGATGGTCTTCGCGAAGTCGGGCGAGTCCATGGTCTTCGCGATGTTCAGCGAACCCAGGTTGCAGGAGATGTCCTTGCCGACCTTCGAGTAGGACAGGTCGTCGTTGAACAGCGAAGGCGTCGAAACCTGCAGGATCTCCGAGCACAGGTTCGAGTGAGTGATCTTGCCTTCGATCGGGTTTGCCCGGTTCACCGTGTCCTCGAACATGATGTAGGGGTAGCCCGATTCGAACTGCAATTCGGCGACGGTCTGGAAGAACTCGCGAGCCTTGATCTTGGACTTGCGAATTCGCTTGTCGTCGACCATCTCGTAGTACTTCTCGGAGACGTTGATGTCGGAGAACGGAACTCCGTAGATGCGCTCGACGTCGTACGGCGAGAACAGGTACATGTCCTCGTTCTTCTTCGCCAGTTCGAAAGTGATGTCCGGGATCACGACGCCGAGAGAGAGCGTCTTGATGCGGATCTTCTCGTCGGCGTTCTCACGCTTGGTGTCGAGGAAGCGGTAGATGTCGGGGTGGTGCGCATGCAGGTACACGGCGCCGGCGCCCTGACGCGCACCCAACTGGTTGGCGTAGGAGAACGAGTCCTCGAGAAGCTTCATGATCGGGATGACACCCGAACTCTGGTTCTCGATCTTCTTGATCGGTGCGCCGTGCTCACGAACATTGGTGAGCAGCAAGGCAACTCCGCCACCACGCTTGGACAGCTGCAGTGCCGAGTTGATGGAGCGACCGATGGACTCCATGTTGTCTTCGATACGAAGCAGGAAGCAGGACACGGGCTCGCCGCGCTGCTTCTTGCCCGAGTTCAGGAACGTCGGGGTGGCGGGCTGGAAGCGTCCGGCGATGATCTCGTCGACGAGTTCGACGGCCAGGTCTTCGTTGCCTGCGGCCAGGGTGAGCGCAACCATGCAGACACGATCTTCGAAACGCTCGAGGTAGCGCTTACCGTCGAAGGTCTTGAGCGTGTAGGAGGTGTAGTACTTGAATGCACCCAGGAACGTCGGGAAGCGGAACTTCTTGGCGTACGCGTGATCGATCAGGAACTTCACGAAAGTACGTGAGTACTGATCGAGAACCTCGGGCTCGTAATAGTTTTCCTCGACGAGGTAGTCCAGCTTCTCGTCGAGGTTGTGGAAGAACACGGTGTTCTGGTTGACATGCTGCAAGAAGTACTGACGGGCTGCAGCGACATCCATCTCGAACTGGATCTCACCGTTGGCGCCGTACAGGTTGAGCATGGCATTGAGTGCGTGGTAGTCGAGACCGTTGGTGGAATCGCCGCCGCGTGCATCACGCTCTACGCTTCCTGCCGCGATCGTGTCAGTGATGGTTGGCGCCACTGCCCGTGCTCCTTCTCTGTTTCGAGATGATTCCAGAACTCCCCCAAGCCTTCTCGTACTCGGTCGACATCCTCGGCAGTGCCCATGAGTTCGAACCGGTACAGAAAAGGAACGTGGCATTTCTGGGAAATGATGTTTCCTGCATAGCAAAAGGACTCACCGAAATTGGTGTTTCCCGCCGCGATCACTGCTCTGATCAACGACCTGTTGTGTGGATTGTTCAAAAAACGAATGACCGGCTTCGGCACATAACTGGTGTCGCGCCCTGTCACGGTGACCCCGCCACCATAGGTGGGCAGAATCAGCACATAGGGCTCGTTTACACGAAATGAGCCGTCACGGTCATGGATAGGTATACGTGTCGCAGGCAGGCCGAGACGTTGAACGAATCGGTGGGTGTTCTCCGACACGCTGGAAAAATAGACCAGCGAAGTCATCGGTTGTCACCATTTCTTGTACGGTGCCCGGAACTACTCAGATGTGTCGGCGGAGGTGTCCACCGCCGACACTGCGGCGCTTCAAGCAGCGACGGTCAGGGTCTTGATGCGATCGGGACGGAAACCCGACCAGTGATCTTCACCGGCAACCACGATGGGCGCCTGGAGGTACCCGAGAGCCATGACGTAGTCGCGGGCTTCGGCATCCTCGGTGATGTCGATGATGTTGTATTCGAGACCGGCCTTGTCGAGGGCGCGGTAGGTGGCATTGCACTGAACGCAAGCGGGCTTGGTGTAGACGGTGATGCTCATGAGAGTCCCTCTTTCGCTTAGCCAACAAAGGCCGATGTAGTGATGTTCAGCACCGATTCGACCGATTGCCGGAGTCTCGCTCGAGGCGTTCCGCGTTGTGGTCTCTCAGTGCTCAAGACACTACACCTAGTGGCCGACAGAAACACATAACGCGAGATGTTGTGAGTCACATCGTTGAAATTCCCAGGTAGCCCCAGTTCAGCGCACACATCTTCCGGCGCGTCGGCGTGTCGCCCGTCACATTTCGGCCGCAGGCCCGACAGCATCTGAAAACCACTACTCGGACCTACCATGAGCGTCGTGGAAACACCCCCGAAGGACGAAGCTCCGCGCCACCAGGCAACCGTGACGAGAACGCAGCAGGTGACACCTAAGATGCGCAGAATCACCTTCGGCGGTGCGGGCCTGAGCGACTTCGAGACGAGCGGGAGCCCCGACGAACGGGTGCTCGTCAGATTCCCCCTCGACCCCCCTCACGCCCGTAGTTACACGGTCCGGCGCTGGCAGCCCTCGAAGAACGAACTGGAGATCGACTTCGTTCTCCACGGCCACGGCGGAGCTGCGCTCTGGGCCGAGAATGCGCAACCGGGCGAGACCGTCCATCTTTCGACTGCGAGCGGGTGGTTCAAGCCGCCGGCAGAGTGCGACTGGCTGCTACTCGTCGCCGATCACGCCGCACTGCCTGCGATCGGGCGGATCTTGGAAGAAGCACCCGACGGTCTACCGATCCACGTCATTGCACAGGTGCCCGCGCCGAGCGAACAGCAGACGTTCACGACGCGCGCCGCCGCTAACTACCGATGGATCGACGAAGCAGACTCACTGCTCGCCGAATTGGCTGCCATTCCCCTGCCTCCCGGCGAGGGCTACATCTGGTGCGCAGTCGAGGCCGCGACCGCCAGACGCATCCGCGCCCATCTGCGTCGAACATGGGAAATCCCGGCACCCCGCATGCACGTGATGGGTTACTGGCGGAAGGACAAGGCGAACTGGGAGCGTCGGTACGCCGTCGTCGCCGACCGTATCGATGCCGCGATGGGCGAAGCGATGATGGCCGGCAAGGATTTCGAGTCGGTTCGCGACGCCGTCGACGACGCGATGGAACGCGAAGGGCTTTAGCGCATATGGGCGTGACTCGCATACGAGTGAGGGCCATACCTTCCGGCATGGCCCTCACTCGTGAAACGGATTACGCGTTGACGAGCTGCTTGCTGGCGTCGACGAGGTCGGAGACGACCTTGGAGACCTGAGCGAGCACCTCTGCATTCTCACGCGGGTGCAGCTCACCGAACAGTGCGCCGGTTCCACCGATGCTCAGTGCGGTGTCCTCGACGACCTTGCCGCCGGCGATGCGGACTGCCTTGGTGGTGTCTTCGTGTGCCCACTTGGCGCCGTTACCGCTGGGCGAAGCGCTGATGACTGCGACAGCCTTGTCCTTGACTGCACCGACACCGTACGGACGCGAGATCCAGTCGATGGCGTTCTTCAGAACAGCGGGGATGGTGCCGTTGTATTCGGGGGTGACGAGCAGGAACGCGTCAGCGTCGCTCGCAGCGGCGCGCAGTGCGTCGACAGCGGGAATGGAAGCACCCTCGACGTCGATGTCTTCGTTGTAGAAGGGGACGTCGGCGAGGCCTTCGAAGACCGTCAGCGTTGCACCCTCGGGTGCGGCGGACACAGCCGTCTCGGCAAGCTGGCGATTGACGGATCCGGCGCGCAGGCTGCCGACGAGAACGAGAACATTGGTCTGTGACATAACGAGATTCCTTCGAGAGTGGTGCGGTTGGTGGCTCCGGTTGAAAGTTATATCAACTAAACGGACCGCGGTCCACTTACATTCCCCGGCCCTGTAACCTGATCCCGTGAGCGCAATCCCCCTCCCCCAGATCGGCGCCGTACCCGTCGAGCGCGGTGACGCAGCACGTAACCGCGTACTTCTGCTCGACGCCGCAGCCCTCCTCGTCGCCGAGCGAGGTGTCGACGCGGTCACGATGGATGCCGTCGCGTGCCGGGCCGGTGTGGGCAAGGGCACAGTTTTTCGGCGCTTCGGCAATCGATCGGGACTGATGCAGGCACTGCTCGATCACACCGAGCGAGAACTGCAGCAGGCATTCATGTTCGGCCCCCCACCGTTGGGTCCTGGCGCGCCGCCGATCGAGCGCCTCATCGCGTTCGGACGAGCCCGGATCGCCATGGTGGAAGTACAGGGCGAAGTCCTCCGAGCGGCGGAAAACGCTCCTGAATACCGCTTCGGCGGTCCGGCCCGGGCGCTCGGCATCGCTCACGTCATCGGACTTCTTCGAGGAGCCGGTGTCGAGGGCGACCTCGATCTGCTCGCTTCAGCACTGTTGGCACCGCTCGAAGCGTCGCTTGTCCTTCATCAGGTGCGCGATCTCGGGATGACCACCGAGCGCCTGGCCGCCGGCTGGGAAGACCTTGCCCGGCGCGTTACTCGATGTTGACTCCCCAGATCCGTCCCACCACTTAATGTGAGCCCATGCGCATCGCAGCTGCCGTCATCGGCCTCCTGACCATCGCCGCGGTAAGCGGTTGCTCCGCGTCGTCCGACTCCCCCGAGGACAAGACGGACCCCTCCGGCCGCGTCTTCATCTCGACCTCCGTCGACGGAACACAAATTCCCGGCGGCGGCCCGCTGACTCTCGATTTCAGCCAAGCGGGTCGAGTGTCCGCGAGCGCCGGATGCAACACGGCAAACGGCTCGATCGAGTTCACCGAAGGCAAGCTGACCACCGGCACCATGGCGTCGACCATGATGGGCTGCCCTCCCGGCATCGCCGAATCCGACGCCTGGACAACAACATTGCTGACCTCCGCGCCGACGTGGAGCCTCGACGGCGACACCCTCACCCTGACATCGGACGACGCCACAGTGACTCTGCAGGACAAGAAGATCGTCACGCCGGATCGACCTCTGCAGGGCACGACGTGGACCGTCACGTCACTCATCAGTCCCGATGCGATCAGTACGAGCCTGGCTCTGGAGACGTCAGCTCCCGAACTCACGATTGCCGCAGACGGTTCGGTCAGCGGAACCACCGGATGCAATCGCATGACCGGAAGCGCCCAGGTATCCGACACCACAGTCACGTTCACGCCGATGGCAACCACGCGAATGGCCTGCCCCGAGGAGAACATGGACATCGAGCGTCAGATCCTGGCGGTACTCGACGGTGAAGTGAGCTACACCGTCGACGCCGACACGCTGACCCTGCGCAAGCCCGACAACACCGGATTGATACTGACTGCGCAGGCTTGACCAGACGCTGCAGGCTCGATCAGACGTTGTCGAGCAGCCAGCGCCCCAATTCGCGGGCGCTGGCATCGATCATCGCGGGCCAGTCCAAGGCCGAGTCGTCCGCGTGATCGCTGACATGTTTGACGAGGCGGCAGGTAGCACCCGCAGCCTGCGCGGCGAATGCGATGGCAAACCCCTCCATGTCGACCAGATCGGCTCGCTGAGCGAGAGCGTCCCGGGTCGCAGTGTCGGCGATAAATGCGTCGCCGGTCGCCAACACCGAGTCGTCACCGCCGGCGAGTACCAAACGGTCCGCGACGTCGTGCCCCAGCGCTCGGATCGCGGTGCTGCTGATGTCGTGATTGATGACAACCCCGGGAACATAGAGGCCACCGTGGTGCGCGTGCAGCGCACCGGCGGTCCCGATGTTGACGACCAGCGGCAGATTCTCCCGCTCGTACCGCGCGAGAGCAGAGGCGACTGCTGTTGCAGCACTGACCTTTCCAATCCCCGTGATCAGCAGTTCGTATCCTTGCGGCACGTATGCCGCTTCCGACTTCGTCGCACTGACCACCAGAACGTTGTTCGCACTCATGTGCGCGACCGTACCGCCCCGGATACGGTGGCACTGCACGCGCCTGCTCACATCGCTAGAGTCCATTCATGGCCACACTGCGTGAAAGCATCATCGAAGAACTCGGCACAAAGCCGACAATCGACGCCGCAGCGGAGGTTCGCGCRCGAGTCCAGTTCCTGAAGGACTACGTGCGCTCGACCCCCGCCAAAGGGTTCGTTCTGGGAATCAGCGGAGGTCAGGACAGCACGCTCGCCGGAGCCCTCGCCCAACGCGCGGTCGCTGAACTTCGTGAAGAAGGCCACGAGGCCGAGTTCGTCGCCGTTCGACTCCCCTATGGCGCGCAGGCCGACGAATCCGATGCTCAGATCGCACTCGGCTTCATCAAGCCGGACCGCTCTCTCACGGTCAACGTCAAGCCTGGCGCCGACGCCACAGCCCGTGAGGCCTCCGAGGCGTTGGGGAACGGCGAACTACGCGACTTCGTCCGTGGCAACATCAAGGCGCGCGAACGAATGGTCATTCAATATGCGATTGCCGGTCAGCTCGGCTACTTGGTGATCGGTACCGACCACGCCGCAGAAGCGATTACCGGCTTCTTCACGAAATTCGGTGACGGCGGCGTCGACATCACGCCGCTCACCGGCCTGAGCAAACGTCAGGGCGCTGCGCTACTGCAGGAATTGCGCGCACCCGAGAGCACGTGGCGCAAGGTGCCGACCGCCGACCTCGAGGACGACCGACCCGCGCTGCCCGACGAAGTTGCCCTCGGCGTCACGTACTCACAGATAGACGACTACCTCGAAGGAAAGGACGTTTCCTCCGAGGTAGCCGAAAAGCTCGAGAAGATGTTCGCCAACACTCGTCACAAGCGCACGGTGCCGGTCACACCCCTGGATGACTGGTGGAAGTAACTCTTACCAGCGACTAGCTACCGAACAGGCTGCCGAAGACGTCGCCCAGCGAACCCGTTCCCGAAGCCGGATCCTTCTTCGCGAAGTTGGTGGTGCATCCGTTGAACTGCACCGCATCGACCAGCGTCGAGGTGGCAGCGGAACCGGTCCCGACACTGACGCCGTAGTGGTCGACTACCGCTTTCGGGTTCGCGGCGACGATGTCAGCCAAAGGCACTGACACGCGGTCCTTGGCGCCGTCGATGTTCTGAGTGCTCCACCACACGCCCTTCTGGAGATCCGCGTGAACGCCGCCGTCAGCCGTCGGCGTCGCGTCCGGTCCCGGGACCCACACCAAGGTGGTGAATCCGTTCTCGAACTTTCCGCCGGTGGTTCCGGTGAGGCGGAGCTGGAACGCCGCAGTCGGCGTGGCGGCGCGCTCGGCGAAACCGATCGCCTTGCTGACTGCGTCGGACAGCTTGATACCGCCGGCCGAATGGTAGGAAACCGAACGATCGCCGGTACCGTCGACGGCCAGCTTCAGTGAACCGTCCTTGTCGAGAACGTTGTCGGCCGAGTACGACGCGGTCTGATCCTTCTCGTCGGTGAACGGGATGCCCCACCCGTTCGGCGTCGCTTCGGTGGACAGGGTCGAGCACGAGGCTTCCGGCGCAGAAGAGCCGAGAGAACCGGTGGACGGAAGCGCAGTAGCAATTGCCGGAGCGGTGAGTGCAGCTGCCCCGAGGAGCGCTATGACGACTCCGACACGGCGCGTGGAATTAATCGACATTGAAATACCTTTCACATATCCCGAGTGGAATTGCGCCAAAATTAACACATGTCGACAATTACCAACAGCGAAGGTATTTCTTTTGTCATCCAAACAGATGACAATTCACCTGGGCAATTAGAAGTGCATTTACTCCCCCAAAAGTAGGAGAAACTAAACAAAACGACCAATGCTGGACAATTGACCAACAATGGAGAAAACGGAGATAGGTGCCACTTGAGCTGGAGTGATCAAGATATAAATATTTGGACCGGGAAACCGAAAAAGGACAATACGACGGCAGCCCACAAATAGCTACGCCGGCAATTCTCGGACTAGCCTCCAGCGAAAGGCGGAAGAATATCGACAGCGCTACCGGAGGCTCGAGAGACGTCGCGGGTCAACTCGTCACCGACGAGGAAAGCCGAGACCGACAGCACTCGCTCCATCTCCGGTCCGTATCGCCCGACCAAGACCGCCACCAACTCGGCAAGTGTGTTGTCGGGCGAAATGGCGACTACCTCGCTACGGCAACCGGATACATCCGCTGCAGCAGCAAAGTAACGAACCGAGATCGAATGCGGATCAGCCACCAATCGCTCCCATACTTCTTTCCGGCGGAACGAAGTCCGCGGCGTCGATGCCGTGCCCTGCCCACTTGTTCCACATCGCACCGCGCCACAAATCCGCAAGTTCGTCGTCACTTGCTCCGGCCCTGAGCGCGGCACGCAGATCAACTTCACGGTCACTGAACAAACATGACCGAATTGTCCCCTCTGCAGTCATTCGCGTCCGATCGCAATCACTGCAGAACGAGCGCGTCACCGAAGCGATGATCCCCACCGTCATTTCAGTCCCGTTGACACGCCATTCTTCAGCAGGAGCCGACGGGTCTTCGCGACCGATTGCGGCCAATTCGAAACGGTCACTCAATACCGACAGCAATTCAGCCGCAGTCACCATGTTCTCGCGCGCCCAAGCATGGTCTGCATCGAGAGGCATTTGTTCGATGAACCGCAATTCGACTCCGGCGTCGAGGCACCACTGTAAAAGGTCCGCCGCGCCATGGAGCGTTTCGCGCATGAGAACGGCATTTACCTTGAGCGGCGCAAGGCCAGCCACCGCGGCCGCTCGGATTCCCGCGAGAACCGAAGGCAACCTGTCTCGACGCGTCAATTCCGCGAAGTGCGCGCGATCAACCGAATCCAGGGAAACATTGACGCGGGTCAAACCAGCTGCAGCCAGCTTTGCGGCACGATGTTCGAGCCCAACGGCGTTGGTGGTCATGGCAAGTGGAAGACCTGGCACGCGCGCGGCGCACCCCGCGATGATCTTTTCGAGGTCACTACGCATCAGCGGTTCGCCGCCGGTGAATCTCACCTCGCGAATACCGACTCGTTCGACACCGATTCCGACTACTCGAACGATCTCGTCGGCACTCAGAAGGTCTTCCGCAGCAATGGCCGGCAAGCCTTCCTCCGGCATGCAATACGTGCAACGAAGTGAACACTTCTCGGTGATCGAGACTCGCAGATCTCTGGCAACACGCCCGAACCTGTCGACCAGGAGATCCGTCTCGGGACGACCGGCGAGGGAGGCAGCGTCAAACCGCACGGTGGGAATTCCCATCGAGACCACTGTCATCACTTCACCAACTTCCGTATTGCTCCAGTATGACCGAAAGCCGTACTCCGTGTGTCGGACGGACCACACCGCCTAGGATCAAAACATGTCGAGGTTGTCGAGGTTACTGTCATGAGCGCGCGTTCGGTCGAGGAACACGCTGCGCACATCTCCGGATTGCTCACCGGCCTGCACACCCTCTCTCCGTCGGCGGTTCCGACGGCAGAAGCGTTGGGGCGCATAACTTGCTCGGATATCGCATCGCCGGTGGACCTGCCCCTCTTCCGCAACTCACAGATGGACGGATATGCGGTCGATGCTGCTTCTGTGGCCTCGGTTCCGACCACACTGACGGTTCGAGGCGTGATCGCCGCTGGAAGCGGAAAACCACCGAAACACCTTCCAGGATCGGCATTTCGCATCATGACCGGTGCGCCGCTCCCCGAGGGTGCCGACGCCGTCGTTCCCGTCGAGGACACCACGGGCGTCACCGAACACGTGGTCACCATCGAACGGGGCAGGTCTGTAGGCGAATTCGTTCGCGAACGTGGCAGTGACATCACTGCCGGAATGCTACTGGTCACGGCCGGAACACACTTGGAACCTCGCCATATCGCCGCGCTGAGTGCTGTGGGCCTGGCCTCGCTCGACACGTACACGAAGCCACGGGTCGCGATAATTACGACGGGCGCCGAACTGAAAAGTGCCGGAACAACTCTCGAACCCGGCGAGATCTACGATTCCAACGGCCCAGCTTTGGCAACATTGGCCGAAGCCAACGGCGCCGATGTCGTCTCCGTCGCCCGAAGCAGCGACGACCCCGCCGAGTTCCGCGAATTACTCTCGTACGCAACCTCGGTCGCCGATCTGGTTTTCACCTCCGGTGGGGTGTCCATGGGCGACTTCGAGGTGGTGAAGGAAACTCTCACCCCTCTGGGTGCACACTTCGGCCACGTCGCAATGCAACCTGGTGGCCCGCAAGGCACTGCAGTCGTGAACGAAGTGCCGGTCCTGAGTTTCCCGGGCAACCCGGTCAGCACGATGGTCTCGTTCGAGGTCTTCGCCCGCGGCGAACTGCGCCGGGCCGCGGGTCTGCCCGAGATCCCGCGCGAACGGCTGCCACTTACTGCACCGCTGCGTTCGGTGGATGGCAAGCGCCAGTTCCTGCGCGCGCGTAGAACTGCGGACGGTATCGAACTCGTGGCCGGACCCGGCTCGCACCTCGTTGCAGCAATGGCGTGGGCCGACGTCCTGATCGACGTCCCCGCTGCCGTGACCGAACTCGGAGCGGGCGATCTCGTCGATGTCCTCCCGCTCTCGACTTCCTCGATTTGATTCACTCGATCTGATTCAAAGGACACTCATGACCGAATTGACACACGTCGACAGCGAAGGCCGAGCGCGCATGGTCGACGTCAGCGCCAAGGCCGAGACGACGCGCATCGCCGTCGCTGCCGGTGAACTCGTCACGACCGCCGAGGTAGTTCGCCTCGTCCGCGCCGACGGCATGCCCAAGGCCGATGTCCTCACCACCGCGCGCATTGCCGGAATCGCCGGTTCAAAAAAGACGTCCGAGCTGATCCCGTTGTGTCATCAGCTCGCGCTTTCGTCGGTCAAGGTGGAATTCGGGTTCACCGAAACCTCGATCACCGTCGAAGCGACGGCAAAGACTCGCGGACAGACCGGCGTCGAGATGGAAGCACTCACCGCCGTCGCGGTAGCCGGCCTGACCTTGCACGACATGGTCAAAGCGGTCGATCCCGGAGCCACCATGAACGGTGTTCGCCTGCTCACCAAAGACGGTGGTAAACACGGACATTGGACCCGCGACACTCAGAACTCACAGACATCTCCGGCGCACGCCTTCGCCTCGCCACGATCCGCAACCGTCCTCGTCGCTTCGACCGGTGGCGCGAACGGAACCAGACCCGACACCACCGGACCGACGATCGCAGCCTGGCTACGCGAGCGGGACTTCGAGGTGCGTGGACCGCTTGTGTACGCCGACGCAGACATCGCGGCAGGCATCGCTGACGCCAAGGAGGGCTCCCCGTCGCTTGTCATCAGCACCGGCGGCACCGGTGCTTCCCCCACGGATGCAACGCCGGAAGCTACCCGGGCAGTCTTGACCCGTGAGTTGCCCGGGGTCGCAGAAGCGATCCGAACCAAGGGCCTCGAGAAGACCCCGCACGCGTCACTGAGCCGTGGTGTGGCAGGTCTCACAGGTACGACGGTCATCGTCAATCTTCCGGGTTCTCCCGGTGGAGTGAAGGACGGTCTCGCCGTCCTCGAACCCATCATCGATCACCTGCTCGCGCAGGTCGCAGGCGGAGGAGCACACGATGAGTGAGCTACTGGCTCGGATCTCCGAGCAACCGATTCACGCAGACACCGTCGACGCCGCCGTTGCCGGTCCGAAGAACGGCGCTGTTGTGGTGTTCACGGGAACGGTGCGCAATCACGATGGAGGTCAAGCAGTTTCAGCGTTGGAGTACCAGGCACACCCGGACGCGGAACGCTTTCTCGAGACGTGCTGCCAAGAGGTTGCAGCCTCGACCGGCCTGCCGGTTGCCGCGATCCATCGCGTCGGCCACCTCGAGATCGGTGACCTCGCACTGGTCGCCGCCGTCGCCGCCCCGCATCGAGCGGAGGCGTTCGCCGCGTGCGCCGAACTGGTGGAGCGCATCAAGCACGAGGTACCGATCTGGAAGCGGCAACACTTCGCAAACGGCGTCTCCGAATGGGTCGGGTTGTAGGTCGAACGCTCCGAGAAGGTAGAGTTGCGATCACTAGGTGCCTGAAATCGGGCATCCAGCGTCGTAGAACGCAAATTTTCTTGCTGAGTGCTCAATGCACCCGCTCTTCTTACGGCGAAGAAGCCTGCCGACCGGCAGCGCCGCCACCACTGTGCTTGATTGTTCGACCGGTTAATTCCCGTGTCGGCATCCGGGCACGAACACGTGCCCGAAAGGCTCTGAATACACTTGTCTGACATCTCTACGCCCGCTACCACCTTCGCAGCCCTCGGTGTGCGCGCACCGCTGGTGAAAGCTCTCGAAGACGGCGGAATCACTTCTCCGTTCCCGATCCAGATCGACACCCTCCCCGACACTCTTTCGGGGCGCGACGTACTGGGCCGCGGAAAGACCGGAAGCGGCAAGACCCTCGCGTTCTCCATCCCCATGGTCTCCCGCCTCGCCGGCGAACTGTCCGGGGGCAAGCGTCGTCCGGGTCGACCGCTCGGCCTGGTGCTCGCACCGACGCGTGAGCTCGCCACCCAGATCACCGCAACCCTCGAACCGTTGGCCGCCGCATACGACTTGCGCGTGACCACCATCTTCGGTGGCGTCTCGCAGCACCGCCAGGTTCAGGCTCTCAAGGCCGGAGTCGACATCGTCGTCGCCTGCCCCGGTCGCCTCGAAGACCTCATGAAGCAGAAATTCGTCAGCCTCGACGCCGTCGAGATCACCGTGCTCGACGAGGCCGACCACATGGCCGACCTCGGCTTCCTGCCCGTCGTCACCCGCRTCCTCTCGTCCACCCCGCAGGACGGGCAGCGCCTTCTGTTCTCTGCAACGCTGGACAACGGCGTCGACAAGCTCGTCAAGCGTTTCCTCAAGAACGAGGTCATGCATTCGGTCGACGAGGCCAACTCCCCCGTCGCAGCGATGACGCACCACGTGTTCGACGTCGACGGCGTCGAAGCCAAGAAGGCTCTGGTCGAGAAGCTCGCTTCCGGTACCGGTCGTCGCATCCTGTTCATGCGCACCAAGCACCAGGCACGCAAGTTGGCTCGCCAGCTCACCGAGTCGGGCATCCCGTCAGTGGACCTGCACGGCAACCTCTCTCAGGCCGCTCGCGACCGTAACCTGGCGGCATTCTCCGCCGGTGAAGCGCGCGTCCTCGTCGCCACCGACGTCGCAGCGCGCGGCGTCCACGTCGACGACGTCGAGTTGGTCGTCCATGTCGATCCGCCGGCCGAGCACAAGGCGTACCTGCACCGCAGTGGTCGCACCGCTCGCGCAGGCAGCGCCGGCGACGTGGTCACCGTGGTTCTGCCCGAGCAGCGTAAGGATCTCGCGATCCTCATGCGTAAGGCAGCCATCAAGGTGACCCCGGTTCGTTCGACTGCCAACTCCGAGCACGTCGTCAAGTTGGTCGGCGACATCGCACCGCACGTCACGCCGGCTCCGAAGGCTCCGGCCCAGCCGAACGGTGGACGCGGACAGCGTCCCGCCGGCCAGGGTGGACGCGGCGGCGCAGCACGTTCGGGTCAGGCTCGCTCCGGACAGGGCGGTCAGTCACGCGGTGCTCGCACCGGCGGAGTTGCCCGTCAGGAACATGCAGGCGGCGGCGCTCGCCGTCCCCGCACCGGCGGCGGCGCTCGCACCGCAGGCTCCACCGGGGGCCGTCCCGCGCGCTAGGCCACCCGGTACAACTCAATAGGTTTCGTAGTGGACAGCGTCGGCCAATGGCCGGCGCTGTCGCCATCCGAAGCGCTCGAGATCCGGAACCTGTTGAAACTCAGTCACCTTCCCGACGCACAGCCACGCAATGGGGCGTACGGGCGACGGAATGCCCATGAGTTCGGTGAGGTACTTCTCGTCGTAGAACGAAACCCAGCCGATGCCGATCTCCTCGGCCACTGCGGCGAGCCACAAATTCTGAATGGCGAGTACCGCCGAGAACAGTCCGGTGTCGTCGACGGTATGACGGCCGAGGATGTTCGGGCCACCGCGTGACGGGTCGTAAGTGACGACGATGCCGGTACCGCTCTCGGCGATTCCCTCGATCTTGATGGGGTCGAACGTCGATCGGCGATCCTCGGGCAAAGACTGCGCGAACTTCAGCCGGGCATCGGCGACGTGTGCCGCGAAGGTATTGAGCGTCTCCGGATTACGAACGACGACAAAATCCCACGGTTGCGTGTTTCCCACGCTCGGCGCGCGATGGGCGGCGTCGAGAATGCGCATCAGAGTTTCGTCGGGGATGACCTCTCCCGAGAACTCGGCGCGAACGTCTCGCCGTCGCCGAATCGCTTCGTACACGGATACATCTGATTCACTCACGCCCCGACGGTATAGCGGTGCAATCCCAGCATGGCGTCGGGGTGCGGTTCGACCGTTTCCTCGCGCACGCAGGCGCGGAGTGCGCTGCCGACCACTCCCGAATCCATCCCGGTACCGATCACAACCAGTTGCGTGGTTCGAGGTTCGCCCGACTTCCACCGCAGCGGCGTGATCCGAACATGATCACCCACCGATTGGATCTCGAATTTTCCTGTGTAACCCGGAATCTCGAAGTTCACGAATCCTTTGATGCGGTACACCCCCGGCGGTTGATTCTCGAGGAAATGCGTCAGAGCCCTGGCATCGAGTGGCATCTCCGACGTGAAATCAACCGATTCGTAGCGGTGGTGCAGGTGATCGTGGTGACACGAGCCGTCCTCGTGATCGTCGTCGTGCCCCTCGCGCAGGAGCTCGTCGAGGCTCAGTTGATCGCCCGGAGCGGGAGGGGTCACCTCACCGGAATCGAACAGCAGAGCAGGGTCTATCCGTGAATGCGCCGTCTCCACTATCGGCGCTCGCGGATTCAACTCGCGAATTCCGGCCGTGAATCTCTCACGCTCGGAGACCGGAACGCTGTCGATCTTGTTGACTACCACCAGGTCTGCCAGGCGGACATGTTGATCGAGCTCGGGATGTTCGCGGCGAACGGTGGAGAAATTGGCTCCGTCGACCAGGACCACCAGGCCGCCGTAGACGACAGACGGGTTCTCACTTCCGAGGACGAGTCGAATCATGTTCCGCGGCTCAGCAAGCCCGCTCGCCTCGATGACGATGACGTCGATCCCGGATTGCCGGTGCGCCAACTTGTTCAGCATCTCGTCCATGTCCGAGACGTCGACAGCGCAGCACAAACAGCCGTTACTGAGAGAGACCATCGAATCGACCTGACCGGCGACCATCATCGAGTCGATGTTGACGGAGCCGAAGTCGTTGACGATCACGCCGATGCGTACACCGTCGTTGTTGCGCAGAAGATGGTTGAGCAGCGTCGTCTTTCCCGAACCGAGAAAGCCTGCGACGACTATTACGGGAATCTGCTTCTTCGCCACCACGCAACCTTCCGAAACCACACGTACCAATCAGTGATCGTAGTGGAGTGTGGCTCCGGAAGGTTCACGCTGACAGCAGACTCACACCGTGCAGAGCGGACGGATGTCCGACGTGCCCTCGGTGGTCGGTGACGTCAAGATCGTGCACGCGTTGTATCCACGGGATTCGGCGACCCGACGGATCTCACTCCAGCCGGCCGCGTCGACAATCGGGGACCGTGAGAGCACGAACCCGGAAAGCCTGAGTGGATCGCCCACCAGTGCCCACGAATAATCGTCGGCGATATACGTGACGATGTAGTTGGGCGGACCGTCCAAACTCTCCTGCGAGGGCACCCCGGGGAAGCTCACATGCAACTGGGCACCCGTTGCTGGATCGGTAACTCGGGCATTCCCGACGATCTCGTTGGCTTGGCCGGTCCACGTCGTACACGTGTTCTTCACGCTCACGTTCGACGAATCGACGATCCCGTAACTCGCCCGGGTGTCCTTCGCGCACGCGAGGTTGAAGGGCTGAGGAATCGCCGCCACCTGGTTCCATTCCCCTACGTAGCGCGCGGCGTCCAGGTTCGCCACCGGCTGCAGAGGTTCCCAGAGTGGGCTCGCCTGCGCGGTTCCCGAAAACAGCGTCGCTGCGGCGCACACTCCCGCAATCGCAATCGCACTTCGCCCCGACCACTTCATGTCATTGCTCCTCGTCTGTACAACGCTCGATCGGCATTGGTTCCTCAAGGTATTCGGAGCTGACGGACTGGAGGATGGGGACGTATGTAAAACTACTTTCGGTTTGTTATGGACCTACTTCACAAACCTTATGTAGTCTTTGCTCAAAGATAGCTGAAAGTCGGACGGAGCTACTGTGATGAAGGTTGTCGACTTAGGTCTCGAGCGCACTCGCTATGCAGTCATCGACGAGACGATCGAGTCGAGGTGGCGCCGAGTCACCTCGATGCAGCACGACAGCGTTGCCGTCGTGACTCCACGCGACCGGATCACTTTCGCCGAACTCGAACTCCGGACCGATGCATTGGTCCGCGAACTTCGCCTGCGTGGGTCACACGGGGCTCGCCCGGTTGCGGTCGATCTCGAACCAACCGCCGAGTCGGTGCCCGCCATCCTCGCTACTCTGATTTCCGGTCGGCCCTTGGTCATGATCGACCCACAACTCCCCGAGGCCCGGCGAGCGCACATCATGAGCGCCTCGGGCGCCGTCGCGCTGCAGTCGATCCTCGACGAATCGGCCGCAACCGGCTTCCGTTTCGACAACGCGCTGGAACCATCGAGTTCCGACCCTGCCATGATCGCGTTCACATCAGGGACCAGTGGAGCGCCCAAGGGAGTCGTGTTGAGCCACTCCATGTGCCTGAACAAAGCCGACGAACTTGCCGCAGCAATCGACCTGCGCCCCGATGATCACATCGGAAACCTGTTGCCCGTCAGTTTCGGAGCCGGAATCACGGCCCTGATCATGGGACTGATGAACGGCGTCACGGTCTTCTGCTGGGATCCACGCGTAGACGGAGTTTCGGGAATCGACGACTGGCTGATCGAGAATTCGATCACGACCGCGCACTGCGCGCCGTCATTCCTGCGGGCATGGTCAAGCCTCGAATCCGATGAAGCACCGGATAATTCGCTCGGATCGCTGCGGGTCGTCGTGACGTACGGGGAAGCAGTGCACGGCGAGGACTACGCGCGCCATCGCAGTCACGGCTTCGCTCGCGTCACGTACGTCAACTGGCTGGCCACCACCGAGACCGGTGTCGTCGCGTACAACGCGTTCCCACCACATTCCGAACTACCCGTCGGAGTGGTTCCGGCCGGACGTGCTCGCGACGGCAAGGATGTACAGATCGTCGATGTGAACGGCGTGCCTCTCCCCGACGGAGAGATCGGCGAGATACAGGTTGTCTCGAGCGATCTTGCCGATGGATACCACGGTGACCCGGATCGCACTGCGGCACGATTCACGCGCCTCGGCGACGGAGTGAGCATCTACCGGACCGGTGACCGGGGCCGTATCGACGAACGCGGCGAACTACAACTGCGGGGACGCGTCGACGACGCCGTCAAGATTCGGGGCTATCTGGTAGAGCCGATGGAAGTCGAGGCGCATATTCGTCGAATTCCCGGCGTCTCCGATGTTTTCGTGGCTGTCGTCCTCGAGAACGATCGACCGGAGATTGTCGCCTACGTGGTCCTGACCAAAGCCGTGATGGCACGGTCGGGCGCCGAGATGCGGCGCGAATTGGCGACATATCTGCCGGCCTGGATGCTCCCCCGACATTTTGTTCTGATGCCAGCGTTGCCGCGCAACGAAAGAGGAAAGGTCGATCGAACAGCGCTGCCCTCCGTCGAGGTGCGGTCCACTCCACCGACTCTCGCCGGGCCCGCCGAATTGTGGTTGTCCTCGATCTGGGAGTCGATTCTCGGTATCGACTCCATCGACCGTGATGACGACTTCTTCGAACTCGGTGGCGATTCGCTTGCTTCAACCGAAGTGGTGGCAAAGATTCACGACATGTTCCGGATCCGGATCACGGCGGCGGAGTTCGCGGCCGCCAGCACCGTCAAAGACCTTGCAGCGCTGGTGGATCGGTGCAGAATCGATCCCGATGATCGTGTCTGTCACAACACGATGGTTCCGCTGAAGCTCGAAGGGTCCGGGCGACCGCTGTTCATCATGAACGGAGCGGGGTGCCCATCGACGACGCTGTCCACCTTGTCGAAAGCGCTTCACACCGATCGGCCGGTTTACGCACTTCAGCCACATGGCTTCGAATCTCGCGGACTACCCGACCGGTCAGTGAAAGCAAGCGCCCGCCGTTTCATATTCGAAATCAAGAAGATTCAGCCCACCGGGCCATACCTCCTCGCCGGTTACTCGTACGGCGGCTACGTGGCGCTGGAGATGGCGTCACAGCTGTCCGAGTCCGGTGACACTGTCGAGCACGTCACCGTTCTCGACACCAGAATCTCCACCGAGACTGCCGCACGACTGGCCGGTCGAGCGGGCATCAGCCTGGATCCGTCGATCGTCGATCTCGCACCACAACCATCCACCAATACTCGATGGAAGCCGACCAGGCGCACCGTCGCGGCGATGTGGATCCGCACGCTCTTCGCCGGCATTCTGCAGTACCCACCGGCCACCCAGTGGACGGTGTTCCTCTACATCGGCGGCCAGGCGCTCCGGAAGCATCGGATGCGAACGTGCGCCGCGCCTGTCACGGTGATCCGTGGAGCCACCAACAACCGTGGACGTGAGATCTGGTCACTCATCGCCACAGGCTCCCTCGATTTCGACGACGTCGACGCGTGTCACGAAGACGTCGTCCGTCAACCGTACGTCCGCAAGACTGCGGCGATCATCGATCGAGTCTGCGATCGAGCGTGACCAACTGCGGCTCACGTCCAGCTGTAGAAGGGAGAGCGGCGTGGAGTGACAGCCCATTCGGTCGTCGACGAACAGACCCTTTCCTTGACGAACGCACCCGCCCTGCCCGCAATGACCACTCCCGTTGACTCGTCGACACGAGTGGTCCGCTGGAACACACCTCGCCGCCTCCCGAGACTGATGCACCGGCCTGCGAACTTCGGAGTCACCGGGCGCGGCGCGGAACCTTCGAGTCGATGCAGGATCGTTTCGGCCGCATGGACTCCCAAGGGGATCGCGGCCTGACAACTCATCCTCAGTGAAAGATCACCGACTGCGACGCCATCGCCCGCACCAAAGATGTTGGGGTGGGACGAGCATTCCAGTCGATCGTCGACCTTCAGACGACCGAGATCGTCGACCGGGAGGCCACTTCGGCGCGCCAGCTCGGGGACACCGAATTCTGTCGCGAGAATCGTGCAATCGGCCTCAACCCGTACACCTCCCGCTAGCTCGCAGGACGAACCGTCGATCCGAGTCACCCGGGATTCGGTGACAATATCAACCCCAAGGTCGGTCAATGTTCTGAGAATTGCCGATCGAGCACGCTCTGACAGGTCCGGGGCCACGATTCCTCCGGTCACCAAAGTGATTCGGCTGCTTCGATGCTCAGCCAATTCTGCGGCAGTCTCGATTCCGGTGAGACCGCCGCCGACAACGCAGACCGCAGCCTTCTCGTCGAGAGTCGCCAGCCTGGACGAGAGGCGGACCGCGTCCTCGAATTCGGCGACGCCGAACCCGTGCTCGTCCGCCCCGGCGATCGTGCTGGGTAACTGCCTACTTCCGACTGCGTAGACCAAGTAGTCGTAGTCGAGCACGCTGCCGTCGTCGAGGGTGAGCCTGCCGAGCGCCGCCTCGATCGTCGTCACCTCTCCGAAGACTCGGTGTGCCGCACGCGGTAGCGCCCTGTCGAACGAGACCGTCGCGTCGTAGCCAGCCCTGATGGAGCCGCTTCGCTGCCATGACGCCCGCATATCCTGCCCCGATTATGACCACGTGTGCACTCATGATTCTCCGTTCCGCCAACGGTCCCCATGCTGAGAATGCACGGGATGATCAGGCCTCATCGCGGACGTTATTGAACATTGACGCCCTGGCGTTATGGCGGTCGACACATCTAGGCAGAACTGTGCTGCATGCAATAGAGACTCGAAAAACGCAGGGTCGACAACACTGGCTCGAAAACAACAAATGCTCTGCACCGATTGGTGCAGAGCATTTGTTCGGGTGGAGCTAAGGGGACTCGAACCCCTGACCCCCACACTGCCAGTGTGGTGCGCTACCAGCTGCGCCATAGCCCCGTATTCAATTCACTCTAACAGTCGAACTCGCAGCGGCTTTTCTGCTTTCCGCTTGCTGGAAGAAAGTTACACCACTTGACTCCTGGGCAACAAATCGCCTGGTCAGAGCGAAGCGGCCGCTCCTCGTCGCGGCTGCGGCATTAGCCGCGGCGGCTTCGACGTTGGTGCCGGAAGAGATGCAGGTTGCCACGTCCTCGGATGCGCCCGCATCACGAGCGATCTGGGCGAGGTCGTCGTTGGTGTGATCGCTGCTGCCGCCCTCGGCAGGCTGCGTGTCGGTCGCGAAAAGCTTGTTGTGGAATGCGGAGTACGCGATCGCGTCACCACCCTGAGCGACGCAGAGCAGAGCGGCGCCGGCCCGTGTGGAGTAGTCACCGCTGCCCGACGCCCGGTTGAGGAAGTTCAGCATGTGGTACCGCACGGCGACGTCACCGTTGTCGACGGCGGCCGCGAGAGCCTGGCCACTGAGGTGCTCGAGGGCAGCGCAGGCCGGGCACAGCGGATCCTCGAAGAGATCAATGGTCGTCGCGGCGGAGGGCTTGCCGAGCAGCACCACTCCGTTGTCCTGCACCGTGACGGCAACTTCGGAACTCTGCACGGAGCCGTAGCCGTCGTTCTGGGGCTTGTTCTTGCTGTTCGTCCACAAGACACCGCCGATGACGAGGGCCGCGATCACGAGCACCGCGAGGCCACCGATGATGTAAGTGGAGCGGCTCGAGACCGGTTCCGGCGAGTATTTGTTCTTGCTGCTCTTGGTGCTCACGCTGATGCAGTCCTTCGTGCGTCGAAACGATTTACCGATTGCTTACCTTGCCACTGAAGACTGAGTATCCACTGAGAACGCCGCGCGTGATCCGGGCCCCAATGCGAGCGGCGAACGCGGGAACACGAGCAGCCAGACGGCAAGTGCCAAGAAGCCCAGGTCCCGGAGAATCTCCTTCAGATAGTCCCAAGCGCCGACGTCGGCTGCACCTCCGCCGCCGAAACATCCGCAGTCGATGGACAATCCCCTGGCCCACACCGAAATGATCACCGCAATGAGAACCGTGAGGATGACCACCGAGACCGCAGCGGATACTCGCACCGCCAACCCGACGAGGATCAGCAGGCCCAGCACTATTTCGACCAGGGGAAGAGCCGTCGCCACCGGACCTACCAGCGACTCGGGCAACAGTTGATAGGCGCGCACCGCGATCTTCGTCTGCACGGGATCAAAGAACTTGAGTCCCCCGGAAATCAGCCAAACGGCCGCCAAACCCAATCGGGCCACAAGACTCACGATGCGAATTGCCACCCGATCGAGAGTACAGAATGCCCGGTCAGTCCAGGTTTGTCCGCGCAGGAGTATCCGTTAGCACCGTCACATCAGTCAGATCTTCGACGACGGATTCGACGGGCTTCGTTCGCGACGGAACGAACAACCAACCCGTCGCCGACACGACTACTACGGCTCCCATCACCGCGAAGGCCGCCGAGTACGACACATGCTGGGCGATCAGCCCGGCACAAATCGGCGCCACTACCCCACCGATGTCGGACATCATCTGGAATACCGCCAGAACAGGTCCGCCTCGGGCCGTCGATCCGACAACATCGGCAACCGCGGCCTGCTGGGCCGGACTCATGAGCCCGGAGCCGACACCAGTCACTGCGGCGATGGCGAAGAACACCACAAGGTTGTCGGTGAATCCCATTGCGATGGTTCCCAGACCGCAGATGAGCAGACCGCTCACGACAAAGGGCTTGCGTCCGAAGCGGTCCGAGAGTCGTCCGGACACGATCAATACCAACGCGTTTCCGACGGCAAAGATCGTGAGAGCGTAGGCCGCTATCGACGGGTCTCGGTCGAGGAACTCCACGACGAACAGAGGGACCATGGCAACGCGAACTCCGAAGATCACCCCGCCGAAGGCGAGGTTCGATCCGAGCGCTGCCCGGTACACCGGCGACTGAAGCCCTTCTGCGAGAGTCATCGACTTCACATCGACAGCCTTGTCCGGTGACGCCAGGTGAGATCCACGCAGGCTCACGAAGACAACGAGCGCGGCGATCACCAGCGCAACTGCGTAGATGATGAACGGCATCCGCAGACCGAACTGCAACAGCGCACCGCCGACCAGCGGGCCGCCGATCGATCCCATGAGAAAGCTTGTCGCGTACAGCCCCGAGACGCGGCCGCGACTGTCCGGCGGTGACATGCGAATGATCAGCCCGAGAGCCGACACCGTGAACATCGTCGACCCGATACCGCCCAACGACCGGAACAGCAGAAGTTGCCAGTACTCCCCGGCGAAAGCGCACGCACCGGTCGAGACCGCGACGATCAAAAGGCCGACGATGTAGACCGGACGCTCACCGAGTTTCTGTACCAAAGTGCCGCTCATCGGCGCGAACACCAATCGCATGAATGCGAAAGACGAGATCACGATCGTGGCGGCGGTGACCGATACGTCGAAGCTGCGCGCGAACTGAGGTAGAGCCGGAGCGACCAACCCGAATCCGAGGGCGATGACGAAGCTGGCGGCGACCAGTACCCAAATTTCCTGTGGCAGCTTGGCTGCACGAGTTTTCATGTCGCCCGGAATTCTAGCCGGGCGACACGATCGGTCCGCGAGCTAGTTCGCCTTCAAGACGCCGGACACCAAGTCCTTGGCCGCTGCCTGAACCTGAGCCAGATGATCGGCGCCCTTCATCGACTCGGCATAAATCTTGTACACGTCCTCCGTGCCGGACGGCCTCGCTGCAAACCACGCGTTCTCTGTCGTCACCTTGAGACCACCGATCGCCGCGCCGTTTCCGGGCGCCGCGGTCAGTGTCGCCGTGATCGGTTCACCCGCCAGTTCGGTCGCACTCACCTGATCGGGAGACAGTTTCGCCAAGACCGCCTTCTGTGCGCGTGTCGCGGGCGCATCGATCCGCGCGTACGCCGGGCTCCCGAACTTCTCGGCCAACGCGTCGTAATGCGCAGACGGAGACTTTCCCGTCACTGCGGTGATTTCCGACGCGAGCAACGCAAGGATGATGCCGTCCTTGTCCGTCGTCCAGACCGAACCGTCGTGGCGGAGGAAGGATGCACCGGCGCTTTCCTCGCCGCCGAATCCCACGGACCCGTCGAGCAGACCGGGAACGAACCACTTGAAACCGACTGGAACCTCGAGCAATTCGCGGCCCACACTGCTGACCACGCGGTCGATCATCGAGGAACTCACGAGTGTCTTGCCCACCTTGGTGTCTGCGCGCCACCCTGGCCGGTTCGCGAAGAGATACTCGATGGCAACGGCGAGATAGTGATTCGGGTTCATCAAACCGCCGTCGGGCGTGACGATGCCATGGCGGTCGGAGTCTGCATCGTTTCCGGTCGCGATGTCGTAGCGATCCCGAATTCCGATCAGCGACGCCATCGCGTCGGGCGACGAGCAGTCCATGCGGATCTTGCCGTCAGTGTCGAGCGTCATGAATCGCCAGGTCGGATCGACGAGAGGATTCACCACTTCGAGGTCGAGTCGGTGAGTTTCGGCAATCGCGCCCCAGTAATCGACGCTTGCCCCGCCGAGGGGGTCTGCACCGATCCTGATTCCGGCATCGCGGATTGCATCGAGGTTGAGGACAGAGGGGAGGTCTTCGACGTAGTACCGGAGGAAGTCGTAGCGTTCAACGCGGTCCAGTGCCTGCGCCGCCGTGACACGCCGTACCCCGGAAAGCCCCTTGCGCAGTAGCTCGTTCGCTCGATCGGCGATAACCGACGTCGCATCCGTATCCGCGGGTCCGCCGTGTGGCGGGTTGTATTTGAAGCCGCCGTCACGCGGCGGATTGTGTGAAGGCGTCACGACGATGCCGTCGGCCTTTGCCTCCGGTCCCGTCGAGTTGTACCGCAAGATCGCGTGACTGACCGCCGGGGTGGGCGTGTAGGCATCACGTGAATCGACGAGGACGACGACGTCGTTGGCGACCAGGACCTCCAAGGCCGACAGCCAGGCAGGCTCCGAGAGCGCATGTGTATCGCGGCCGATGAACAGTGGTCCGTCGATGCCCTGCGAAGCACGGTACTCGACAATCGCCTGGGTTGTCGCCAGGATGTGAGCTTCGTTGAACGCCGCGTCGAGACTGGAACCGCGATGTCCCGAAGTGCCGAAAAGTACCTGCTGCATCGGGTTCTCGGGATCCGGGATGCGCGTGTAATACGCGGTGACCAGATGAGGAACGTCGATCAGATCCTCTGGCAGAGCCACTTGTCCTGCTCGTTCGTGCGCCACGAATCCCCCTCGGCCCGGTGGTCGACCACTGTGTCGACGCGACTGTGGACAATTGTCTACCCTGGCCGCGTGGCGTGCACGCTCGACGCCGGATCGGTCAATCCGTGATCTGGATTCCCAACCACGCAGCGGACAGTCCGACGATCAAACTGACGACGATGTAGATCAGCGAGAGGGCCGTCTGGCGCCTCTCGACCATCCCGACATTTTCGTTCGCAAAGGTCGAGTAGGTGGACAAGCCACCGCAGAATCCGGTCGCCAGAAGTGCAGCCATCTCGGTGGAAAGAGCTGCCCCGGTGAACAATCCAAGGAGGAAGCAGCCGATCACGTTGGCGGCGAACGTCGCAGCCGGGAATCCCTTGTACGCGGGCACATACCGCGCCAACAGGTACCGGCCACTCGCACCAGCGCCGCCGCCGAGTGCCACCAGGAGAACTGTCATGCCGACGCTCCGTCCCGCGCGCGGATCCAGCGTTCACCGAGCCCTTTGCCCAGTGCAGCGGCGAGGATCGCGGGAATCAGTGTCCCGAGTACATAGAGAATCGATCGCCACGGACTCTCCGTCACGGCGTGAACCGCGAAGGACGAGAAAGTGGTGAAGCCGCCACAGAACCCGGTGCCGAGAAAGAGGTACCCAACCTTGTTGTGGACGAGCAGGGCCGCGAGAACACCGAGAACGAACGAGCCGACGACGTTGATGACCAGCGTCGTCCAGATGTGGGGAAAGAGCTCCCCCAGCCCGTATCGACTCAGTGCCCCCAGTGCTCCGCCGACGGCAACCGCTCCCACCGCACCCGGCAGCTTCAGATCACCCATGCTCTCGCCTCACCCGAAAGAGCCTACGTCCCGGATCGGGCTTTCGGCGGGCGCGGAATGAAGTAACTTGTCCGCTGCTGATACTCGCGATAACCCGGACGCTGTTCCATATGTCGCTCGAGCAACCGCGCACCGGTGGCGAAGACCAGGAAGTACGTCATGGCGATCGGCGAGAGGACAGTCACCACTCCCGGCCACACGGACGCCGAGACGAGGAAGATCCCCCACCAGACGCATGCGTCGCCGAAATAGTTGGGATGCCGCGTCCACGCCCACAAGCCTTGATCCATGATGTGGCCACGGCTACCCGGATCGGATTTGAATTCCTCCATCTGCCGGTCGCCGACCGTCTCGAACGTGACGCCGACAATCCACAGCACGATTCCGAGCACAACAAGAAGCCCGAAGCTACCGTTCGATACTGCTGCGACCTGGATAGGCAGGGAGACGAACCACAACGAAATCCCCTGCGTGAGATAAATCTTGCGGATCGCATACAGCGTTCGATTACCCGTCGCTCGTCCGAGCATTTCTTCGTACCGCGGGTCTTCACCCTTGCCGCGGGATCTGATCGCCATGTGCGTCGCCAACCGCAGACCCCAGATCGCCACCAGCGCAAGCATCAGCAACCGGCGCCAGAGGTCGCCGGTTCCAACTACCGCGGACACGAGCGCGATCAGAACGAAGCCGGCGCCCCACGACACGTCGACAACATTGTGCCGCCCGATCCGTACACCGATGGTGGCTGTCACTGCCATTCCGACGGCGATCGCCAACAGGCTCGTGAGCGTGACCACTCCGAATGCGCCCCAGTCGAATCCGTTCATCGCCGCGACACCCACTGCGGCCGGACCGATTCCATATCCGATCGACCATCACCGTGCGGCCGGACCGACAGAATCTGATCGACGCCCATCCTGCCGTCCCGAAATGCCATTCCTCCGCCGACGAGGTAGAGACGCCACACCCGAGCGACTTCGACACCCACGAGATCCACGACGCGATCCCAGTTCGATTCGAAGGTCTCGATCCACGCGTCGACGGTCCGCACGTAGTGCTCACGCAGGGCGTGCACGTCCCGGACTTCGAGTCCACCCTCCTCGATCATCGCAACAGTGCGACCGACCGGCCGCATGTACATGTCCGGCGCGATGAACGACTCGATGAACGGACCTCCCCCGGGGTGCGCACCGGTGCGTGACATCTGCTGAATCAGCACACGGCCACCGGCAATAACGTTGTCGTGGAGCGCTTTCACGTATGTCGGATAGTTGTCCTCACCGACGTGCTCACCCATCTCGATCGACGCGACCGCATCGAAGGGACCGTCTGGAATCTCACGATAATCTTGGAGCCGGATCTCGACCCAGTCTTCCAAACCGAGTGCGCGGATCTTCGCGTCGACAAAAGCCTTCTGCTCCGCCGAGATCGTGATGCCGACAACCCGAGCGCCGTACTCACGCGCTGCATGCAGGCTCAGCGAGCCCCAACCACAGCCGACATCGAGGAACCGTAGGCCTCGCGCCCGATCGAGACCGACCTTGCGGCACACCAGATCCAGCTTGTCTGTCTGTGAGTCTTCGAGCGTGTATTCCGGCGCATCGGAAGTCCAATAGCCCGAGGAGTACGCCATGTTCTGATCGAGGATCAGTTGGTAGAAATCGTTCGACAAATCGTAGTGGTGCCCGATCGCTTCGCGGTCGCGGGCGAGACTGTGCAAGCGGCCCTTCACCTGAGCCTGCGACGACGGTGGAGCCAAAGGTCTCCCGAAAGCACCGAAGGATCGCGCAGCCTTGACCGCGGCCAGGACGAGAGACGGGGTCGGGGTGATCGACCCGAACCCCCGCTCGGCAGAGACCTTCCACACGTGTGTGAGCGCATCACCGAGATCGCCTTCGACGTCGAGTTCACCGAGAACATATGCCTGCGCCGCTCCCAACTCGCCGGGATTCCAGAGCAAGCGTCGCAGCACATTCGGGCTGTAGAGCGTCACTTTCGGAGCATCTTCCGGACCTGCTGTGCTGCCGTCCCAGGCAGTCAATCTCACCGGAAGTTCGCCGCCGACAAGTGGACTGAGGATGTCCGAGAGACGGCCCGCAACGCCGGTACCTTGTGCCGTTCGATCCATCGTGGCGGTCATCGCTGATTCCTCCGATCGAGAACAATTTGCTGGACGTCGAGATATCCCGAGCGAAACCCCGCCTCGGAGTAGCAGAGATAGAAATGCCACATGCGCGCGAACACTGCGTCGAACCCGAGCGCGGACGCTTCGTCGGTGCGAGCACTGAAACGCTCGTCCCACAGCCGCAACGTCTGCGCGTAGTGATCGCCCATCGACATCCGCTCACGCACCCGAAGGGTTGTCATGCGTTCGGTGACGTCCTCTATCGCCCGCACCGACGGGAGAAATCCGCCGGGGAAGATGTACTTGTGCACCCAGGTGTAGGTGTTGCGGGTCGCGAGCATCCGATCATGCGGCATCGTGATGGCTTGGATCGCCGCGCGCCCACCCGGCGCCAGCAGGGCGTCGATCGTCTGGAAGTAACTTCCCCAGTACTGGTGGCCGACAGCCTCGATCATCTCGACCGACACGACGGCGTCGTACTCCCCCTGCACTTGCCGATAGTCGAGAAGGTCGACCTGAACGCGATCGGCCAGTCCCGCAGCGCTTATCCGCTTCGCCGCCAATTCCTGCTGTTCGACCGACAGTGTCACTGAGCGCACCGTTGCTCCGCGCTCGGCTGCTCGGATCGCCAATTCTCCCCAGCCTGTGCCGATTTCGAGTACTCGCGAACCGGGACCGACACCCGCACCGTCCAGCAGGCGATCGATCTTCCGATGCTGAGCCGCTGCGAACGCGTCCCACGACGGGGTAGCTCCCACCGACAGATCCTCGAAGAGAGCACTGGAATACGTCATGGTGTCGTCGAGGAACAGTTCGAACATCTCGTTCGAGAGGTCGTAGTGCCGGGAGATGTTCGAGCGCGTGTTCTGCGTCGAATTCCGCTCACTGCGAGGCTGCTTCGGAATGTAGAGGCCTCGTAGCCGCTGCAGGAAGTCGGGAATCAGCGTCGCCACCCGGGAGGCGAAGACTTCCAGGACCGCGGTGAGGTCGGAGGCTTCCCAATCGCCCGCCATGTACGACTCGCCGAATCCGATCAACCCACTGTCGCCCACACGAGCAGCGAAGTCGTCTGGACGGTGGATGACCATCAACGGCGAATCCGGACTACCTCCACCGGAGAACTCACCGTTGGGCATCTGAACGCGCAGCGGCAAGCGCGCGACCGCCTTGTGGAACAGAGCGCGGGCAACCGGCGACGCAACCCTCACTTTGAAACCGCTGGGCACCGTGGCAACGCCCGGCCACCGCTCGGATTCGATCGTGTGAGCGGAAGGTTCGGTGCCGAGAGTGGTCGTGGTCATTGCACTGCCTCCTGCGGGTGATGTTGCGGTCGGGGAACGATAGGTAAGCGCCTGGCCCACAGCCGGATTCCTTGAAATCTGATCTGCGCGGCGACTCGGAGCGGAGCCAGCGGGATGGAGAGCGCACTGCGGACGATCTCGCGCGTCGTCGCCGGCACACAACGACCGGACACCGTGGCTACGAATGGCGCCTTGCCGTCACGGGCCAGAACTATCGAGAGCGCGAGCGCGGTGTCGGGTAGCGGTAATCGCATCCGGTACTCGCCGTCCAGATCGTTGAACGGAGACACGTAGAACTCTTTGGACGTGCGAGCCCCGCCGCGTTCGTCGGTTTCGAGCAGGTAGCAATGCCGCTCGCCGTAGGTGTTGTGAACCTCGGCAACGACGCACCGCTGACTGCCGTCGTCGTTCAGACACCAGAACACACTCAGTGGGTTGAACACATGCCCGAGAACACGTGCGTTCGCAAGCATGAGGATGCGGCCGCCGGCGAACTCCAATCCGTTAGTTGCCAGAAAAGACTCGACGTTGGCACGAATCGATCGGGTGGGGTCGCCGAGGTGATCTCCGGCGTCGAACTTCGCCAAGGATCGCAGTGCCTTCGGGAGCTCGGGCAGATCGTCGACGTCGACGAGCCAGCTGTAGCTTCGGTACTCGAACTCGTTGTGCAACGGCTCCGTTCGTACGTGTCGGATGCTCGTATGAACGATGGACGGCGTGATGGGTGCAGTCACGGCCACCGACCTCCGACGCGTTCGGCGGCACGCAGGCCAGACAGTGCACCGTCCTCGTGGAAACCCCATCCGTGGTACGCACCGGCAAACGCGAGCACGTCCGAGTCCAACTCGGGAAGCCGCGCTTGAGCGGCGACGGAGGTGGGTGTGTACTGCGGATGCTCGTAGGTCATCTGATCGATCACCGAGTCCGGGGACACCATTTCGTCTCCCCCCAACGTCACCAGGTAGCGCCGACCGGTCTCCGGCAGCCGCTGCAACCTCGTCATGTCGTAGCTGACCAGAACGTGATCCGGCTTCGCGTTGCATTCAGGGATGTAGTAGTTCCACGACGCGCGCGCATTGGTGTTGCCGGGCAGCACATTTTCGTCGGTGTGAAGTTGGGTGTGGTTGACGGAGTACGGCATTGCGCCGAGGACCTGGGATTCGGCAGGCGTCGGATCCGCCAAAATCTTCAGTGCTTGCTGCGGATGCGTTGCGACCACAACTGCGTCGAAGGTCTGGATCTGGTCGTCGCCGTCACGAATGTCGACGCGATCGTCGAACCGGTGGACGGCGCGAACTGGCGTGTTCAGGCGGATATCCCCGATACTTTTGGCGACGAGACGAACGTATTCGCCCGATCCACCGGTGACTGTTCGCCAGGTCGGCGATCCAGTGACGCTCAGCATTCCGTGGTGATCGAGGAACGAGAACAGGTACCGCGCGGGATACTTCAGCGCCGAGCCGGGATCACACGACCAGACTGCCGACACGAGCGGAGTCATGAAGTGAGCGGTGAAGTAGTCGGAGAACCGGCCGCTGCGCAGAAACACTCCCAGTGTCTGGTCGGGTGCCGACGGATCCGTGTTGTCGAGCAGGGCGCGGGCACGGCGATGGAAGCGCTTGACCTCCATCAACATGGACAGAAAGCTGCCGTTGACAAGGAGCCCCGGCGTCGGGAGAACGCCGCGCAACCCTTGGCCCCCCGAGTACTCGAGCCCGCAACCCCCACACCTGACCGACATACTCATATCGGATTCCTGCGTAGGCACATCGAGTTCTGCGAACAATCGCAACAATGTCGGATAGGTGCGATCGTTGTGGACGATGAACCCCGTGTCGATGGCGAGGCTTCGCCCTTCCGGGTCGGTGACCGAATGGGTGTCCGCGTGCCCGCCGAGCCGTGAATCCGCTTCGTAGAGGGTGACGTCACTGTCCTTACTGAGCACCCACGCCGCTGTCAGACCTGCGACACCACTACCGACGACGGCCACCTTGCGCTTGTCGGAACTCATCGTCGTTCTCCCATCTTTGTTGCGGCTACCCCGCGACTCATTCCTGCGATTGCATCCGCGACGAGGCGATGCCAGGTCGCCGCCCGACGGAGCATGAAGTGGCCTGCGCCGTCGATGCCGATCCATTCAGCGCTCTTACCCGACTTCTGCAGTTCGTCAACTTTCCGACGAGACGCTGCCGAGTCGGTCCACGAGTCGGCCGTGCCGTGGAGCACAWCCAGTGGTGTGTCCGAACGCAGATTCACCGACGTTCCATCGGGCCACCACGGCGCCAGCGCAACCACACCGACCACCGCCGGATCGCCACACAGTTCGGCGGCGACCCGTCCGCCCATCGAGTGGCCCAGCAAAATCACCCGAGCTTGTGCATTACGTTTCGTTATCGCGTCGAGTGCGGCTCGAGCGTCAGCGACCGGACTGCGCTCGGCACCGTTCCAACCACGCACCCGATAGCGAGCCTGCACCGCTCTCACACCGGAGCGGCGAAGCTGAGCGGTGAACGGGCGCATCCGAAGGTTGGACAGATGCCAGGCGCGAGCCGGGCGATGGCTCGAGACCTTTCCTCCAGGCAGCACGAGCACCACCAGGTGCTGGTCACCGTCCTGCTGTTGCCGTCGGTTGGGCGTCATGCATGGCATTCGGAGCCGAAAACCATTTGGATGGGGTTCGTAGAATTTCTTTTGTGAATCGTGAAGCACTCGTCGGTGACGTCCTCGACGCCATGGACGCCAACTTGGTTTCCCATGCCTGCCACCTGCATGAACACTTGCCGACTGCATCGGTCACGGTCACTGCGGACGTTGTCGTCGCAGACAGCGGCCTCGCCGACGACACTTTCAACATCATCGCTCGTGCTCGCTTCGCCGTACCTGCCGACGGGCCCGAAGATCGGCGACTGATCGACATCCTCGCCTCGATTCGGGCAACCGGACGTCCGTTCTCCTGGTGGACCGGACCCCGCGATAATCCCTCTGACCTCGGGGCTCGCCTGTCCGCCCTCGGCTGCGTGCGCTCCGAGGAAGAACGAGCGATGACGGCGGACCTTGACGTCGTCCCTCATCCGACGCCTGTCCCAGAACTCTCCGTTCATCGGGTGACTACTCGTACCCAGCTCGCCGACTACGCCGCCGTGATGGCCGCCAACTGGTCGCCGCCCTCAGCCGCAGTAATTGGATTCTTCGAAGACACCGCTGATGCCGCCCTCGATGAGCGTTCGCGGAGTTCGTTTGTCGTGGGGTACGCGAACTCCCAGCCTGTCGCCGGAGCCGAGGTCCACTTTGCCGCCGGCGTCGCCGGCCTGTATGGCGTCGTCACACTCGAAACGGCTCGCCGACGCGGATTCGGCTCGGCGGTCACCCTTGTCGCACTCGACATCGCCCGCGAGCGAGGTGCCCGAACAGCAGTACTTCAGGCGTCCAGCGACGGCGCACAGCTCTATCGAAACCTCGGCTTCAAGGATGTCGGCACCTACACCGAGTACTCGATCGGAAGCAGTTAGACGTCCCCGCGGGGACGCTTTCACCCCGTATCCGTGAAGGTGTCGGCACCCACATCTATCATCGAACGTACATTCGAAATGATGTCGGACGCGAGCCGGGGGGCAACCATGAACGCAGCATTAACCGAGAACGCACCACCGATCGATGAAGATACGCAGGGTTCCAACCGAGACGACGTGGATCAGCTCGGCTCGGAAATCTGCGCCCTCGCCGGCCAGATCGCCGCGGCCACGGCTCGATTCCTTGCCCTCCTGTCGAAATTCGACGAAGACCGCGGATGGACCGGTCCGGGACTGCACTCGTGCGCCCACTGGTTGTCGTGGAAGTGCGGAATGAGCCTGCACACCGGCCGTGAATACGTTCGCGTCGCCAAAGCGCTCCGACCTTTGCCCGAGATGCGGAAGGCCTTCGAGCAAGGCCGCCTGTCCTACTCGAAGGTTCGCGCCCTCACCCGGGTCACCACGCCTTCCAACGAAAAGCAGATGGTTCGGTTCGGATGTGAGGCGCCCGCAGCCCAGATCGATCGTCTCGCCGCAGGTCTGCGTAAAGCAACCGACAACGAATCCGGCAAAACCAAAGCGGTCGAACATCTTCAGGTCCGCTGGCATTGGGACCCGGATACGGGCGAATTTGTCATCAAAGGACGCCTGCCTGCACAGGACGGCGCCCGAATCCTCGCAGCGTTAGCTGTGGCGGAACGTGAACGCACCCGAATCGCCGCCGTCCGCCCCGTCGACGAGAAGGCCGCAAAGAACCCGGTCGGAAATATCGGGCCAGGTCTCGTCGCGATGGCAGAGCTCGCCACCGCCTCAGTCACGGACCGCACGACCAAGGCCGCCGCGAACGAAGTTGTGTTCTTCCACGAAGCGAACACCGTCCGAGTGCCGAGCGGACCCGCATTGCCTCAAAATGCCGCTGAGGAAGTGCTCTGCAACGCCAAGCTTCGCCTGGGTACGACCAAGGAAGGATGCGTTCTGAATCTAGGTCGGCGGACTCGCGTCGTCAGCGCTAAACAAATGTTGGCATTGAACTACCGCGACGGATGCTGCCGCACACCAGGATGCGGACGGACCCGCTTCCTGCACGCACATCACGTGAAATTCTGGGGACGCGGCGGCAATACGGACTTGGACAATTTGATCATGCTTTGCGGTACCTGCCACCGCGCGCTGCACGACGGCAAGTTCACGATCTCTGCACTCGGCGAGCAGAAGTTCGAGTTCCACTACGCCAATGGAGACGTCATCGACCCAGCACCGCCAACAGAGGGGTTCGCCGATGACCTATTGCGCGGAGACGTACCCGACGACGCGATCGTGCCGGCGTGGAGCGGGGAGCCCCTCCACCTCGATCACGCGGTCAGCGTCATCCTCGACGGCTGGGCCGCGTGAGCAAACATTGGTCTAGTCCAATCTGAATCCGTCGTGAACAATCGGACAACCCTCGCATTCAGGTAGTGCAATTGGTCTAGTCCTATCGCAATATCTTGAGCGTGACCAAGAAAATCGCACGCACCTCAGCCGCTATCACACTCCTCCTCGCCGGCGCTGTTGCTGCCGGAACTGCAACTGCTGCAGCAATTCCCGGATCGTCCGACCTCAATCCGTCGGCCGCCGAGAAGACAGTTGTCATCGGCCTTGACGGCACCATGCTCAGCCACATCAAGACCGCCGACGCTCCCCGTCTCCAGAAGCTGATCGCCGAAGGAACCAGCGGAGAATCTTCCATCCTCGGCCACACCACCATCTCCGGACCGTCGTGGTCGACCATCCTGACCGGAGTCTGGGACACCAAGCACGGTGTCAAGGACAACACGTACGCAGGCGCCCGCTTCGACCTCTACCCGAGCGTGTTCACACGGTTGGAAACAGCACAGCCCTCTCTGCTCACCGAGTCGATCTCCACCTGGGGCGGCATCGACAACATCGCATCCAGCGGCACGCCGAAAGCCGACGTTGTCGTCACCACTGCCGATGCAGGTTCCGGAGCGGCCACCGATGCTGCGACCGCTGACGCCGTCGCCCGCGACATCACCGACAAGGGACCTGACCTGATCTTCACCCAACTCGATCAGGTGGACGGCGCGGGGCACAGCGGCGGCACCAACGGCGCTGCGTACGAAGAGTCCATTGCCTCGGTCGACGCTCAGGTGGGCAAGATTGTCGATGCCGTTGATCAACGCGCAGCGAAGACCGGTGAGAAGTGGACGGTTCTGGTCACTGCGGATCACGGCCACAAGCCTGCTGGAGGGCACGGCGGCCAGACGCCGGCGGAAGCAACGACATTCGTCGTTGCACGCGGTGCGGGATACGCGGCCGGCAAGACCACCGACGCGTACACGATCGCCGACATCACGCCGACCATCCTCCAAAGCCTGGGCGTTGCATTGCCTGCCGATCTGGACGGAAAGCCGCTGGCCAAGGAAGCTCCCGGCTTCGTCGGCTCGGTCGACCTGGGATTCTTCGGCTCCTGATCGCAAGAAGTCCCGGGCGCTCAGCAGAGTGCCGCAGCAAGACCGCAAAAAGGTCGGGCCGGAGAGCGTGTGCTCGTCACTGTTTGATGTCCCATTCGACTCCGTGACCGAGCCGAACAGTAAAGCCCTCTAGCTGATGCCAGGAACCGGGTCGAGGGCAACCCCGGGCTGACAGACACGCTTCGCTACTTAGGCAGCGAGAGCGTAGTCGCGCTGATTGGAATCGGCGCTTATAGGTTTGCAGCGACGCTTACGGTGGTCTCTTGCCTGCACCGACACGCTTCCCCTAACTCAACACACGCAGTCGAAACCGTTCAGCCCCGTGTGTGCCCCGCGTCTTTCGTGGGGCTATTCACTATAACGCGCCGAAGTTCGGAAGTCATACCAATTAATCGGCGGCACTTTCCGTGTCCTTCGCCGCAGCTGATTCCCTGATAGCTGCGGTCTCACGCTCTGCAGCACCGGTGATGTTGGTGATCATCCCCTGGAAGACAACTCCGTGGAAAGGCAGGATCGAGTACCAGTACGCCCGGCCGGCGAGCCCGCGAGGGAAGAAGACCGCACGCTGATCGAGATGCGAACCCACCGGCCGTCCATCCGCACCCGCCGGACCTTCCGACACTCGCAACTCCAACCATGCTCCGCCCGGGACCTTCATCTCGGCGCGCAACCGGAGCAACTTGCCTCGATCGATTTCTTCGACCCGCCAGAAGTCCAGGGCTTCACCGGTGTTGAGCCGACGTGGATCCCGCCTACCCCGGCGCAGTCCGACCCCGCCGACCGCGCGGTCCATCCACCCCCGGATGGCCCACGCCAAAGGGAATGAATACCAACCATTCTCGCCGCCGATCGACTCGACGACCGACCAGAGGGTTTTCGGATCCGCAGCACAGTCACGTTCGCGGTGGTCTACGTAAACTGCCTCCCCTGCCCAGTCCGGGTCGGACGGAAGAGGATCGGACGGCGCTCCCGCGATCGTCGCACCGGACCACGCCGTCTCCACCTCACCGGTCTCGATCTTGCGAAGCGCCAAACGCACAGCTTCCCGGTACGGTGTGAGGCCACCGGCCGGAGGCGGGATGAAGTCGTCGATGTCGTGGTTGTGCATCACCGCGTCGTTCTGCAGTGATTCGATCAGTGGCATCGCCAAGCCCCGCGGGATCGGCGTGACCAATCCCACCCAGTGACCTGCCAGACGCGGGGTGAGGACGGGCAAGACGAGGATGCGTCGGCGTACCAATCCTGCGACGTCGGCGTAGGTGTTCATCATCTCGCCGTACTGCATGACATCTGGCCCACCGATGTCGAAGGCGCGGTTGACCTCCGGCGTTGTCGCCGCGGCTGCGATCAAATAGTGGAGTACGTCACGCACCGCGATCGGCTGAATGTTGTTGTGCACCCACTTGGGTGTGGTCATCACCGGAAGCCGATTGGTCAAGTGGCGCACCATTTCGAAGGACGCCGAACCCGATCCGATCACCACCCCAGCTTGAAATACAACTGTCGGAACCTCGGAGTCGAGGAGGATCCGACCGACTTCGAGCCGAGACTGCAAGTGAGTCGACAACTCTCGGTCGGACGGATGAAGCCCGCCCAGGTAGACGATCCGGCGCACCCCCGCATCGCGAGCAGCGGCGGCGACGTTCTCCGCGCTTCGCTTGTCGATATCCGAGAACGACCCTCCACCGCCCATGGCGTGAACGAGGTAGTAGACCACGTCGATATCGTCGAAAACACCTGAGAGGGAGGCACTGTCGGTCAGATCCCCACGCTTGATCTCCACCGAATCATGCCAGGGCACATCTCGCAGTTTCTCCGGGCTGCGCACCACCACTCGAACGCGATGGCCCTCTTCGACCAGACGAGGGGCAAGACGTCCGCCGATGTATCCGGTCGCACCCGTGATCAACACTCTCACTGCGTCCATCACCCCACGCTACGCACAATTCAACTGCGAAGCGCGAGTGCAACCTCGAGGTCGTCGTTGGTCAACATCATGTTGATCCCCGCTCCAGCCTTCGCCCCGGCGGCTGCGGCCATGATGACCTGGGCACCCGGGTCGACGACGTTGCCCGCAGCGAACACGCCGGGCACGCTCGTCGCCCCCATCATGTCGACTGTGACGAAATCGCCCATCATCGTCTCAGCGCGCTGCGCGCCGAATGCGCGCAAGATCGCATCGTTGGGGTCCATCGTGAGAGCGCCACCGACAAAGACCGCCGAACGCGCGACCACAGTGCCGTCGGCCAACCGCACGCCCACCAACCGATCATCCTCGACGACGGGACCAGCGATCTCACCCTCGACGATCGAAATATCGCGAGCTGCAAGCTTTTCCCGATCTTCGGAACTCAGTTCGGTGATTCGATGGAGGAAGAGAACTACGTCGTCGGACCACTGGCGAACCATGAGGGCCTGGTGCATCGCAAATTCCGCGCTCTTGGCGATGACACCAAGCGGCTGATCGCGCACGCTGTACCCGTGGCAGTACGGGCAGTGCAACACGTCGCGGCCCCAACGCTCGCCGAAGACTTCGAGTTCGACCGGCAGGCGGTCCGTCAGACCCGTTGCAACGAGGACCTTGCGCACCTGAATCTTGCTGCCGTCAGCCAGTTCTACCGAGAACTTCTCGCCGTCCCGTGTCACGGAGACAACGGTGCCGTCATGGAACTCGCCGCCGAATTTGCGGACCTCACCTCGGCCGATGGTCAACAATTCGGCGGGGTTCATGCCGTCGCGGGAGAGGAATCCGTTCATGTGATCGGCGGCCGCGTTCCGTGGTGATCCGTTGTCGAAGACGATCACGGACCTGCGTGCCTGACCAAGGATGAGTGCGGCGTTCAGCCCTGCCGCGCCGGCTCCGATTACTGCTACGTCGAATGAGTTCTGCGTCATGAATCCAGAATGACAAGAGATCGCGTTCTTGACAAACACTGTTGCCACTTTGGCAAAATAGATCCATGACCGAAACATCGTTCGAAGCCGTTCTAGCCGGCATCGGCCCTCGCCTACGTGCGTTGCGCCAGCAGTCCGACATGACCCTGGCCGACCTGTCGGAGACCACCGACATCAGCGTCAGCACACTCTCGAGACTCGAATCCGGTACTCGCCGAGCCAACTTGGAGTTGCTGCTGCCGATCGCCAAGGCACACGGCGTCCCGTTGGACGACCTGGTGAACAGCAAGATCAAGGACCCCCGCGTTCGAGAAGAACCTCGAACGGTCGGATGCATGACGGTCATTCCGCTGACCAGTCAGCCCGGCAACCTCCAGGCCTACAAGATGATCATCTCCCCCACCGACGACGATCGCGAACCGGGATCCCACGAGGGCTACGAGTGGGTCTACGTTCTGTCCGGGCGCATCCGACTCCAACTCGGCGACCGGGATTTCATCATGGGGGCAGGTGAGGCCGCCGAGTTCGACACCCACATTCCGCACCGCATCAGCGCTGCCGACAGCCGACCTGCGGAGGCGATCAGTCTCTTCGGGAAACAGGGCGAGCGTGTTCACCTACGCGCAGCGCCGGCCGACAGACGCGGCTGAAACACTAGGACTGAAAACGCTGGAACTCGAAAGAATCTAGGCGCCCGCGACGGCAATCATGCCGACTGCCGCCAGCGCCAACAGCATTCCCGCTTGTTGCACGCGGCTTACCCGCTCGCCCAGCATCACCATGGCGAGCAGAACCGTCGCAGCCGGATACAGCGAACCGATCACGCTGACCAGTGAGAGCATTCCGCCTTGGAAGGCGTAGATCATCGTCCCGTTCGCGACGACGTCGAGGACGCTGACGTACACCGCGAGTTTGAGTGGCTCGCCTCGTGGGAGAACGAAGTGACCGGCCGCCAGCGCGACCAACCACACCACGACGGTCGCGGCGCCGCGAGATACGGCCAACGCCCACAGCCCGCTGCCCTCGCCGATCTGGTGAAGTGCGATGAACGAGAGAGCAAATGCGCCACCGCTTCCGACGGTCAGAAGCGCCACTTGCCTGGTGAAGCGGAGAGTGATTCCGCCGGCGACCTCACCCGCGGTGTCGTCAGGCGACTCGCGGCTGACCAGGACGACGGCGACCAGCGCGACGGCAATACCCAGGTACGCGATCAACCCCGGCCGCTCACCGAATGCGAATCCGACGAGGACCGGAATACCCGCCACCAGAACAGCTGTCAGCGGCGAGACCACCGACATGGGGCCAGTTGCCAGCGCGAGATAGAACCACCACACCGCCAGACCACTCGTGACGCCCGCGATCGCGCCCCAGATCAAACCGTTCAGCGTCAGCGTCCCGGAAACGAAAGGTGCTGCGATCAGAACGATGACGAGCGAGAGCGGATACGAGACGATCACCACACGCAGTGCGGCAACTCGTCGTGATGCAACTCCCCCGACGAAGTCGCTGACTCCGTAGGCAACTGCCGCCACGAGGGCAAGCAGGATGGAGGTCAGCGCATGCCCTTGATACGACGACCGAGCTCGCGGGTCACCTCGCGCTCGGCGGTCCGCTTGGCCATGTCCTGGCGCTTGTCGTAGTCCTGCTTACCCTTTGCCAGCGCGAGTTCGACCTTGACCTTGCCGTCGTTGAAGTACATCGACAGCGGAACCAGTGTCTGGTTTCCCTCGCGGGTCTTGCCGACGAGGTGCTCGATCTCACGCTTGTGCAGCAGGAGCTTTCGGGTGCGGCGCGGAGAGTGGTTGTTCCACGTGCCTTGCGTGTACTCCGGAATGTGCAACGAGCGCAACCACACTTCGCCGTTGTCCACGGTGGCGAACGCATCGACGAGCGACGCCTTGCCTTCACGCAGACTCTTGACCTCGGTCCCGACGAGCGCGATACCGGCCTCGTAGGTGTCGATGATCGTGTAGTTGTGGCGTGCTTTGCGATTGGTCGCAATGACCTTGCGGCCCTTTTCCTTCACTGTCCGGGCCTCTCAGTCCGCTGTCTTGCTGTCGAATGGTTCTTGCTGTTCCAGCATAGAAGCTCGTGCAAACCGATTATTCGCGGACGTACAGACGCAGTGTGACGTACGCCGTCACCGCGGCCATTCCGACGCCGGCAAGCACGAGGATCGGCGAGACGAACAGCACGTCACTGTTGGAGATCCGCGCCACGATGTTGGCTTCGTAGACATCGGACAGGACCCCGTCGATGAAGACGTTCTTCGCCGTGAACAGTCCGGCAATGGCGAGCACCGCACCGATCAAGGCCGCCACGACGGCTTCGAGAAGGAACGGAAGCTGGGTGTACCACCGCGTCGCGCCGACCAACCGCATGATGTTGACCTCGGTACGACGCGTGAACGCGGCGATCTGGACCATGTTGGCGATCAGCAGGATGGCCGCGATCGCCTGGACGATCGCGATCGCGAACGCTGCGTTGCGCACTCCACCGAGCACGCTGAACAGTCGGTCCACCAACTCGCGCTGATTGAGCACACTCTCGACGCCGGGCCTCGAACCGAAGGTGTCGTTGATGACGCCGAACCGCTCCGGGTCACTGAGCTTGACCTTGAACGACGCCGGGAAGCTGTCCGGGCTCACCAGCGCTGCCAGCTCGGGCTGGTCCTTGAACACGCGCTCGGTGGCATCCTTCACGGCGTCTTCGCGGTTGAGGTACTGAACCGCGACGACGGACGGAGTCTGCTCGAGTTCCTTGCGCAACGAACTGCAGATCTCCTGCTCGCAACCGGGATCAGCCGAAGAGATGTCGTCGGTCAGGAAGATCTGCACCTCGACGCGTTCGAGGAAGATCTGCTGGGTCTTGCCTGCCATCTGCACGACCAGCAGACCACCGCCGAAGAGACCGAGGGAGATTGCCGTCGTCAAGATCATGGCGATGGTCATCGTGATGTTGCGGCGTAGGCCGGTCAGGACTTCGCTGAAAATAAAGCTGGCGCGCATCGGGGAATCCGATTCCTTTTCGAGAGGCCGGTTGTTTCACGACAACCGGTGGGCGTACGGGACGTGTGGTCGTAGTCGGCGCTACCTGCCGACGCCGTACACACCCCGCGCTTCGTCTCTGGTCACCTTGCCGAGATCGAGTTCGATGACGCGTCGACGCATGGAGTCGACGATGTGGTGATCGTGGGTCGCCATCACGACGGTGGTGCCTGTGCGGTTGATCCGCTCGAGCAGCAGCATGATGTCCTGGCTCGTTTCGGGGTCCAGGTTGCCGGTGGGCTCGTCGGCGAGCAGCACGAGCGGGCGGTTCACGAATGCGCGGGCGATGGCGACGCGCTGCTGCTCACCGCCGGAGAGTTCGGTGGGCAGTCGATCGGCTTTGCCGGCCAGACCGACCATGTCGAGGACCTCGGGCACAGTGCGCGCGATGACGTTGCGGGGCTTGCCGATGACTTCCAACGCAAAGGCGACGTTCTCGGACACCGTCTTCTGCTGAAGCAAGCGGAAGTCCTGGAAAACACAGCCCATGCTCTGGCGAAGCTTCGGCACGCGGCGGGCCGCCAACTTGTTGACGTGGAAATCCGCGACCTCGATGTCACCGGACGTGGGCGACTCCATCTTGAGCAGCAACCGCATGAACGTCGACTTGCCAGAGCCGGAGGGGCCGATGAGGAAGACGAACTCCCCCTTCTCCACCTCCACGCTGACTTTGTCGAGCGCCGGCCTGGTGGAGGCCTTGTAGGACTTCGACACATTCTTCATGCTGATCACAACTAGCCAGTCTAGCCGTTATCTAACGGTGACCTTGGCGCCACGCGCGAGCACCCTCGTCCTTATCCGGTACCGGTGGTCGCAGGTGACTGTGGCACCGACGTCGGTGCCTGCATTGCCGCACCAGGTTGCGGGACGGTCGTCGTCGCAGGAGTCGTCGGCACCGTGGTCGCGGACTGTTCGGCGTTTCCCGGAGCAGGCGCAGGACCAGAAGTCGGCGTCGGAGAACCGGAGCTGCCCGTACTCGATTCCGAGGACGGAGCCTCGGAGGTGGTCGTCTGCTCGGTCGAGGACGGCACGGGGGTCGTCGTCGACGGTTTGACCGATGGAGCGATGTACGGCTCGGTGACGGACGTGTCGACGCTGGGCGGCGGAGTTGCTGCCGTTTCCTCCGGATTGAGGTACGTGTGCAGCAGATACGTGAGGATCCAGGCGACCACGAGAATGAACGTCGAGGTGCGCATCCGGCCACCGAAGATCCGTGACGGAAGCCAGTCCAGGTGAATCAGGCGGTCGAGTCCGCGGCGCGGTTCCTGATCGGTCATTCGCTCGCCTCCTCGGTCCGTGCGGTGTGCAGATCCGGTGACACCGTGATCCCCTGACGTCGCAGTGCTGCGGCGACGCGGACACGAAGTGCTCGCCCGACCTGGAATTGTTTGCCAGGCAGCGTGCGCGCAACCATCCGCACGTTGACCTGATCGACCTCGAGGCTTTCGACGCCCATGACAGTGGGCTCGTCGAGCAGCAGTTTCTTGAGTCCACGGTCAGCCATCGCGTCGACTCCGACCTGACGAAGTACCTCGTTGACCCGGGTGAGGTCGGCAGTCGCCGGAACCGGAACGTCGATGACGGCGCGTGCCCAGTCCTTGGACAGGTTGGTCGCTTTCACGATCTGGCCGTTGGGAACGGTGATGACCTCGCCGTCGGAGTTTCGCATCCGCGTCACGCGCAGGGTCACGTCCTCGATGACACCTTCGGCGTCGTCGGAGGAGCCGGTGATCGCAAGTCGCACGGTGTCACCGAAGCCGTACTGGCGTTCGGTGATGATGAAGAAACCGGCAAGAATGTCCTGCACGACGCGCTGTGCACCGAAACCGAGCGCCGCACCGAGAACAGTTGCCGGCGCCACGAGACTGCCGATCGGCAAATTCAATTGGTCGAGAACCTTCAGCGTCGCGATCACGTAGATGAACGTGATGACCACCCAGGTGATGACCTGCGCGACCGAGTGGCGATGCTTGGTCGCCTCGGAGCGAACCAGCGCATCGCCCAACTGATAGTTGGAGTCGATCTGGTCGGTGACCTTGTTGCCGCCCCAACTGACCAACCGRGCGAGAATCATCGCGCCGAGCACGGTCATGAGGACGGACAAACCGGTGGTTTGAAGCCAATCGAGCAGGTTCTGCCCAGGTCGAAGTAAAGTCATCGTGCCTTTCGGTATCCGAACGCTATGCGGACTGGTTCTCGCTCATGCGCCAGCGGATGCCGGCCTCGAGGAACCCGTCGATGTCGCCGTCGAGCACTGCCGACGGGTTGTTGACCTCGTACTCGGTACGCAGGTCCTTGACCATCTGGTACGGATGCAGAACGTAGGAACGCATCTGGTTGCCCCACGAGCTGCCGCTGTCGCCCTTGAGCGCATCCATCTCGGCGCGCTCTTCCTGACGCTTGACCGCGAGCAGCTTGGCCTGCAGGACGCGCATCGCCGACACCTTGTTCTGGAGCTGCGACTTCTCGTTCTGACAGGTGACGACGATTCCCGTCGGGATGTGTGTGAGTCGAACGGCGGAGTCAGTGGTGTTCACGGACTGGCCACCCGGACCGGACGAGCGGTAGACGTCGACGCGGATGTCGTTCTCGTTGATCTCGATGTGGTCGGTCGTCTCGACGACCGGCAGGACCTCGACCTCGGCGAACGACGTCTGGCGACGCCCCTGGTTGTCGAACGGGCTGATTCGGACGAGCCGGTGGGTGCCCATCTCGACGGACAGCGTTCCGTAGGTGTACGGGCCCTTGATCGCGAACGTCGCGCTCTTGAGTCCGGCTTCTTCGGCGTACGACGTGTCGTAGACCTCGACGCCGTAGTCGTGCTTCTCCGCCCAGCGGATGTACATACGCATGAGCATCTCGGCCCAGTCTGCGGCGTCGATACCGCCGGCGCCGGAGCGGATGTTGATGAGTGCGTCGCGCTCGTCGTACTCGCCCGACAGCATGGTCTTGACTTCCATCGCCGCGATGTCGTCACGCAGGCTCGCCCGCTCGGCGTCGGCATCGGCCACCGCGTCGGGGCCTTCGTCTTCTGCCAGTTCGTAGAGGATCGGCATCTCGTCGAGCCGCTCGCGCAGTGCAACGATGCGGCGAAGCTCCGCCTGGGCGTGGGAGAGCTGGCTGGTGACCTGCTGGGCGTGTTCCTGGTCGTTCCACAGACCGGGGTCGGCCGCCTGGTGCTCGAGCTCGTCGATGCGTCGGCGCAGCTCCTCGACGTCCACAACCGATTCGCAGGTGCGAAGGGTGGTGTCGAGGGCGTTCAGGTCTGCAATTACGTCGGGATGCACGGTTCTCAAGGCTACCGGGTGCCGACCTGGGCTCTGCTGTGCGTCACCCTGTCCGCTCCCCCGTGCGTCACCTATTGGGATCACCGCGACTGGAAGCCTTGCCAACCAGGGTCCGAGGGAACCTACTGGAGTGATGACTGTCACCGACGAATACCTGCAGAACAACGCCGCCTACGCCGAGCAGTTCACCGGTCCGCTCCCCCTCCCACCCAGCAAGCACGTTGCCGTTCTCGCCTGCATGGACGCCCGCATCGACGTCTATCGGGTGCTGGGGATCCAGGAAGGTGAATCGCACGTCATCCGCAATGCGGGTGGAGTCGTCACCGACGACGAGATCCGATCCCTCGCCATCAGCCAGCGTCTGCTGGGAACTACCGAGATCATCCTCATCCACCACACCGACTGCGGAATGCTGACGTTCACCGACGACGACTTCAAGCGATCCATCCAGGACGAGATCGGCATCAAACCCAACTGGGCTGCCGAATCGTTCCCCGACATCGACGAGGACGTCCGTCAGTCGTTGAAGCGCATCGAGAACAGTCCGTTCGTCACCGCGACGACCTCCCTACGCGGATTCGTCTTCGACGTCGCCACCGGAAAGCTGAACGAAGTCCTCCCGGTTTGAGCCGGTAGGTTGTGTACCCGTGACCGATCGCGCATCCGACCTCGCACTCGCCCTCCGTATCGCCGACGAGGCTGACGCGATCACTCGCGCCCGCTTCGGTGCGCTCGATCTTCGAGTCGACGACAAGCCGGACCTCACCCCTGTCTCGGACGCCGACCTCGCTGTCGAGCGTGCAGTGCGCGCGACACTCGGTGAGCACCGACCGGAGGATTCCGTACTGGGCGAAGAATTCGGCGGCGACGCAGTCTTCGAGGGCAGGCAGTGGGTGGTCGACCCCATCGACGGGACCAAGAACTTCGTCCGCAACGTACCGGTGTGGGCCACGCTGATCAGCTTGCTCGAGGACGGCGTCCCCGTTATCGGCGTCGTGAGCGCACCCGCCCTGAATCGGCGATGGTGGGCTGCAACAGGTTTGGGCGCACATACGTCCTTCGGGGACAGTGATGCGCGGGCGATCCAGGTATCCGCCGTCGATCGCAGCGAGTCAGCGAGCCTGAGCTTCTCGAGCCTCTCGGGGTGGAAGGACCGCGGAATTCGCGATCAGTTCGTCGAACTCACCGACCACGTCTGGCGCGTGCGCGGTTACGGGGACTTCTTCTCCTACTGCCTAGTGGCCGAAGGCGCCGTCGACATTGCTGCCGAACCCGAGGTTTCCCTGTGGGATCTGGCAGCGCTCGACGTATTGGTCCGTGAGGCCGGCGGCGCGTTCACCGATCTGGACGGCGGCGCAGGTCCGCACGGCGGCAGCGCGGTCGCCACCAACGGACTGCTGCACGAAGACGTTCTAGCCCGCCTGCGGTAACCACCCGGATACCAGAACATCCCACCCGCCGCAAGGGTCCGAGGGAGGAGTTCCGACAGGCCCGTCGGCAGGATTCGGCACGACATCTCGGCCCGTTGACTGGAAGTAGTTGATCACGCACTACTTCCAGGAGAACGATGAACCGGATTTCCAGGCGCACGATTCTGTTCGGTCTGGCCGCAGCGCCCCTCGGGCTCGCGGTGGGCTGCGGCGCCGACCCGGCAGCGAAGAGCGCCACGTTGGCGGAGGCCGGAACTTCGCGTCCGCTACCGATTCCGCCGCTTGCCGAATCCACCGTCGACGACGCAGGTGTTCGCCACTTCACACTTCGTGCCGGTGCCGGGACCACCGAGATCGTCGCGGGAAAACTCACCGACACTTGGGGTTTCAACGGATCCATTCTGGGGCCCACCGTCCGCGCCGAACGCGGAGAATCTGTCGCATTCACGATCGACAACACACTGGCAGAGCCCACGACCGTCCATTGGCACGGCATGCATCTGCCCGCCAGATACGACGGTGGCCCGCACCAGACCATCGAAGCCGGCGGACGCTGGGAACCGGCGTGGACGATCGGTCAGCCGGCGTCGACGCTGTGGTATCACCCACACCCGCACGGATCCACCGAACGGCACGTGCAGCGCGGTCTTGCCGGACTGTTCCTGATCGACGATGCCGACACCCGGGCGTTGGACATCCCCAAAACCTATGGTGTCGACGATGTTCCGCTGATAATCCAGGATCGTCGATTCCTCGCCGACGGCAGCTTCGACGAATCAGATCCGACCGACATCGGCCTGCTCGGCGACACGATCGTCACCAACGGCATCTCCGACGCCTACCTCGACGTCACCACCGGGGTCGTCCGGTTGCGCATCCTGAACGGCTCTTCCGGCCGTCTCTACAACCTGGGGTTCCCCGACGACCGCACGTTCGATCTGATTGCCACCGACGGCGGACTGCTCGAATCACCGATTGCGATCAAGCGGATTCAGCTCAGCCCCGGTGAACGAGCCGAGATCGTGGTTCGCGTCGACCCCGGTGCGACGACCACACTGGTGTCGTTCCCGATCGAGGACGGCGGTGGCGTGAGTTCCTCCGACGCCGAGAACTTCGGCATGAACGACCGCTTCGACATCATCGAACTGCGGGGGGTTGCCAGCCGCACGTCACGGTCGACTCTCCCGGCGCAGTTGGCCGTACTACCGCGTCTCGATCCGTCGAAGGCTAGCGTTTCCCGAACCTTCGATCTGCAGTGGTACATGATCAACGGGCAACGAATGGACATGAACCGCATCGACTTCGAGGCCGAGGTCGGCGCGACCGAGGTGTGGACGATCACCAACAAGGACAACTGGCCACACAATTTCCATGTCCACGACGTACAGTTCCAGATCCTCGACGTCGACGGTCGCACTCCCCCGCCGCACTTGCGCGGACTCAAGGACACCGTCTACACACCGCCGGGCAGCAGGGTTCGCGTCGCACTGCAGTGGTCCGAGTACACCGATCCCACGTTCCCGTACATGTTCCACTGCCACCTGCTGATGCACGAGGACCAAGGGATGATGGGCCAATTCCTCGTCCTCGAACCGGGGCAGAAGGCGGCTCCGATGCAGATGGACATGCCGATGGACATGCCGATGCCTTCGTCTGGTTCGCACTCCGGTCACTGAAAGTTCTGCAAGTGGTACACGGCGAGGCGAACCCGATTGTCGCAACCGGTCTTCGACATCAGGTTCGCCACGTGCGTCTTCACCGTGGTCACACCGAGATGCAGCGTGTCCGCGATCTCCTGATTGCTCTTCCCTTCTGCCACCAGTGCGAGGACCTGCGATTCGCGATCGGTCAACGGAACCTTGCCCGTCACAGCAGTGTCTGCGATACCACCGATCACCGCTCGATCCACAACGCGGCGGAGAAGTTCCGGAGTGAACACCATCTCATCCTCGGCGATCCGCCGAATGGCGCCGAGCAGCTCGGCGGGTTCGGTGTCCTTGACGAAGAACCCCGAAGCCCCCGCGGCGAGTGCGGGATACAGATGATCGTCGTCGTCGAAGGTGGTCAGCACGAGAATGCGCGCTCGACGACCGGCCTTGACGATCTGCTGCGTGGCACCGATCCCGTCCAGCCCGGGCATTCTCAAGTCCATCAGAATCACGTCGGGATCCAATTCTGCAGCGAGCGCTACCGCCTCGACGCCGTTCGACGCCTCACCGGCCACGGTCATGTCCTCGGCTGCCGCGCACAGCATCCGCAAACCGGCGCGCACAAGTCGCTGGTCGTCGACGATCAGCACGCTGATCACGAGACATCGCCCGAGACAACGAGTGGAATACTCACGTGCACTTCCCATTTCCCGTCACTGTTGGTGCCCGCGGTCATCTCGCCGCCGACCAACTCCGCACGCTCCTGCATTCCCACCAGGCCATGACCTGCACTCCGAGGCGATCCCTCGACGTGGTTGACAACCCTGACATGCACCCGGTTGTCTTCGCGACCGACCGAGACCGATACCAGCCCCTTCTTGTCGCCGTGCTTCATGACGTTGGTCAGTGATTCCTGAATCACCCGCAACAACGTCAGCCTCCCGATCGCGTCGAGATCGGCTGCGCCTGACTCGACATTCTCCTGGGCATCGAAGACTGCCTGCACCTCGAAACCCGCCGCACGCACACGATCTATCGCCGCCTCGATTTCCGCCTCGACGGCATCCGGCTCGACCAGAGCGACCTCACCGAGCGAAGGATCACGAAGTGCGACCAGGAGGCGACGGATATCGGCCAGCGCATCGGACGCAGTCCCACGCACATCCGCGAGGACCTCACGCACGGCCTCGTCCTGGGGCGCCAAGACATGTTGAGCCACGCCGATTCTCAGGACGATCGATGCCATGTGGTGCGCAACCAGGTCGTGCAGTTCGCGGGCGAGCGCACTGCGCTCCGCAGCGCGGGTCTGCGCAAGATTGTTCGCGGCCAATTCACGCTGCGAGCGTAGATACAGCCCGAGCAGCAGTGGCAACCCCACGTACGCAAGCACTTTCACAGCCGTCGTGACAGACCAGAACGCTTCGTGAGATTCGAACCAGATCCCCGCGAGCACCGAACCGCACCATCCTGCTGCCGATACGGCAACCATTTCTCTACGCTCGGCCCGCATCGTGACGTCGACGACGGCGACCGCCCCGAGATACGGAACAAGCTCGGACAGCCCCCAGGCGTCGGCGACGAACATCGGAACGGCGAGCGCCGAGATGACCAGGGACGCGAAGACCGGCCATCGACGGCCGGCGACGAAGGCGAGCGCCRACAGCATCGACAGAATCCAGTAGGTGAGGGGAACTCGATACTCCCCCGGATACGTGCTGGCGATCAACAGGCACGGGACCACCACCAACGGCGTGTAGCGCACGTACCGCTGTATCCGATCTGGCACCTCTGTCCGGTTCACCCCTCGAGCCTATGACGCGCATCATTTCGCGGTTTCTCGACAACAGACCTTACTGATGAGTAAGATAAGGATCGTCCAACGCCCCAACACCGAGAAACAGCTGGTGATCATGACCAAGCAAGACAGTGTTGCCCCCGACAAGAGCGCTCAGCGCAGCGAATCGGGCGCGCAGCGCGGCGGCGCCAAGGGTGCGCCCCGCGACACGTCCGCCGTCGGCCTGAACCCGATCAAACGCGACGCCATGGGCGCAGCCATGCGTGTGCTTACCAAGATCACCGGTTCGGAACTGGCCGAGAAGTTCAATCTGCGTCAGACCATCGATCGCGTGACCTACGAGGGCACCAAGACGGGCTTCAAAACCCTGGGTGCCGCCACTCGAGGATTCCAGAAGGTCTCTGGCAACGGCGCACCCAAGCGCCTGCCCGACAACCCGAGCAAGAACGCCGACTACTTCGATCTGACCCCCGACGACGACCAGAAGATGATCGTCGAGACCGTGCGCGAGTTCGCGGCCGAGATCCTGCGTCCCGCAGCGCACGACGCCGACGGCGCAGCGCAGGCCCCCGCCGATCTCTCCAAGCGCGCGGCCGAGCTCGGTATCACGCTGATCAACGTTCCCGAAGAACTCGACGGAGCAGCCGCCGATCGCGGCGCAGTCACCAATTCTCTTGTTGCCGAGGCACTTGCGCACGGAGACATGGGACTTGCACTTCCGATCCTCGCACCGAGCGGTGTGGCAGTCGCACTGACGCAGTGGGGCACCGACGCGCAGCAGAAGACCTACCTTCCGGCCTTCACCGGCGAGCAGGTCCCCGGCGCAGCAGTGGTGGTCAACGAACCACGCGCACTGTTCGATCCGTTTGCCCTGCAGACCAAGGCAGTGCGCTCCCCCAGCGGCTACAAGCTCAACGGCGTCAAGAGCTTGGTGCCCGCCGCGGCTACGTCCGAGCTCTTCGTCATCGCCGCAGAACTCGACGGCAAGCCGTCCTTCTTCATCGTCGAATCCGACACCAAGGGACTCGTCGTCGAAGCAGATCCCAGCATGGGACTGCGCGCCGCAGGCCTGGGTCGCCTGATCCTCACCGATGTCGCTGTGCCGGAGTCCGCACTGCTCGGCGACGGTGACGCCGAGCAGCGCAAGGCCGAATACGCCGACGCGATTCGCCTGGCTCGCCTCGGTTGGGCGTCCATGGCCGTCGGAACCAGCCAGGCAGTTCTCGACTACGTGATTCCGTACGTCAACGAGCGCGAAGCGTTCGGCGAGCCGATCAGCCACCGCCAGGCGGTTGCCTTCATGGTCGCCAACATCGGCATCGAACTCGACGGACTGCGCCTGGTCACGCTTCGGGGCGCTTCACGCGCCGAGCAGGGCTTGTCCTTCGCTCGCGAATCCGCTCTGGCCCGGAAGCTGGCTTCCGAGAAGGGCATGCAGATCGGCCTCGACGGTGTGCAACTCCTCGGTGGACACGGGTTCACCAAGGAACACCCGGTCGAGCGCTGGTACCGCGACCTCCGTGCCATCGGCGTTGCCGAGGGCATCGTCCTCATCTGACGCCGCTGAACTTCCAGGAGAACCACGATGATCAACCTCGAACTTCCCAAGAAGCTCAAAGCATCAGCGAACCAGGCACATCAGGTCGCGGCGCAGATCTTCCGACCCATTTCACGTAAGTACGATCTCGCTGAGCACGAGTACCCGGTCGAGCTCGACACCATGGCCGCCATGGTCGAAGGCCTCTCCGATTCCGGTGGAGACATCGGCGGTGCCAGCGGCGGACGGTCCGACGCGAGCGCCAAGGGTGGCAACGCCAACGGCGGCAACATGTCTGCGCTCCTCAACTCGCTCGAAACGTCTTGGGGCGACGTCGGACTCATGCTCTCGATCCCCTACCAGGGGCTCGGCAACGCCGCGATCGCCGCAGTGTCAACCGACGAACAGCTCGAACGTTTCGGCAAAGTGTGGGCCTCGATGGCCATCACCGAACCGAGTTTCGGTTCCGACTCCGCCGCCGTGACCACCACCGCCGTTCTCGACGGCGACGAGTGGGTTCTCAACGGCGAGAAGATCTTCGTCACCGCCGGTGAGCGTTCGACGCACATCGTCGTGTGGGCGTCGGTCGACAAGTCGAAGGGCCGAGCGGCCATCAAGTCGTTCGTCGTTCCGCGTGACGCACCGGGCCTGAGCGTTGCTCGCCTAGAGCACAAGCTGGGCATCAAGGCCTCCGACACCGCAGTACTCCTGCTCCAGGATTGCCGCATTCCAGCGGACAACATCCTGGGCAGCCCGGAGGTCAACGTGGAGCAGGGCTTTGCCGGCGTCATGCAGACGTTCGACAACACCCGGCCCCTCGTTGCAGCCATGGCCGTCGGCGTCGGACGCGCGGCTCTCGAAGAACTGCGCGGCATCCTGACCGAAGCCGGTGTCGAGATCTCCTACGACACACCGGTCTACAACCAGCATGCAGCTGCAGCCGAGTTCATCCGTTTGGAAGCCGACTGGGAGGCCGCGTACCTGCTGTCTCTGCGCGCGGCGTGGATGGCCGACAACAAGAAGCCGAACTCGCTCGAAGCGTCCATGTCCAAGGCGAAGGCCGGCCGCACCGGCACCGACGTGACGCTCAAGGCAGTCGAGTTGGCCGGCACTTACGGCTACTCGCAGCGCCCGTTGCTCGAGAAGTGGGGCCGCGACTCGAAGATTCTCGACATCTTCGAGGGCACCCAGCAGATCCAGCAGCTGATCGTCGCACGCCGCCTGCTCGGAAAGTCGTCCGCCGAACTGAAGTGACGGTCGAACTGAAGTGACGGTCGCACAGACCCGATCCCGAAACACTCCGCCCCGCCACCTTTCGAGGTGGCTACAACGACGCTCGGAAGAGGTTCACGTATGCCCGGATTGGTCACCAAGGTCACTGACACCATCGGCGCGGCGGGGGTCATGTTCCGAGCCGGACTCGTCCCGTTCCCTCGCCTCGATCGCGGGCTCAAATCCATTGCAGCCGTGGACAAGTACGGACCCTTTGCCGGGCCGGTCCATGCACACGCCGAGAACGGCTACGACGCGGTGGCGATCATCGACGAGCGCGGACCCATCACCTATGCCGAGCTAGAGCGTCAGAGCAACGCGTTGGTCCGGGCGTGGCAGGCCGACGGCATCACGTCCGACTCCGTCATGGGTGCGATGTGCCGTAACCATCGAGGCTTGGTCCTGACCATGCTGGCGGCAGCGAAGAACGGAACGAAGCTCGTTCTCATGAACACGGGCTTCGCTCGGCCCCAACTCGTGGACGTCGCAGCGCGTGAGAAGGTGGTCGCCTTCGTCTACGACGACGAGTTCGCGGACATCGCCGATGCCTTGCCGGACGACGTCGTCGTCTATCGTTCCTGGCCAGAGGGCACGGCCGCGGACGGTTCCACGGCAGCTACTCTCGACGAGGCCATCGCCGGACGCACCACGTCGTCGGTGCCGGCACCCGAGAAGAACGGTGGCTTCGTCCTCCTCACCAGCGGCACAACGGGAACTCCCAAAGGCGCGCCGCGTGGCCACACCTCCCCTCTCGCGTCGGCACAGTTCCTCGACCGCGTGCCGTTGCGCCGCGGACAGACCATGATGATGGCGGCCCCCGCCTTCCACGGAACCGGCGTCTCGCAGTTCGCTCTCGCGTTGGCGCTCGGCCAGACCGTCGTCATGCATCGAAAGTTCGACCCGGAGAACACGATCAAACTTGTCGCACAATACAAGTGCGACAGTCTGGTCGTGGTCCCGACGATGCTCACTCGGATCATCGACCTCGGTCCCGACGTGCTGTCCAAGTACGACACGTCGAACCTGAAGATCATCTTCTCGGCAGGTTCGTCACTCTCACCCGATCTGTGCAAGCGAGTCACGGCCTCGTTCGGCTACGTCCTCTACAACCTGTACGGATCCACCGAGGTCGCGGTGGCGACAGTCGCGACTCCCGAGGATCTGACCATTGCGCCGGGAACCGCGGGCCGCGCGCCGGTGACCTGTCACGTCGAACTGTTCGACGAGAACAACAAGAAGATCACCACCCCACACACGATCGGCAGAATCTTCGTCGCCAGCGGGCTGAGCTTCGAGGGATACACCGACGGGCGTGACAAGGAACGTATCGACGGACTTCTCTCGACCGGCGACGTCGGACACTTCGACGCCAACGGCCTCCTCTTCGTCGACGGCCGCGACGACGACATGATCGTCTCCGGTGGCGAGAACGTCTACCCGCTCGAAGTCGAGAACCTGCTCGCCGATCGAGAGGACGTCTTGGAAGCGGCAGTCATCGGAGTCGAGGACGCCGACTTCGGGCACCGCCTGCGAGCGTTTGTCGTCGTCGCCCACGGCGCCGACCAGAACTCCGACGAGCTGAAGGATCACGTCCGGTCGAATCTCGCGCGCTACAAGGTTCCCCGCGAGATCGTCTTCATCGACGAACTTCCCCGCAACGCCACCGGAAAGCTGTTGCGCCGCGTCCTGATCGAGATGGAGATCAGCGAAGACTGAGCACAGTCACAAAGCGCTGAGCGTCCGGATCAATTCCGCCTCGTCGACGCGAGTGGAGTGCCCGTCGCGGAGCACGACCTCGCCCGCAACCAACACCGTGTCCACGATCTGACGACTGCCCGTCGTGAGAATGGACGCGCCCGGATCTCGCACCGGGAGGCAACCGAAGTCGCGTTCGAACCGAATCATGGTGAGGTCGGCRGGATCGCCCACGGAGATCCCGCCAGACCTGGCCGGCAGACCGAGTGCTGCGTTTGCACCGCCGGATGCGATGTCGATCATGGCTTCGAAGCCGAACAGGTCGGCGCGGCCGCGCGCGGCTCGCTGCACGTAGGCGCCGGTGCGCAGCGTCTCGAGCATGTCCTGAGTGTCGTTGCTGGCTGCGCCGTCCACACCCAACCCCACCGCGATCCCCGCGTCGAGGAAACTCGGGACGGGCGCGATTCCGCTACCGAGGCGCATGTTGCTGACGGGGTTGTACGACACTCCAACGCCGCGCTCCGCCAGCACCTTCTGACCACGGTCGTCGAGTTCGACGCAGTGGACCGCCAGCACCCGGTCCCACAAGAACCCATGGGAATCGAGGTAGTCGACCGCGTTCATGCCCGCGTGTTCGGTACACATCGTGTTGTCGGTCTGCGTCTCGAGCAGGTGAATCGAGACCGTGAGGTCGCGAGCCTGCGCGAACTCACGCACTTCCGACATCCCGTCCGGGGTCAGCGAACGTGGGTTGGGTACCGCGACTGCCACGTCAATGCGGGAACCGGCGACGTCGCGCATCATCTGATCCGTATGTGCGAGAACATCTCCGAGTGGTTGCATGAGCCGCGGATCGAAGCCCCACTTCCTCGTCTTGTCCGCCCGGTCTGCGGTTCCGCGTCCCAGCACCGCACGAATCCCGGTGTCGTGCAACGCCCGGATCACAGCGTCGTGAACCTCGCTGGACGGGTGCGGCCACATGTGTTCGACCAGGGTCGTCGTACCGCTGCGCAATGCCTCCAGCGAGGCTGCGACAGTGGCCGTGTATGCGCGCTCCGGCGTGATCTGAACCGACTCTTCTGCGACCGCGAGTAGCCATTCGAGAAGCGGTGTCCCTTCGGCGATCCCACGCATCAGTGACTGCTGAAGGTGCGTATGGGTGTTGACGAACCCAGGGATCAGATACGCCCCCGATCCGTCCACACTTCCAGGTGTGGCGGTGCCGGTCGACTTCTCGATCGATTCGACCACCCCATTCGAGACGACGACGTCGCGGCCGGTCAGCCATTGCCCGCCGCTGTACAACGTCACGTCCCGGATGATCGCGTCGGTCATGTTCTTGGGCGCGGTAGTCATCGCCAGTTCTCCTGAAAGTGTGTAACGGAAGGGATACGGATCAACGCGCGAAGTTCGCGCGTACTCGCTGGTCGATGTAGTCCTCGGCAGTGATCGGCGGGTACTTGCCCGCCGGCCCCTCGATGGTCACGTCGCGGTTCGCCTGAGCGAAGAACGCGAGGCTGTAGCGGGCTCCCCGATAATCGGTGACTCCGGGACTCTTGACTCGATGAAAATTCGACGGCAGGACGTCATCACTCCATCTCATCAGCATGTCGCCGATGTTGCAGGTGATCGCTTCCTCGGCCGGCACCACCGACGTCCATTCCTGGGTGTCCATCTCCTTGCCCGGGCACAGTTGCAACCCGCCCTGACCGTCACGCTGGAAAAGCAATGTCAGGCAATCGAAATCGGTGTGCGCTCCGGCACGCCACATCCCTTCGACATCTGCGTCGGCGGCAAGGGGGAAGTAGTGGAGTAGTCGCAGTGTGCTCTGGTAGGTGGCCACCGACGGGTCATGTGCCCTGGTGAAGAAGTCTCGTTCGAATCCCAGCTTCTCGGCGAAGCACGACAACAGGTCCATCGCAATGCCCCAGCACTTGGCTTCGAAGTCCAGGATCGTTTCGCGGAATCCACCCAATTCGTCTGCAGTGGGCCACAGATCACCCATATGCGGGCGGGTCACCTGGTAGGACTCTTTCTGATCAGGCGTTCCGATGGACGGACGCACCTGCGTCATGCTCTCCCAGCCGGAGTTGAAACCCTTCTTGAGCGGATACTGCGCTTTGACCTCGGTGGGCAGTGCAAAGAATCGCTCGGCCGCCGCGAAAGCCTCGCGGACCTGGTCCAGATCGATTCCGTGATTGACGATTTGGAAGAATCCGATGTCGGTCGCTGCCGACCACAACTCCTCGGCGATCTCGCTGCGCCGGTTCTCGAAATCCGAGAGATCGATTCTTCGGACCTCACGGTCGGTGGTCTCCGTGCCCAGGCCACCCATGCGGGTCTCGCGGTTGAGTTCTGTCATGTCGTACGTCATTTGCAATGAGCTCCTTCAGCGGATTCCGATGGACCGATCGGTGAATTTGTCGGTGTAGATCTCTTCTGCAGTCAATGACTGCGGTATCGACGCACCCCCGGCGTTCAGGATGGGCTTCAGTTCTTCGACGGTGTGAGCGACTCGCGTCATGTCGAACGTGCCGACGGATCCGTCTGCCTCGTTCGCGATCAGGCCTTTCTCTTTCAGGAGCTGGGCACTGAACGCTGCTTCGCCCTCGGTGTAGGGAGAGAACGACACGTCCTGCGAGACGACGTCGACAATGGCAGCATTCGCCGCATCCGGCGCAGTGATGTAGTCCGCGGTGGACTGCTGAATGATCGGAACCAGCTTGCTCAAACACGGCGAGAGTGTCTCGACCTTGTCGGCACGAACGGAAACATTGGACGCGTAGATGTCGAAACCCGAATCTTTCAGCAGGTCATAGGAAACCGGCTTGTCCCACGCCGGCGTCTCCTTCTCGTACGTGTACGGTTCCGAATTCGCGAATCCTTGCTGAGCGATGGTCGGGTCACCGACAAATCGCGAGGGAGCTCCGTCGTAGCTCGTGTCGAGCTGAGACTGCTTCAGTAGTCCTTTCGCCACGAGCCACTGCGGAAAGAGTTGCTCCTTGGAAACGACGACACTCGCGTCGGACTTGCCGATATCGGCAACACTCGTCCATTCCGGATGAGACTCTTTGTCCCACATGAGGATTGCCGGGCTGTATTTGAGCAATGGCGTGACGGCCACAACGGGCTGACTTGCCGCTGCCGCGATCACCTGATCCCCGTGCACCAAGCCGAGAGTGATGGAATCGTCGACGTACATCTGGGAGCTGACGGATTGGAACCCGATTGCCGGTCCCCCGGCCCGCAAGGTCAGGTCGACTCCAGTGTCCTTCCCTCCGGCGACAAGAGTCCCACTGACGGACTTGTCGTCGGTGTCGACCGAATAGCCGGGACCGAGCATCTCGAAGAGCGCTCCCATATCCGACTGTGGCTGCCATTGGAGTTGAACCACAATGTTTTCCGGACAGAGACCCGCAAGGTTCTGCGCCTCGGCAGCTGGTTCGAGAGATTCCGCTTTCGCCGTCTCAGCCTCACTGGAGCTGCACGCAGTCAATCCGATGGCTGCACACATGGCCAGTGCCGCGCCCGCCGCTCCCACACTTCTGCGATTGGAATGCACCTTGCGATTTGAATACACAGCGTCTCCTTCGTGAAAACAATTGGGATGTGGGCGAACCAAGAAGGGTGATCCGATGAGCACACTCTGCAGCACGTGGATTACATGCAATCGCCTCGTTGTTTCCATCAGGTAACGCGCGCCAGTATTCTCGCTTCACCTGCAATGTCACCTCACATTTACATTCAGAAATCTAGGCGACATACATGCAATTCAAGATAGTTCCTACATATTGAAGAACTTTTGCATGCATTACCGACCGGAGGCTCAGATGGAACTCGCGAACACGATGCAGGATGCCGACGCTCGCAAGCTCACCGCGCCGATGCAGATGGTCTTTTCCGATGTCGTCAAGAAGTTCGATACCGGCACTGTCGCGCTGGACGGCATCGATCTGGACGTGGAGCGAGGAGACTTCGTCGCCGTGGTCGGACCCTCAGGCTGTGGCAAGTCGACTTTGTTGCGCATGGCGGCCGGCCTCGAGCGACCGACCAGTGGTGCGGTTGCCCTCGACACCGAATCAGTTGGCTTCATCTTCCAGGAGCCGACTCTCCTCCCCTGGCGAACCGTGCAGGCCAACGTCGAATTATCGGCTGAACTCGGTGGCGGCGACAAAGCAGCGCGAAAGTTGCGCGCCGACGAGGCAATCCGCGCAGTCGGCCTTGCGGACTTTGCGAAACAACTGCCCAATGCGTTGTCAGGCGGAATGAAGATGCGTGTCTCGTTGGCGCGTGCGCTCACCCTCGCACCCGCTGTGATGCTGCTCGACGAACCTTTTGGTGCGCTCGACGAGATGACACGACTGGAGATGCAGGTAGAACTCCAAAGGCTCTACACCGACAAAGGGTTCACCTCGATGTTCATCACGCACTCGGTATCCGAGGCCGTGTACCTCGCAAACAAGGTGGTCGTCATGACCGCCAGGCCTGGACGAATACATTCGGTCGTGGACATCGATTTCCCGTACCCGCGTAGCCCGGAACTGCGCTACGACGCCCGATACACCGAACACGTCGCCGAGATCTCGGCCAGCCTCCATGGGAGCTCACGATGACCGAAGTCCTTGCAGTACAACAGGGCACCACCGTACGCAATACCGCCGTTCGTACTGATTCTGCGACCACGGCGCAAGCACAGGCACAGTCCGGACGGCCCTCTCGAATGAGAGCGCTCGGCACCTTCCTGCTCTATCCGCTGCTCTCACTTGCCGGCGCGGTCGCAGCGTGGTCGATCGTCAGCTACCTCGTTCTCACCCCGGAACGTCGATTTCTCCTTCCGCCGCCGAGTCAAGTACTGACGAAGTCGCTACTCGACTGGAAACACCTCTCTCCCATGCTCGAAGCCCTCGCAGTGACGGCACAGGTTGCGCTGGTCGGCTTCGTCGTCGCGGTGGCAGTCGGCGTCGGAACCGGCGTGCTGATGAGCCAGGCCAAGTGGATCGAGCGGATCGTCTATCCATATGCCGTTGTGCTGCAGGTCATTCCCATCCTCGCCATCGTCCCCCTCATCGGGCTCTGGTTCGGCTACGGCATGACCGCGCGCACCCTGGTTTGCGTTCTCATCGCGGCCTTCCCGATCATCACCAACACACACTTCGGGTTGCAATCGGTCGATCGCGGACTGCACGAACTCTTCACCCTCGGCCGCGCCTCGCGTTGGGATCGACTGGTGAAACTCGAACTGCGAGCGGCAATGCCGGCCATTCTCACCGGCATCCGCACCGCCTCCGGCCTTGTTGTCGTCGGTGCCATCATCGGCGACATGTTCTTCGCCAAAGGACAACCCGGGATCGGGACCCTGCTCGACGTCTACCGAAGCCGCCTTCAGTCCGAGGATCTGATCGCCGCGATCGTGATCGCGTCGGTGTTCGGCGTCCTCGTCTTCTCTGCCTTTGGATTCCTCTCACGTGTGCTCGTCGGTAAGTGGCACACGTCCGGCCGCAAGGACTTTAAATGACCCACGAAATTCCCGCCTTCGAAATCCCTACGATCGATATCAGCCCGTACCTCACCGGCGAGGCATCGGCTGCAAACGCCACCAACAGCACTGCCTGTGCGGAAGTGGCAGCTCAACTCGATCGCGCGTGCCGGGAGGTCGGATTCATACAGATTGTCGGACACAGCATTCCACGATCGGCGACCGACGGACTGGCCGACGCTCTCGACAAGTTCTTTGCTCTCCCACTGACGGTGAAGAACAACTATCGCCGTCCCTCGTCCGAGAACCGTGGCTACTCGCCACCGAAGTCGGAATCACTCAGCATGAGCCTGGGCGTCGCCGCTGCGAACCAGATGAACGATTTCTACGAAGCAATAGTCGTGGGCACAGAGGTGAGCGACTATCCGGGCGTCGACCTACCCGAGTCCAGCTACGCCGCCAACACTTGGCCAGAGGCCGCGCCCGGATTCCGACCGGCAATCGAAGAGTATTTCCGTCATGCCCAGGGCTTGGCACGAATCCTGATGTGCGCCTTTACCGACGCCCTCGGATTGCAGCCCGAGTACTTCGATTCGATGCTCGACCATTCGATCGACGCGATGAAGATGAACAACTACGCACTGCCTGAGGGCGAGATCCGCATCTCCGGCGACATGACGGGAATGGGCGCTCACACCGACTTCGGAATCTTGACCATCCTGTGGGCAGATCAAGTTCCGGGCCTTCAAGTTCTGAGTGCCGATGGCGTATGGCACGACGTCCAACCTGCCGACGGCGCACTCTTGATCAACCTCGGCGACGCAATGGCACGCTGGACGAACGACCGATGGCGCTCGACAGTGCACCGAGTCGACCCACCTATCGTCGATGGTCAGATCATCCGACGTCGCTCTGCCGCATTCTTTTTCGACGGAAACTACGACGCCGTCATCGAAGCACTGCCAGGGACTCTCGAACCGGGCGAGGTGGGATACCCGCCGATCACGATCGCCGAGAACATCGCGGCCAAAGTGGCCGGACTGAAAGGCGCGACGGCGCCCGAGGTCGACAGTCGCAGCGCTGACCGGGTGCGCGCCGCCGGATAGCGCTCCCGGGTACCGTCGATATCGTGCAGGATCGAAGTGAGGACAAGATGACCACCACCGAACGAGCTTTGCTCACCGAGTCCGTGCACGAGACGCTTCGAGAACTGATCTTTTCGGGAGAGCTGGCGCCGGGGACACCACTGAGTGTTCCCGCGCTGGCGAGCAAGCTCAATGTCAGTCGAACGCCGGTCCGCGAGGCCGTGCAGCAGTTGATCTACGAGGGCATCGCGGTCCACACCCGAAATGCGGGTGCAAAAGTCGATTCGCTTGACGCAGAGTCTCTGCGCGCGGTCTTCGAGGTGCGTGAGGTACTCGACGGTCTCGCGGCGTTCAACGCGACGGCCAATGCCACGCATGAAACCGTGTCACAGCTGAACAAGATGGTGCAGGTGCAACGCGAACTTCTCGAGAGCCCGCCGGATCAGCGTCGCGATTCGACTCTGGACCTCGAGTTCCACACCTTGATTCGTGAGACTGCATGCAATCACCCGCTCAGTGAAGCCCTACATCGTCTCGACGGACAGTCACATCTCTACCGTTCGGACATGTGGAGCCTCGAGCTCAATCGGCGGATCGCCGTCACCGAGCACGCTCGTATAGTCGCGGCCATCGAATCGGGTGACGCCTTGGGAGCGAGAACTGCCGCGAGCGCGCACGTGGCCGGTCTACTCGTCCGAACAACCCGGACCTGAAGCTTTACCGAAATGACGGGAACAACGTGTCAGGCCAGGTGATGTCGCCGTCGTTCTCGTCCACGAACGTACCGACACAGTCGCGCCCCAAAGAGCTGATCGCTCCCGAGATGACCTCTGGATGCTCGAGCTCGGTGAGATGGTCTGCTCCGGTTCCGGCCCCGGGAACGCCATCGATGTACACCCGGCACTGGCCCCCGTCCAACCGACCGTCCGCCCACTCGCCTGAGCTCTGCACCACCGAATAGTAGGCAGATCCAGGAGTGTCCTCACCGGCATTGAGCTTGGTGAGAACTTCGGAGAACATGCAGGTGTCGTAACCGTCGGCAGGGCCTTGTACGCAGCCACCGGGGCTACCGTACTGAGGAGCACCGATGGCAACGAATGAATCCACTACTTCGGAGCCACCGAGGAACTTCGCGTAGTACCGGGAGCTCAGTCCACCCGCACTGTGCGCGATCACCCCGACGGAGTCAGCGCCGGCAGCGTAGGAGCGAATCGAATCGGCAATCAGCTCAGCGTCGGCCGCAATCATCTTGCCGAGAACGCCAGAGCGGTGGTCACCAGCGAAGTAGTCACCGCCATCGCCAAAAGAATCTTCGAGAGTCGCACGTCGCCACCCTACGACGGCTGCGCACAAAAAAGGACCGCCGCACTGAAATCCAGTGCGGCGGTCCTTTTCTAGTAGCGGGGACAGGATTTGAACCTGCGACCTCTGGGTTATGAGCCCAGCGAGCTACCGAGCTGCTCCACCCCGCGATGCATTGACAAAGTTACACGAGCAGATGAACGGAACGCAAATCGCCTGCGCTGGAGCGAAATACACGCCTGAAAGTCGAAGAATCGGGTGACTGGGTTCACAAAATTCCCGTGAGCATCAACACATAACAAGCATGTAACGAACGTACCTCGAAACGGCATCGGAAAGGCTCTACCAGCACAAACGCCGAAAATCCTGGATGGGAGAAGACCAGGTGGTCCGGAAAATCGCGAATCGACCCTCGTTCAGCGCTCCCGTACGGTCGGTCCCGGCCCGAATCAACCGGGCGAACGCCGACCCGCCGCTGCTCCACTCTGCCCCGCGGGATCGGAACCCCCGAAACCTTCGAGGGGCAGAGACACGGAGAGACAAGCGCCCGGGAAAGTCAGCATCATCGCCGACCCGCAGGCCCGCCGATGTCAGCAAGCGCGGAGAGGATTTACCCCGACATGACGTACACCAGCATCAGCAAGCGTGCATTCGGCACATTGGCAGTAGCCGGCGCACTTGTCGCAGTGCCCCTCACCATGAGCACCGGCACCGCTTCCGCAGCCACCCACAACTGGGACGGCGTCGCACAGTGCGAGAGCGGTGGCGACTGGAACATCAACACCGGAAACGGCTACTACGGCGGCCTGCAGTTCTCGCAGAGCACCTGGACCGCCAACGGTGGCACCGGCTCGCCCGCCAACGCTTCCAAGGAAGAGCAGATCCGCGTCGCCGAGAACACCCTGCAGAGCCAGGGCCCCGGCGCATGGCCCGTCTGCGGCCAGCGTCTGACCGTCGCAAGCGAGCCGGCAGTCGAAGAGGCTCCCGCCGCAGCACCGGCTCCCGTCGCCGAGGCACCCGCAGTTGCTCCCGCCGTCGAAATCCCGGCCGAGCTCAAGCCCGCCGCACAGCAGGCTTACGACACCGCTCGTGACCTCGCCGGCCAGTACGGATTCGCCGCACAGTTCCAGCAGCTCTCCGATGCCAACGCACCGATCGTTGCAGCACTGCGCTGATTCAGCTCATACAGCTTCACTGAGCACAYAAGAAGGCCCACCATCCGATCGGATGGTGGGCCTTCTGCTGTTCATGAACTGACGCCGCTTACCTCGGCAGCGCCTGGTACGCATCAACAGCCTTCTGCAGGCGGTCGAGCGCAGCACCGTAGCTGGTGAAGTCACCGCTCTGTTGCGCCGACTTCAATGCCGCCATTGCCGAATTGACCTCGGCCAGCGCCTTCGTGACGTCATCCGAAGAAGCCGGCGGGGCCGGTGCCGTCGGAGTAGTCGGCGTTTCCGGTTGCGCTCCGGTATCCGGATCGGGTGCCGGCTGAGTGACAGTCGCTGCCGAACCTGCGCCCGGCCAAATCTGACTGATCGCCTCGGAGACGGTCGGTGCATAACCGATCCGAATGCCGTTGGTGTCGCTGAAGCTCACCAGTACACGCGCCAACTGAGGGAACGCGTTCTGCGAGTTTCGCTGCGAGTACAAAGGCTCGACATAGAGGATTCCACCCTCGGCAATCGGCAGAGTCAGCAAGTTTCCGTACTGAATCTTGTTCGACTGCTTGAGCAGTGACACTTCCGAAGCAACACGCGAATCCGACGTCATCGCAGACTGAGCCTGCTGTGGAYCCTGAGTCTGCGTATCGGTCGGCAACTGCAGCACCGTGAACTTGCCGTAGTTCTCCTTGTCGTTCGCCACCGAGATGTAGGCCGACAGCAACTCACGACTGAACCCGACCATCGGACTGGTCAGACGGAAATCCGCCTTCGCGGTGTCCTTGTCGCCCACCAGCACGTAGTACGGCGGTTGGTTGGCCGACGTGTCGATCGTCGGATCGCTCGGAACTGACCAGAACGCGTTGTTGGTGAAGAACTCACTCGGATCGTCGACGTGGTACTTCGCCAGCATCTCTCGCTGAACCTTGAACATGTCTTCCGGGTAGCGGAAGTGTGCCTGCAGGTCGTCAGAGATTTCGCTCTTCGGCTTCACCGTGTTCGGGAAGACTCCCATCCACGCCTTCAGAACCGGATCCTGCTCGTCGACCTGGTACAGCGTGACCGTGCCGTCGTACGCGTCGACCGTGGCCTTCACGGAGTTACGGATGTAGGAGAACTCCTGACGCGGAATGAGGCGCCCGGTCGTCTGGTCGATACTGTCCTCGACCAACCCGTCGAGCGAACTGCGCTGCGCGTACGGGTAGTCCTGGGCGGTGGTGTAGCCGTCGATGATCCACTGCATCTTGCCGTCGACCACTGCGGGGTAGGCAGCGCCGTCGGTCGTCAGCCAAGGCGCGACCTCCTCGACCCTTTCCTTCGGATCACGCTTGAAGATGATCTTGGAGTTCGAGCCGATTGCACTCGAGAACAAGATGTTGCGCTCGGTGTACTTCGCCGCGAAGGCAAGACGGTTGAACCAGTTGCCGATCGAGACACCACCCGAACCGGTGTAGGTGTACTTAGAGGTGTCGGTGTCGTACTCACGAGGTCCCTCGCCGTCGACGGAACCGACGATCGAGTAATCGGCGTCCGACTGGCTGATCACCTCGCCGTAGTACGACCGAGGATTGTCTACCTTGAGGTTCTCGTTCTCGGGCGTGGTCGTCAGGTCGCTGACCGAGTAGATCGGGTAACCACCGGTGTTGTTCTGACTGTCGCCCTGCACGGCCGTGACTTCGTTTGCCTGGGCCGCGACGAAGCCGTTGCCATGCGTGTAGACCGTGTGCTTGTTGATCCAGTCCGTCTGGTTGCCGGAAAGATTGTTCGGCGACAGCTCACGCGCTGCGACAACGAAGTCGCGCAGCTGGCCGTCCTGTTCGTAGCGGTCGACGTTGAGCGTCTGCGGGAACCCGTAGAAGTTCTTGAGCTGACGCTGAGCGGTGAACGTCGGCGAGAGGATCGTCGGATCCAACAGTCGGGTGTTCGCGATCGTGGTCCGGTCGGCCGGAACGTCCTGGGGCTGCTTGGTGCCAACTCCCGGATAGTCGACGTAGTCGACGTTTTCTTCCGTGATCCCGTACGCCTGACGGGTCGCTTCGATGTTTCGTTCGATGTACGTGCTCTCCTTCTGCGCCGCATTGGGCTTGACGGAGAACTGCTCGACGATCATCGGGTAGACCGCCCCGACGAGCACCGACGAAAGAACCAAGAGAGCGACTGCCATGGCCGGTATCCGAAGATCCCGCGTGAAGATCGAGGCGAAGAACGCCAACGCGCAGATGACCGCAATCGACAACAGAATCAGCTTCGCCGGCAGAACCGCATTGATGTCGGTGAAGCCCGGACCGGTGAACGTCGGTTCCTTACGACTACTCGACATCAACGAGTACCGATCGAACCAGTACGCCACCGCCTTGAGGAGCACGAAGGTGCCGGCGATGACAGCCAGTTGAACACGTGCGGCAGTCGTGAATGTCCCAGCACGCCCGGCCAACTTGATCCCACCGAAAACGTAGTGGGTGACCAGGTTTGCCACGAAGGCAAGCAGAATCGAGACGAACAACCAGTTCAGAACGAAGCGGTAGAACGGCAGATCGAACGTGTAGAAGCCGACGTCCAAGTTGAACTGAGGATCGGTGATGCCGAACGGCTGACCGTTGAGGAACAACTGGATGGTGACCCAGTTGGCCTGCGCGATGAGACCGGAGAGAATGCCGATCGCGACCGGAATGATCACGCCGAACAGACGAAGTCGCGACATGACGGTCGTGCGGTAGCGCGCGATCGGATCATTGGGTCCGGAGACCGGAACGAACACCGGACGTGCGCGGTACGCGAGAAGCATCGCGAGCCACACGATGGCTCCGACGACAATTCCGACCACGAGGAAGAGCACGAATCGCGTCAGCAGAACCTTGGTGAAGACACCGCGGTAGCCGACTTCTCCGAACCACAACCAGTCCGTGTACATGCCGATCAGTCGCGGCCCCACGAGCAGCAAGGCCGCCACTACGACAGCCACCACCAACAAGATTCGACTGCGTCTGGACAGAGAGGGTAAACCTGCGGGGGGCCGCATGCCCACGTGCCACGCTCCAAGATTTGGCGACGCCGTGGCGTCGCAACCGATTGCATCGATCACTGCGGCCACGCCCGAGTGGACTTGGCCGTTTCCGACCACTCTACGTAACAACGGTCACGGGTTGACAACACGGAGAGCAGGGAGCCGGACAGAAGGTGGGAGGATGAACGTGTGAGTGAAGAGAATATGAGCAGATCACCGAGTGCCCTCGCCCGGTGCGTTCATGAAGTTGTCGACCACATCGACGCCGAAGGCTGGGATCAACCGCCGAAGCTGTACGCGTTGGTGCCTACCGAAATGCTCGCCGCGGCCGAACCCGGACTGCTCGACCAACTCGCCGAGGGCGCCGAATACACACCGATCGAACAGGAATCGCTTCCCGAGGACATCATCGGCGGTTCACGGGCACTCGACGAGTTCCTGGCAACGACGCATTGGCCCGAGTCGGTGCAGGGTTGCATCCTGGTTCAGGAGATCGTCGTCCTGCCGCCCGAGGCGGAATCGGATCTCGATCACGCCACGGCGCCGGTATTGACCGATCAGCATGCTGCGGACGAGGTCGCGCGACTGACGGCCAACGCGCATCCCGATCGACGCGAGGCTCGACTGTTCGTCGGCGTGCTCCGTGACGGTCCTTCGCTGTCGCTTCTGCAGATGCGTCCCGACGAGGATGCGGATCCGTACGGTGACCTGGAACTGCTTACCTACGACGGTCTTGCACCTCACCTGGTTCACGCGTTGTACGCGACGCTCGACGAGGTCGAAGAAGACTGAAAGAAGAAGACTGACCGAGCCTGTCTTCGGCAAGGCAGGTTTCAGCAGCGGGGTGCGTCGCCGCCCGTGTTGAGGCTTTCGAGTGAGTCCACTGCGCCGGGCAGGTTGTCGACCTTGACGAGTCGAAGCCCGTCCGGCGCATTCTGTTTCGCCTCGTCACAGTTCTGGGCCGGCACGAGGAAGGTCTCAGCACCGGCTTCGGAGGCGGCGATCAACTTGTACCTGATACCGCCGATCGGACCGACCTCGCCGTCGGAGTCGATGGTGCCCGTTCCGGCCACGAACTTTCCGCCGTTGAGCTCCCCTGGAGTCAGCTTGTCCACCAAGGCCAGTGTGAACATCAGTCCGGCAGAAGGACCGCCGATGTCGGCAAGGTTGAACTGCACGGTGAAGGGAACGTCCGGGACCTCGTTGGGCGTGACGCCGAGGTAACCCGATTCGGGCTTGTTGGGCCGCGCCCCGACGGTGACCGGCACAACGGTCTCCACACCCTCGCGAAGGACGGTGACGTCGATCGCGGTGCCTGGCGCGATCGCACCGACCGTGTCCTGAACGCCGGTGATGGTGGTTACCGGAGTGTCGCCGATCTTGACCAGGACATCGCCTTCTTGCAGGGCACCCGCAGCGGGGCCGTCCGGGGTCACCTTCGAGACAGTGAGTGCCACCGGCTTGCCGAGAAAGTGCAGTGCAGCCAACTCGGCACTGTCCTCGGACTGCTGGAAGTCGGCGGTGTTGGCCTGCTGAATCTCTTCCTTCGACTTCTCAGGCGGATAGATCTCCGAGCGAGGGACGAGTCCGTTGCTGCCACTCGCCCACAGTCCGAACGCTTCGAAGACGTTGAGGCCGTCGCGAACCGACACCGTTGTCATGTTGAGGTTGCCGTCGGTGGGATCGACCTCGGTCCCCTGGATGTCGACGACGGGCTTACCGTCGACGTCGCCGAGGGTGTTGAAGGTGGGGCCAGGGCCGAGTGCGACATAAGGAACAGTGACCATTGTTCCGACGACTCCCAACACGACGATGGGTGCGAGTGCGGCCAAGAGCGTCACTATCCGTCGATTCACCTGATCCAGAGTAAAGCGCGAAGGCGCCGGAGCACCGATCGCACCGCCTGAGCGCCGTGCGTGTTCGCCGTCAGCGTGACTCGGAGGGCGACTCCGACCGCTCGAGCCTTGTACCGTTGAGGTATGAGCAATATGCCGTTCGGCTTCTCCAACTCCGACGACGATCCCGATCGCGACAAGAACGCGGCGGGTGGCAATCCGTTCGGGGGTGGTGACACGCCGTTCGGGTTCGGCGCGGGCGGTGAGGGATTCGATCCGGCTCAGCTCGGCCAGATGCTCACCCAGTTCGGTCAGATGCTGAGCGGGATGGGCTCGTCGATGGGCCAGGGCGGTACTTCCGGTCCGGTGAACTACGACATCGCCAAGAAGCTGGCACGCCAACAGATCGGATCGGTTACACCGATCACCGAGGGCAATGTCAAGGCGATCGCCGACGCCGCACATCTGGCCGAGATGTGGCTGGACGCCGCAACGACGCTTCCGGCCGGAGCGAGCCGCACTCTCGCCTGGACTCCGAACGACTGGCTCGACAACACGATCGACACGTGGAAGCGACTCTGTGATCCGGTGGCCGAGAAGGTGGCGGGCATGTGGGTCCAGGGACTTCCCGCCGAAGCACAGCAGATGGCGGGCCCGATGCTGGGCATGCTCGGCCAGATGGGTGGACTCGCGTTCGGCTCGCAATTGGGCCAGGCACTCGGCCAACTGTCCACCGAGGTGCTCTCCTCCACCGACATCGGCTTGCCCCTCGGACCAGAGGGCACCGCGGCCCTACTCCCCGCTGCGGTTCAGGCGTTCAGTGAGGGTCTCGAACAGCCGCATCAGGAAGTTCTGGTGTTCCTCGCCGCGCGGGAAGCAGCTCATCAGCGCCTTTACAGTCACGTTCCGTGGCTGCGACAGCGCGTTCTCGCCACAGTCGAGGAATACGCCCGCGGGATCACGATGGACTTCTCGGCGATGGAAGAATTTGCCAAGGACCTCGACCCGTCCGCTCTCACCGATCCGAGCAAGCTCGAAGCATTGATGCAGCAGGGCACGTTCGAGCCGCAGAACACCCCGGAGCAGAAAGCCGCTCTCGAACGGCTCGAGACTCTGCTTGCGCTGGTCGAGGGTTGGGTGGAGACGGTCGTCACCGCCGCACTCGGCGAGCGACTGCCTGGTGTTGCCGCGATGAGCGAGACGTTGCGGCGTCGCCGTGCCACCGGCGGCCCCGCCGAACAGACCTTTGCGACGCTGGTCGGACTGGAACTTCGTCCTCGCAAGGTCCGTGAAGCGGCCGGGTTGTGGCAGAAGCTCACCGCGGAAGCCGGTATGGACGTTCGTGACGGCGTCTGGTCACATCCCGACCTCATGCCCGATTCGAGCGATCTCGACGCACCGGACGGATTTGTCGCCCGGGTCCTCGGCGGCGGCGAAGCCGGCAATTTCGACGACCCGATCGCCCAGCTCGAAGCCGTCGAGGCAAAAGAGCGTGCGGCCGAGGCAGCGATGGACAAGACCCGCGAGGACGACGAAGAGAAATAATTCCTTCTCGACACATTTTCGCAGTTCAGCCATGCTGACGTCCTGTGGATAACCGTCACTGACGCGGACTCGCCGACGGCCCGCCGTGCCAGCATCGAACGATGACCGGTGACACGCAAGACGACACCACACAGAACAGCACGTCACAGCGATCCGCGGGACCCCGATGGGACCCGCGGATCGCTGTTCTGTCGCGCCCGGACGGTCGACTGCAGCTGGGATGGACACCCGGACGTGCCGTCCTGCTGACGCTGCCTGTCGGGGTCGATCCGCGCGCGGTGAAGTCGATCCTCCGCAAAATGGACGGCTCCAGATCCCGCGCGACCATCCTGTGGGAAGCATCGACGCGCGGGATTTCGACTTCGGTGACGGAGAAGTTGCTCGAGCAACTCACCGATTCCGGATTCGTCCACACTGCCGCCAGGAGGACCGTGTCCGTCCGGATCCACGGTGTCGGTCCACTCTCGGACGCCGTCGAGCGCGCCCTGGTCACCGGCGGGGTAAGCACGCGTCGCTCGCGCGGGTATCGCAACACCGACGTCGTGCGCACGTGGAACGAACAACTGGTGGTCCTGGCCGACGACGTTGTCACTGATCCTCGCCTGGTCAGCGATCTCGTTCGCTGCGGACTCCCCCACCTTTCCGTCCGCATCCGCGACGGCAACGGTGTGATCGGTCCTCTTGTCGTGCCGGGCCAGTCGAGTTGCCTGCGATGCGCCGACATCATCCGATCCGAACTCGACCCTCATTGGCTTCATCTGTCCGCGCAGCTACTCGGCAGCGCCGGCCACGCGGAATCGGCGATGATCCATGCAAGTGTCGCGCTGGCCCTGGCCGAGATCGACTCCGCAATATCCGAGACAGCGGCGACGTATGCGGCGAGTCTGTCGTCGACGCTCGAGATCGCGCTCCGTCCGTATCGGATCACAACCAGGCGCTGGCCTCGGCAAATATCTTGCAGTTGCCAATACCTGGCACCTGTTTCGGGCAAAGGACGCCCCAGTCAGACATGATGGTGTGGTGTCCGAGATCCCACGCAAGAGTTCTGCCCGTACTGCCAAACTCGCGAGCATCCCCCTGGGGATGGCCGGTCGCGCCGCCATGGGCTTCGGACGCAAGCTCGCCGGCGGCGACAAAGGCGAGATCGACGCGCAGTTGAGCGCGAAGGCCGCCGAGCAACTGTTCGCGGTGCTGGGCGAACTCAAGGGCGGCGCGATGAAGCTGGGCCAAGCGCTCAGCGTCATGGAGGCGGCGATTCCGGAGGAATTCGCGGAGCCGTACCGCGAGTCGCTGAACAAGCTCCAAGCCGCCGCCCCACCGCTGCCGACCAAGCAAGTACACAAGATGCTCGATCAGCAACTCGGAACCAAATGGCGCGACCGATTCCAGTCGTTCGACGACGAACCGACCGCGTCGGCAAGCATCGGGCAGGTTCACCGTGCGGTCTGGGCGGACGGCCGCGACGTAGCCGTGAAAGTTCAGTACCCCGGCGCCGACGAAGCTCTACGCGCCGACCTCAAGACCTTGGGCAGATTTGCCGGTCTCTTCGGTTCGGTCATGCCCGGTGTCGATGTGCGCCCCGTGATCGAGGAGTTCACCGCGCGCACCGAAGAAGAACTCGACTATCGGATCGAGGCGAACAATCAGCGAGCTTTTGCAAAAGAATTCGACGGAGATCCCCAATTCGTGATCCCGCACGTCGTGGCGAGCGCGCCGAAAGTGGTCGTGACCGAATGGATGACGGCAACCCCGTTGACCAGAATCATCGAAAGTGGAACGCCGGAGCAGCGCAATGCTGCCGGTGCACTACTCGCCGAATTCCACTTCGCGTCTCCGGCCCGTGTCGGCTTGCTCCACTGCGACCCGCACCCCGGCAATTTCATGCTTCTCGCGGACGGCCGACTCGGCGTCATCGACTTCGGTGCGGCTGCGCCGTTCCCGAACGGACTGCCACGGGTTCTCGGCACGATGGTGCGCTTGGCTGTCGAGGAACAATTCGACGAATTGACGGAGTTGTTGCGCGCCAACGGTTTCGTGATTCCCGGACGCACGGTGACCGACAAGGAGATCGCGGATTACCTGCGACCCTTCACCGACCCGATCCAGACCGAGTCATTTCATTTCACTCGGTCGTGGCTGCAAAAGGCCGCCGGAACCGCCACTGACTTCAACAGTGCGCAGTTCCGAACGGCCCGTGCACTCAACCTTCCGGCCGAGTATTTGATGATCTTCCGAGTTCTTCTCGGTTCGGTCGGCATATKCGCCCAGTTGGACGCATATGCCCCGTACATGGAAATCCTGACTCGTTGGTTGCCAGGGTTCGCGGAGCCGGTTCTGGATGACACCGGCTCCGCCGACTAAGGCACCGGCTCCGCCGAATAGGGCTCTCACGCGCACACGAGTTGCTTGCGTGGGCGCCCCCTCGGTCTCTTGCGCGCTATGACGGCCCCCTGATCGAGGATCTCGCCTCCCCACACCCCCCACGGCTCGGCGCGGTCGAGAGCCGCACTGAGACAACGGGAACGGATGGGGCACTGCGCGCACAGTGCCTTCGCCTGCTCGAGTTCGGCCGGAGCTTCGGCGAACCAGAGATCGGGGTTGGATGCCCGGCACGGCAGGTCGCGGCGGGTGGACGCGACCTCGATGAACGTGACTGCAGCCGAAGTGACGTCGGTGGAAGTTACTGCAGTGGTGGAGTTTTCGGATTCCACGCGGATTGTCTGGGCAGACAACTCGGTCTCCTAGTGCTCGGATGCGAAACTGTGTCGCACGATATGGGTTCGATGGGTGCGAACCTGAGCCGAGTCGGAAACCGGATAAAGAGGGGTATCCAACACAAAGGCCACGGTCCGCAGGGGCTGCGGGTCCGTGGCCGTAAGTGAACGGATGTGTCCTACCGAGAAATACCTCGATGGCTTAAGAACACGGACTCGACAGCTGCTTTCTTTGCTGCTGCTTGAGGGCGCAGGCGGAACGCATGCTGCGCCCATCCCGCTGCACGCGGCAGCATGGGGGCGGCAACAGCGAACTTTGCGCTTGCGCACGCTTCATACGAGATCAAGTTCGTCATTTATTTGCCACCTCCATTTCGTGTCGGTCCGGATAGTTTCTGCGCACAGGTTGCCCCGTAACACTGAAAACCAGAGTAGAGAATTCGTCGAATCTGCACAACCTATTTTTGACCTGCGGTTATGTAACTCACCGTTGTCGATTCGGACGCATTTCAGATATCGAGTGTTGCCGCACGCAGTTCGCCGCGAATGACAGCTAGTACGTCTTCCCCGAAGTTGTCGAGTTTCTTCGGCCCGATTCCAGGGATCGAAACCAGCCCACGATTGTCTTGTGGTCGTTGTTCGGCAATAGCCATCAGTGTGTTGTCACTGAAGACGACATAGGCCGGAACTTTGAGTTCTCGGGACTTGTCCAGACGCCAGGCCTTGAGGTGCTCGAGCAATTCCAGGTCGACATTGGACGGGCATTTTTCGCAGCGCCCGAGCATTGTCGCCGACGTCCCGATCAACGGTTTGCCGCAGACGCGGCAGCGCGGACGCTTCTTGTTCCCCGACGACGGCGCGGCAACGCGCGAAGCCGGTGAGTCCTCGGGGATGAGCCCGTTGAGGAACCTCGACCGGCGACGGGACTTGCGTCCACCCTCATTGCGAGCCAATGCCCAAGACAGCTGCAGATGCTCGCGGGCGCGGGTAACCCCCACGTACAGAAGCCGACGCTCCTCCTCCACCGCGACGTCGTCGGCGCCCGAATTGGCGTCGCCGAGAACGTGTTGGATCGGCAGGGTGCCGTCGTTGAGGCCGACCAGGAACACCGCATCCCATTCGAGCCCCTTGGCCGCGTGAAGCGAAGCCAGCGTCACGCCCTGCACGGTCGGTGGGTGCCGCGCCTCGGCTCGGGCTGTGAGCTCTTGTAGAAGCCCGGTGAGCGACAGTTCGGGTTCGTGGACGAGTTGTTCTTCGGTCAGCGCCACGAGAGCCGAGAGCGACGCCCAGCGCTCGCGGGCCTGCGTGCCCGAAGGTTCTTCGTTGGTCAGACCGAGTGGCGCGAGTACAGCGCGAACCAGTGAAACCAGCGCTTCGCCGTTGTCTGCGCCTTCGGGAAGGTCGTCTCGTCCGGCGGCCTGACGCAGCGCCGCCACTGCCTGACGGACCTCGGTGCGGGTGAAAAAGCCCTCTCCACCACGCACCTGGAACGGAATGCCGAGCTTGGTGAGTGCCTGCTCGTGCGCCTCCGACTGAGCATTGATCCGATACAGAACAGCGATCTCGGCCGCTGGAGTGCCTGCCGCGATCAGCCGTTTGATCGCCCGCGCAACGCCGAGCGCTTCGGCAGGCTCGTCGTCGAACTCCATGAACTCCGGCTCAGGCCCCGGAGCGCGTTGCCCGATCAACTGAAGACGCGTCCCGGCGATCCGTCCGCGCGCTGCACCGATCACGCGGTTCGCCAGCGACACGACCTCAGGGGTGGAGCGGTAGTCCCGTTCGAGCCGGACGACGGTCGCTTCGGGGAATTTCCGCGAGAAGTCCAACAGATAGTTCGGGGTGGCGCCGGTGAAGGAGTAGATGGTCTGATTCGCATCGCCCACCACGGTCAGGTCGTCGCGGTCGCCGAGCCAGGCGTCGAGCACCCGCTGTTGCAGCGGGGTGACGTCCTGATACTCGTCGACCACGAAGCAGCGGTACCGCTCGCGGAACTCGTCGGCAACCGTCGAATGCTCTTCGAGCGCAGCCGCGGTGTGAAGTAGGAGATCGTCGAAATCGAGGAGCATTCCGTCCTGTCCACGTGCCTTCAGCTCTTCGTATGCCGCGTATACCTGCGCAACCTTGGTGGCATCGACCGGCGCCTCGCGACGAATCTTGGCTATCGCGCGTGGGTAGTCCTCGGGCGCGATCAGTGAGGCCTTGGACCACTCGATTTCGCTGGCGAGGTCGCGCACGCTTTCCGTACTGGTGGACAACCCGACACGAGCGGCGGCACTGCTGACAACCGCGAACTTCCGATCGAGCAGACGCCACGGGGTGTCACCGATCACTTGCGGCCAGAAGTACTTGAGTTGACGAAGAGCGGCGGCGTGGAAGGTGCGAGCCTGTACCTGCGGCCCACTTCCACCAACCCCCAGCTCACGAAGCCGTCCACGCATTTCGCCGGCCGCTCGAGCGGTGAATGTCACGGCAAGCACCTGCCCGGCCGAGACATGACCGTCGGCGACCAGATGCGCGATCCGGCGGGTAATGGTGCGGGTTTTGCCTGTTCCAGCGCCCGCGAGGACACACACCGGGCCGCGTGGCGCGAGCACGGCGGCCGATTGTTCTGGATCCAGTCCGGTGTCCGCAGGCATGGGGACCATCATGGCAGGACGTTCCGACACTCCATTCGCCGCGCCCGACGGTATGTGGGCAAGAGAACACGGGCCGATACGGAACAACGCTCTCGGTCGTGGTGTTATATCGGCCGTGACTTCTACCGAAAATGCGCCTGCCCTGACCATCTACTCGACCACGTGGTGTGGCTACTGCCGCCGCCTCAAGACGCAGCTCAACGCGTCGGGGATCGAGTACACCGAGATCGACATCGAGAACGATCCGGCAGCAGCCGATTTCGTCGGCAGCGTCAACGGTGGAAATCACGTCGTTCCGACCGTGAAGTACGGCGACGGCAGCGTCGCGACCAACCCGTCGCTCAACCAGGTCAAGCAGGCCCTGGGTCTGTAGAGCCTTTCAGGCTGTTGTCTGACCCAGCTCCTATTTGACCCAGCTCTCGAGCATTCCGCGAGCGATGGAGATCGAGCCGGGCAGCAGCAGTGGCGCGTCCGCTTCCGAACCCCAGTCGCCGAGTTCGAGAGCGGCACGCACCTCGTCCTTCGTGAACCAGGTGCCCTCGGCGATCTCGCCGTCCGCGAACAGAAGCGGAGCGGCGGGGTCGCCGATTGCGGCGAAGCCCAACATCACCGAGCGCGGGAACGGCCAAGGCTGGCTCCCGAGGTATCGAACGCTGTGCACGTCGATGCCGACTTCTTCCTTGATCTCGCGGACAACGCACGTTTCAAGTGACTCCCCGGCCTCGACGAATCCCGCGAGAATCGAGAAACGTCGCTGCGGCCAGGTCGGCTGACGAGCGAGTAGAACTCGATCGCCGCCGTCGTGCACCAGGCAGATGACCGCCGGATCCGTTCGGGGAAACTCCTCGTGGCCGGTGGACGTGGAAATGCGTGACCAGCCGGACATGGTGGGTTCACTCGGTGCGCCGTCGATAGCGCTGAATCCGGCACTGTCGTGCCAGTTGAGAATCGCGACGGCACCGGTCAACAAACCGGCGTCCGCGTCGTCGAGTGTTCCGCCGAGCATGCGCAATTCGGACAACGTGCCCGCCAGCAGCGACACCCGCACCGCCCAGACGTGGTGATTCTCCCGAATTCCCAGGAACACTGCACCGCGCACCGGTTCCGGACCCAGTTCGGTTGCCTCGGCGAAGACCAACTGACCTTCCGGTGAGACCTTGACCTGACCCCGTGAATTCACACGGACGAGCAGCGCGTCCGCCCAACCCGTGGTCAGTGCGGCGGCATCCGACCGCAATTCCTCGGCGCGGCCGACGCTCGAGCGTGAGAGCAGCGGTGTTTCGGTCAGCTGGAAGTCGTTCACGCTCACGACATTACTGCGCGCACGAAGCTCGGCAGCACTCAGTTCGTGACGCGGCGAATGTAGAGCAGGCGATCGTTCTCCTCGACGGCGTCCACCTCGGGCGAACCGACGCGAACCAGACGGCCGTCGCGAACTACCCCGAGCACGATGTCGGAGAGATGACGCGGAGAGCCGCCGACCTCGTCACGTTCGACTGCGCGCTCGGCGATCGCGAATCCGGCTTCCGGGGTCAGAAGGTCTTCGATCATCTCCACGACAGTCGGCGTTGTGGTCGCGATGCCGAGGAGTCGACCTGCCGTCTCCGAGGACACGACCACCGAGTCTGCGCCGGACTGACGCAGAAGATGCGCGTTGTCGGCTTCACGGATGGCTGCGGCGATCTTGGCTTTCGGCGCGATTTCGCGGGCTGTCAGTGTCACGAGCACTGCGGTGTCGTCACGATTCGTGGCCACGATGATCGACGACGCATTCTGCGCACCTGCCAACCGAAGTACGTCCGATTTCGTCGCCGAACCGAACACCGTCACCAGGCCCTTGCTCGCCGCGGAGTCGAGGACTGTCTGATCGGTATCGACGACCACGATCTCCGACGCCGGTACACCGTCACCGAGCATTGCTTCGATCGCCGTCCGCCCCTTGGTCCCGTATCCGACGACGACGGTGTGATTACGCACGTGCTGCCTCCAACGCTGAATTTTGAACGCCTGACGCGAACTCTCGGTCAGAGCTGAAAGTGTGGTTCCGACCAACACGATCAAGAAGAAGATTCGAAGTGGCGTGATCAACAGGACGTTGACCAGGCGCGCCGACGGAGTGAACGGAGTGATATCGCCGTAGCCGGTGGTCGAGAGCGAAACCGTCGCATAGTAGATGCAGTCGAGCAGCGACAGCTCGTTGTCCTGTGCGTCTCGGTATCCGGCGCGATCGATGTAGACGATCAACACGGCGGCACCGAGGGCACCCAACGCGATGAGAACTCGCTTGTAGATGGCCCGCGCCGGACTTGTCTGTAGCTGGGGAATGCGCAGCACCCCGACAAGGGCGAAGTCAGGCTGATCGGTCAATGCTTCCGACCTGGTCAAACGCGCCCGGAGCTTACCGGCCATACATCGACTCTCTCACTCGAACTTACGAAATACCTACACGGACATCGGCAGGCAGCGTAACCCTCGAAGATCGACTTCGGAACTCGGGCGCCGAATAGCGCGCGGGTCGTGGCGCCGGTAGTGGCAAGAAGGTCCACCGTGAGGCAGGCTGGGCAAATGCCTTTCACCGGTTCGACGTCCACTCCCAGCCAAGCGGCCGCTCTTCGTTTGTCGGCCCTCCTTCTCGGCGCCGGCACCATGCATTTTGCAGCGCCCTCGTTCTTCGACAGCACCGTTCCCCGCCATCTTCCCGGACAGGCCCGCACCTACACCCAGGTGTCCGGCGTCGCGGAACTGGCGATCGGCGCTGCCTTGGCCGTGCCGAAGACCCGCAAGCTCGGCGCGGGCCTTGCCGCCGCGCTCTTTGTTGCCGTGTTCCCCGCCAACATCCAGATGGCGATCGACTGGTGCCGAAGCCCGAAGACGTCCACACCGCAGAAGATCGGTTCGATCGCACGTCTCCCACTGCAGGTTCCGCTGGTGACCGAAGCACTCAAGGCTCGTCGAAACGCAAGCTAATCTTGCGCGCCTGCCGTTCGGATGAGGCGAGCGAGAGCCTCACCGTCCGGCAGGTTCTCGGGAGCGATGGTGCGACCCGATCGAACGTAGTGAAACGCCGCCCGCACCTTGTCGGCCGGAAACTGTTCGTTGCGCCCCGCCGAACGAGCTCTGGCTGACATCAATTCGGCCCAGGCCACCCGATACGCGGCCAACTGCATCACAACAGCGTCCTCGTTGGCGGCCGACGGTTCGGCACCGGTCTTCCAGTCGATCACCGTCCATCCGCCGTCGGGATCGGCGAACACAGCGTCGATCCGACCGCGCAAAACCGTTCCGGCAATGGATGTTTCGAAAGGAACTTCCACTTCGATCGGGCTGCGATTGGCCCACGGGGACCGCAAGAACGCATCCTGAAGTTTCACCAGGTCGGTCTCGGGACCCGCGCCGGTATCCGCGGCGCCGGGTAGCTCGTCGAGATCCAACAGCCGAGTCGCACCGAACCTTCGCTCGATCCAGGCGTGAAAAGCGGTTCCGCGACGAGCCAACGGGTTGGGCGGATACGGCAACGGACGACGTAGGCGAGCCGCCAGTTCGTCCGGATCTGCCTTGAGGTCGACGAGCTGAGTCACCGAAAGCTGCGCCGGGAGAATCACTTCGGCACGCGCGTTTGCGCGGGCCTCGCGCTCGGCCAGGAGCACGTCGACGTCCGAGGCCCAGTTCTCCGGATCGTCCTCCGGTTCTTCCGCCTCTTCGCTGTCTTGCGGCAGCGAAGCGAGTGCGGACAGGACGCTCGCGGCTCCGGCCTCGACGGCGCCGCGCCGCGCACCCAGCGGATCCGGCGGCCACTGCGCCGTACGGGGCGTGGCGGCCAACGGGTTCTCGGTATCGGGTTCCGGGGCCGGCGCCCATTCCTCCACGACGCCGATCGCACCGCGTGAGTCTTCCTCATCGGCATCGTTGTCGGCCGTGACCATCTGATGCAGCTCGTCCAGGAACTCCGAAGGCCCCTTCGGTTCCGAACCGGATTCCGCCCAGTGATGCGCCGAGATGAACAGCGCCCGTTCGGTTCTGGTCAGCGCGACGTAGAACAACCGCCGGTCCTCGTCCAGTCGACGGTTGGACAAGGCCTTCTTGTGCGCCGTTATCGCGTTCTCGAGGTCCTTGCGGTTGTAGAGCTCCTCGAGGTCGAGCACCGGAACTCCGTCGGCCGAATCCGCGTCGACCGCCCGGTCACCACGCAACGACGGTGGCAGTTCGGCGAGCGCCCCGAGCCATGATCCGGACGCGGTGGACGAGGGGAACACCCCGTCGCTGACATGCGGGATCGCCACTACTTCCCATTCGAGCCCCTTCGCCGAGTGCACGGTCAGGATCTGAACCCGATCCGGCGCCACCTCCACTTCGCCTGGTGTTAGGCCCTTTTCGATCTGTTCGGCTGCCGCGAAGAAAGCCAGCATCCCGGTCAGATTGGCAGTTGGACGCGTCGCGTAGTTGGCGACGACGTCGGCGAATGCGTCGAGATGCTCGCGGCCCGCGGTCCCGACGACACCGACTCGGGTCCGCGCGCCCGCCTCGATTCCGATCCCGAGCACCCGCTCGACCTCCGCCACCAATTCGGTGAGCGGCTGGCCGATACGTTCGCGCAACGACGCCAACTCTGCCGCTATCGCGTTGATGCGTGTGTACCCGAGAGCCGAATAGCGTTCTGCCGGGCCTGGATCGGAGATCGAGTCGACCAATCCTGCTTGCTCGGCGTTCTCCCCGGGCAGAGCATCGTGGACCGCCGAGGTGAGCGCCTCGGCGTCGGTGACCGCACCCGCCGTTCCGTATCCCGCGGAGATGGCAAGTTCGCGGGAGCGTTGAGAGAGTGCGGCCAGGTCCTTCGCGCCGATCTGCCATCGCGCGCCGGTGAGCAGCCGAACGGCAGCGCTTCCTGCAAGCGGATCGGCGACCACCCGGAGCATGGCGATCACGTCAGCCACCTCGGGTGTGTGCAGGAGCCCACCGAGCCCGACAACTTCGACCGGCAGACCTTTGGACCGCAAGGCCTCGGCCAGCGGAGCGGCATCGGCGTTCCGGCGGATCAACACCGCTGCCGTGGGCGTCGGGCGGTCTTCGGCACGTGCCGCCTCGTATTCTCCGGCGATCTTCTCCGCCACCCACTGACGTTCCTGTTCGACGTCGCCCAGCAACGCCAGTCGAACGTCTCCGGCGACGGCTCCCGGTCGCGCACGAAGGGTGCTGACCGCCACACCGCGTCGACGCAACGGTGCCGACGACAGGTTTGCCAGTTCGAGAGCCTCCGGCGGGTTACGCCAACTGGTGAGCAGTTCGAGCGTCGGAGCCGGCTTTCCGTTGGCAAGCGGGAAATCGGTTGCGAACCGTGGCAGGTTGGCCGCCGACGCGCCGCGCCAACCGTAGATCGACTGCATCGGATCGCCGACGGCCGTCAGTGCCAAGCGGCCGTCGGCTCCCCCACCGAACAACGAGGACAACAACACTCGCTGAGCGTGACCGGTGTCCTGGTACTCGTCGAGAAGAACTACCCGAAAGCGCTCACGCTCGGTCTGCCCGACCTCGGGATRCTCGGCGGCGACCCGGGCAGACAGCGACATCTGGCTGCCGAAATCCAATGCGCCTTCACGCCGCAGCGTCTCACCCAGCCGGGCGACGAGAGGCAACAGTTCGATGCGCTTATGTTGCACATCAAGGTAATTCAACAACTCCTTGCTCGGTCCACCCCGCTGTTTCGGGCCGGCGGGCAGAGTGTGAATCAGCTTGTCCAGCTCGGTGTGTGCCTCGAGCAACTGCTCGGGATCGACCAGGTGCTCCGCCAACTGACCGGCAAGAGCCAGAACGGTCTCGGTGATCGAACCCGGATTCTTGTCGGTGTCCAGATCACTGTCCCAGCCGCTCACGACGCGGTGCGCAACCTGCCACAGTTCGGTCTCGGACAACAACGTCGCCGAGGGTTCGATGGGCAACAGCAGTCCGTGTTCGGAGAGCAACCGTCCCGCGTAAGCATGGTAGGTACTGACTTCGGGTTCGCCGGCCAGAATCCGGGAACGCACTCCGCCGGTCGGGTCGAGTGCCCGCAGAACGTCCGAACCCGCCAGCCGCGCCAACCGCTTGCGGATTCGCGACGTGAGCTGTTGCGCCGCTTTGCKCGTGAAGGTCAGGCCGAGAACCGCCTCGGGGTCGACGAAGCCGTTGGCCACCAGCCACACGACGCGAGCAGCCATCGTCTCGGTCTTTCCGGCACCGGCGCCGGCGACCACCAATGTCGGACCGAGCGGTGCGGCGATCACTGCTGCCTGCTCGGGCGTCGGAGGGTGCTGACCGAGCGCGACCGCCAGGTCGACAGGGTCGATCTTCGGTCGGCGTGCCTTCTGCGTCGCGGCAGCCACTTAGTTACTCACCTGTCGTCCCTCGTCGTGTGCCGGGCAACTCGAACGCACCGGGCAATGTCTACATCCGTCGTTGACCCTGGCCAGGTACTGCGGTCCTTGGGTCGCTGCGGCAGCGTTGTGAATGACGTCTCGCCACATCTCGACGGCTTCGGCCGTCAGCGGCGGCTGAACTCGCTGCGCCGCACCGTCCTTCTTGTTGGACTTGGCCACGAATACCAGGCGTGCACCGCCGGGTTGTGTGGCCGGTTCGCCGGCAATCGCACCTTCGGCCGCTGCGACCTGGTACGCCGCCAACTGCGCGTGAGATTGCGCGGCCTCGTTACTGACGGGGTTTCGCGCAGTCTTGACGTCGACAACCACCGGGCGACCTTCGGTGTCGCGCTCGAGCCGGTCGATCCGGCCACGTAGCTTGACCGCAGGCGCTCCTTCTTCGCGCGGTTCGAGGACCCCCTCGACCGCGACCTCGACGCCGACTTCGGTCAGCTCACCGCGAGTTGCGTTCATCCATGCGGTGAACGTCGCCAGCATCTCCCGCGTTCGATTGAGTTCACGGCGCGAGTACCACTGCGATCCCAGATCGATGGATTCCCAGGCGTTTTCGAGTGCCTTCTCGACCTGATCCGGTGGAATCCGGCCGGCCAGTGCCTGCACCAAAGTATGGACCAGCGTACCGGCGATCGCATGAGTGTTGTCTCCGTCGCTGCCACCATGACGCTCGAACACCCATCGGAGAGGACATGTTTCGAGAAGCTCGATGGTGGACGGGGACAGTGAAACCGGTCCGTCCTCGGGCTGCCACATGGGAGCAGCGGTACTCGGCTCGGCTGTGCCGTACCACTGATCCGGATGCGCGCCTCGTACTCCGGCCGCAGCCAGACGGGCCAACTGGCGAGCAGCCCGAGAATGCTTCTCGGGGTCGAAATGCGCGATGTCGGGATCACACACCACGCTGCGAAGCTGTGCGACCAGTGCAGGCAGCGACAGAACCCGGGTATCCCCGGTCTCGGGTGCAACGACGTCGAGATCGGAGGACGGGTCGTCCGAGTACGCGTCACCACGGATCAATTCGTCCACGAACCGCGAAGGCACCAAGTCGGTGTCCCCCGAAGCCGATTCGACTGCGGTGATCAGCAGACGGCGACGAGCACGGCTACAGGCGACCAGGAACAACCTGCGTTCTTCGGCCAGAAGCGGCGCGGTTCGCGAGAGTCGTTCGGCAGCCGAGTCACTGCCGTCGGAGACTCCGTTGACCAGGTCGATAAGTGCTTCGGTACGCAGTAGCGAGCCGCGTGCCCGCAAACTCGGCCAGAGCCCCTCCTGCACACCCGCCACCGCCACAACCGCCCATTCGCGCCCCGCCGCGGCGTGAGCGCTGACCACGGTGACGGCGTCGGGAGCGATGACCGATCGGCTCCGCGAGTCGGTCGGTATCTCCTGGCTGGTCAAGTAGTCGACAAAACCGGAGAGTTGCGAACGCGGCAGCCGGTCGACGTAGTTGGCAGCCGCGTCGAAGAGTGCGACTACGGCATCGAGGTCTCGATCGGCTTGTGAGCCGATCGGTCCGCCGCGCGCCGACGCGGCCGCCCAGCGCCGTTCCAGCCCCGTCGCCTGCCAGGCCGCCCACAGAACTTCTTCGACCCCGAGACCACGCTCGAGAGGCACTCGGGCCTTGCGAAGGACCGACAGCACGCGATTGAGGGCCGCAGCTTCGACGTCTGTCAGCTTGCCCATCAGGCGCTTGGACTGCGCACGATCCTCGTCGATCAGAATGAGCCGCAACAACTCCGAGGAGTCCCGATCACTTCCCGATGCCAACTCGACTCGGCGCAGGCCACGACGCAACCGGCGCAGGGTGACCGGTTCGGCGCCGCCGATGGGACCGGCCATCAGGGCAAGCGCGTCGTCGCCGGTGAACTGATCGCCGCCGAGCGCCCGGAGGACCAGCAGCAGGCCGGACACTCCGTGTTGCCGCGCGAGCGGCAATTCGGTGGCTGCGGTCGTGACGGGCACCCCCGCCGCGAGCAGGGCTCGCCGGAGAGGGGCGAGAGTGCGCGGGACCGACCGCACGATGACGGCCATGTCGGACCACGCAATCCCGTCCAGCAGATGCGCCCGGCGCAAGGTATCTGCGACGACTGCCGCCTCTTTGGCCGTCGTACCGAGAACCCGCACCGACGCCCGTCCCGGATTCTSATCGGTGAGATCGGATGGAACCGCGATGCGATGAGCCAAGTTGCCGGGCAGCCGCGCAGCGATCTTGGCCGCGATCGACGCGACGTCGGCGTTGTTGCGATACGTGACGGGCAGAACGATCTGGCGCTCGTCTCCGCGCTCGGCCAGTCCGAGCAGGAACGCCGAATCCGCACCGCGGAATCCGAAGACGGACTGATCGGGATCACCGGCGATGACCGTGCCCGCAGTTCCGGTTCCGATCAACCGAACCAGTTGCGCCGCCTGCGGATCCAGATGTTGTGCGTCGTCGACAAGGAGGTGCCGGATCCGAGCGCGCTCGGAGCGAAGCAATTCGGGATCGGTGGCGAACGCGGTCAAGGCCGCACCGATCAACTCGGCCGCGTCGAGCGCCGGCGCCGTCGCCTCCGGAGCCTCGACACCGACACTGCCGCGCAGCAGCACGCCTTGCTCGTAGGCCTCGGCGAACCGCCCGGCCGCCACCCACTCCGGACGGCCACGCTTCTTGCCGAGCTTGACCAGATCTTCGGGGCCGAGCCCGCGCTCGTTGGCTCGCAGCATCAGATCTCGAAGTTCGACGGCAAAGCCGTTCAAACCCAATGCGGGTCGCAGGCGCTCCGGCCACCGGAGCGCACCGTCTTCGATGTCGCCGCGCAACATCTCGCGGAGCACCGAGTCCTGCTCGGCGCCGGTGATCAGGCGTGGCGGCGCGTTGCCGTGTGCTGCGGCTTGAAGCCGGAGAACGGCAAAGGCGTAAGAGTGAACGGTGCGTACCAGCGGCTCACGGGTTGCCTGCGGTCCGCGTTCCTGTTGGTACCCGAGCAACCCAGCGGTGATCTGCTCGCGGACCTGCGTCGCGGCTCGGCGTGACTGGGTGAGCACCAGGACCGATTCAGGATCTTCGCCACCCGAGATCTTCTGCACTGCCAGATCCACGAGAAGGGACGTCTTGCCGGTTCCGGGACTGCCGAGTACCTGCCAGGGATTCCAAGCCGCTGCCGAACCGAATGAAACAGGGCCGAACGCGAGCTGGAACGGATCCTCGGACGGCGGCGCGAAGAGCCGCGTCGTCCCTTCATCCCACGTTCGGGGTATCGGAGACGGCGCAGTTCGGTGCACCAACCGCGCCCGCGGAATGGTGACCTTGCTGCGTGTTGCCGTCTCACTCACCCAGGCATTCCACCAGAGCGCACCGACAACTCACACATCGCCTGCTTCCGGCATGATTGACCTCGTGTCTGCACTCCATACGTATCTCTACGGACCCGTCGGGGCGCCGGAGATCCTTTCGCTGCACGGTCTGACCGGTCACGGCCGCCGTTGGCAGTCGATGGCAGAGAACCAACTGCCCCAAGCGCGCTGGATCTCGCCCGATCTGCGTGGTCACGGACGCTCGACCTGGGCTCCCCCGTGGAACATCGAATCCCACGTGGAGAGCCTGCTCGAGACACTGGACGAACATGCAAACGGACCGGTGGTGATCGTCGCGCATTCGTTCGGCGGAATGCTGGCGCTTCACCTCGCGGCCACCGCGCCGGAACGCGTTCGTGGGCTCGTTCTGCTCGATCCAGCGATCGGCTTGGATCCGACTTTCATGCAGGAAGTGGCCGAACTCACAATCGGCTCACCGGATTACACCGATGCGGCCGAGGCGTACTCCGAGAAGATTCACGGCTCGTGGGGTGAGGTTTCCACCCAGGACCTCGACGTCGAGATGGCCGAGCACCTGATTCAACTGGGCAACGGGCGCGTCAACTGGCGCCTGTCCACGCCCGCGATCGTGACCGGGTGGGGCGAACTCGCTCGCCCGATCGTGCTGCCACCGCCTTCGATGCCGACCGTGCTGGTTCAAGCAATGAAAGTCCAGCCTCCGTACGTCACCGACGAGTTCCGGGCAGCGCTCACCGAGCACCTCGGTGAAAATCTGACCAGCGTCGAATTCGACTGTGACCACATGGTCCCGCACGTGCGGGCCGACGAAGTCGCCGCCCTCGTTCGCAGCGTGCTCTGAAGGAACCGACATGGCAGCCACCACCGAAGAGCAGATCGAAGAGGTACGGCGACTCATCGCGTCGATTCCGGCCGGTTTCGTGGCGACGTACGGCGATATCGCTGATGCTGCAGGACTTTCCAGTGCTCGCACGGTCGGTTGGATCATGCGGACGGACTCTGCCGACCTGCCGTGGCATCGGGTTCTCGGCGCCTCCGGCAAACCGTCGGCGCACCTGGCTCATCGTCAGATCGCCAAGCTCGAACTCGAAGGGGTACCGATCAAGGAGGGTCGGATCGACCTGAAGAAGGCACGGTTTCACTTCTGATCCCGTGTCACCGGTCGTCCTCACCCCGGCGATGGGGCAGCATGGAGGCATGACCACCATGCCGCCGACTGCCGCCGTCATTCTGGCGGGTGGTCGCGGGACCAGAATGGGTGGTGTCGACAAACCTGGCCTTCTCGTACACGGTCGCAGGCTCCTCGACATCGCGCTTTCAGCAGCGTCACATCTCGACGCCGTCGTCGTGGTCGGCCCGCATCGACCTGAACTTGATCCTGGAATCACCCAAACTCAGGAATCTCCGGCCGGAGCCGGCCCTGTCGAGGCGATCTGGGCCGGGTTGTCTGCGACCCGGTTACCCGATAACGCCGTGGTGGTGGTGCTGGCGTCCGACCTGCCGCACATCGAGGCCGAATCAGTCGATGCCTTGATCGCTGCCACGTCGACGGACAATCCGGTGACGTGCGCCGTGGACGAGAACAACCGAACCCAATTCCTGTTCTCCGCATGGACATTTCGCGAACTCCGGCAACGCCTGTCCACATTGCGGGAGAGTTCGGGGCTGGAGAACCAACCTATGAAAGCGATTGTCACCGAGCCGTTCTCGACGCTGAGTGTCGCTGGTACGACCGACTGCGACACACCGGAAGACATCGATCGCGCGCGAAGCCATCCGCGGCTGACGGTCGATCAAGCCCGCGCCGCCGTCAGGAACTCGCTGACAGCATTGCCGCCGCACCGTGCCGATCTCGCCGACAGCCTCGGAGCAACGCTCGCGCAGCCTCTGATCGCCCTGGGTGATCTTCCCAGGTCAGACGTTTCGGCGATGGACGGGTACGCGGTCTCCGGCGAGGGCCCCTGGCGAATCCGCACCGAGATCCGCATCGCGGGCGCCGACGGGCAACTCGAACTCGGCGAAGGTGAAGCGATTCGCATTGCCACGGGAGCACACCTGCCCCTCGGCGCCACCTCGGTAATTCGTGACGAGTATCTGTCCGTCGACGAGCCATCTCGGATGGTACGGAGACTGCCGGATGCGCCGCACCGCAACGACGCTCGACCACGAGGGGAAGATTGGACCACCGGATTCACGATCGCCCCGACAGGTACCGCGGTGACTCCGGCGGTGATCTCCGCAGCTGCCAGCGGTGAAGTGTTCGACGCCCTCGTCCGTGGTCCGGTACGGGCACGCCTGATAGTCACCGGCGACGAGATCCGGCGGACCGGTCCACTGCGTGAAGGTCAAACTCGCGACTCCGTCGGCGGGATTCTCCCCTACCTACTGGAAAGCAACGGCGTACGGTGCGTGGCGAATTCGCACCTGCGAGACACTGCGGACAGTTTCGAGCGGGTGCTCGCAGACGGAGTCGACCAGGAAGCCGATCTACTCGTCGTCATCGGTGCGACGGGAGGCGGCGCTGCCGACGAAATGCGCAGTGCGCTCGATCGACTCGGCGCTCGCACGATTGTCGGGCGAGTCGCCTCGCGCCCCGGCGGATCTCAGATAACGGCCGTCCTGCCCAGTGGTCTGGTGGTTCTCGGCCTCCCCGGCAATCCGTATGCCGCCGTGACCACCCTGTTGACGATGCTGCCCACCGTCGTGGCCGCCTTGACCGGAAGCGACACGCCGCCGCCACTACTCGGCATCATCGAGAACGCCGCTGCGGTGAGTTCCGATGCGGTACGCCTGTTGCCGGTGACACAATCCGAAGACGGTCGCTGGCGCGCCGATCCGTCTGTACGTACCGCGCACCTTGCGGGGTTGATCGAACGCTCGGCGTTTGCACTCGTACCGGCACACTCCGACGACGGCGCCGTCGCCGAATTGGTCGTCCTCCCACGCTGACGGGGTCAGCGGTTTCGGCGCCCGCGCCGGCCGACGTCCGCCAGCACGATCACGCCGACCACGATCGCGAGCACCAGCGAATACACGCCCCACAGCACCAAGAACGGCAGCAGCCAGCCGGCATCAACGGTCTGACCGCGCGGTCCGACGCAGTACAGCGTGAAATTGGTGGACGTACCGTCGCCGTCGGTAAAGGAATCCGAGACGACCATCGCGCTCGATGTCGGTTCTTCACAGAAGATCGGCGCCAAGTGCGCGACCTGGCCGGGCCAGATCACCGAAGACAGCAGTGCGGCAAAGATTCCCACGACCACGATCACCGCTACCGAGATCAGTAACGGAGCGATTCGGCGGCTCACAGCGGCTGCACCAGAAAGGGAGTTCCGTCAGGCTCGAAGACCACAAGTACTCGCGAGCGTGGGGATTCCACCATCACGGAGGCRTGTATCGACTCGGTGCGACTGACCGAGATCCCGGAGACTTCGCCGTCGTCGACTCCGCTGCTCGCCAGCGCGTCATCGACCAACTTCTCGACATTCGCCAATGCCGGCACTTGATCCAGCGTGAACGATCGCGCATCGAGATCGTCGGTGACACTGACTTGCACGGGGATGGGCTCGCTGAGAATGACGCCGTCGAAAGAGAATCTGTCGAGCTGTGACGGCTTCCCGGGGTCACGAACGGTGACGCCGAGCGTCTCGATCGGGCTGATGTCGATGCTGGTCACCGATATCGCGTCGACGCCGTATCTATGTGCGAGGCTGTCGAACCCGCCTCGCACCAACTCCGACGTCATCCCACCGCCACGTTCGCGCATCTGGTTGTCGAAATCCGTCCGATCGACGGCACCGATGCATCCGCTCAGACCCGTGGCCGTCAAGGCGATGGCTACCGTCCACAGCGCCGGCCGCACCTGCGAGGACGCCAATTTCATGAGCGGAGCGTACCGCGAGTGTCCGGTTCCATCTCGGTGACCTGCGCGTCGGACGAATTCCTGTCGGCGACTCGTGGGATCATCGCGCCATGAATCGTGTCGACGAAGGATTCGAACCGCCGGACGCATTGGTCGAGTGGTGCCGCTCCCGCACCTTTCCACTGCACGTCCTCGACGACGAAGCAACCGTCGACCTGGATTGGTGGAACGCGCACCTGAACGACGCCGGTCACACCATCAGCCTGCGCGGGCGTGATCTCGACGGCAAAGTGATCACCGAAGGCCGAGCCATCGTTCAACGCAACGACCTTCGCCCGTCGAGCGACCTCGTTGTCGCCCAGCACGACGGCCTCGGACTGCTCTTTCTCTGCGCGGCCTGGCAAGGCTCGCACGAAAGCAGACGGTTCACGCGGCGGTTCCCCAACGTCTTCAATCCGCATCACCGCGAAGACGAGGATCCGCTGACCCAGATCACAGCCATTCTCGATCACTGTTCGAAAAACAAGTCGATGCCGGTCGTGCGACGCGACACCTGGTCCGGGTGGCCGCTCACCCCCGGCGTGGGGGTATCACTCATGGCCGCTTTCATGTGGGCGGTGGGCGTACAGGACGAAGGGCGACGCGCTCAGATGATCGATCAGTACGGCGTCTCGACACTCATCCACGAGGGCTGGCTCGAGGATCCTTCCGTCACGGGCTTCACGACGCGTCGCTACCGCCGGTACTGCGAACTGCTCGACAGTTGGGCCTATGCCGCCGGCACCCAACCCGAGATCGTCGAGATGTGGTTGGTGAAACGGTGGAGTGCGCGGTTGGCCCAAGCACGCAACGACGTCAGCGCCCCCACCCTGTTCTAATCCTCAGAAAGGTCGTGTCTCAGAAAGGCCGTGTCTCAGAAAGGCCAGGCAGGGAGGGTCGGCAGTCCCACTCTCGTCGGCCTCCCGACCAACCAGGCCAAGGTCTCCGCATCCGACAGCGAAGGAACACGTACACCCGGGACCGCTGTCTCCAGTGCGCCCAACTGACGGGCGAGAGTGAATTCCACGAACTCGGCAGGCCAGTCGTGGCAGGTGTAGCCGATGTCGAGGTCCATCAGGTGAATCTCGATCTCGTTCCAGCGCAGAATCGGCAGATCGAATGCCGTCACAGGTTTGCGCCACGGCACCGGCGTGTCCAGTCGATCTGCCTGGATCTCGCACAACGCGTCGACCAGTCTCGTTCCCGAGAAGCGGTAGTCGAGAGCCAACAACTCAGCCGGGCGATCTGCACCTTCCTCGATTGCAGCATTGCGCGCGTCCGGTCCCCCGGGATACATCTCCCCCGATTCGCCGCCCTGCACTCCGGCGACAAATCTGCCCAGCGCGTCGGCGTTGCGCGACATGTGCGTCACGACGTGTCCCCGACTCCACCCGGGGAGCCCGGAGGGCTCCCGCGCCTGCTCTTCGGTCAGTCCGCCGATGAGAGCCTGTGCCTTGACGTCGGATTCACGAACTGCGGCGACCAGGTCGGCATACGTCGGCGTTACGGAGTGAGACGTCATGCAGCGATACTAGTTCCCTTCGCGCACTCTCATACCGATTCACGACAAGGTCCACCACTCCCGGATCGACGCCGAGCGGTTCGGTCACACCATCGGCTCCTGCAGCGTGCAATCTTTCGTGAAACAGTCCGTGTGCGAGGAGGTACGAGGCAACGAACACTCGCTTCGCGCCGCGAACGCGTGCTGCTGCAACCACATCGGCTACCTTCGGTTGCCCGGTCGCGATGTATCCGATGTCCACCCGGATCCCCGCCGCTTCGGCGAGCATCAGCGCGGCACGCTCGACGTCTCGCAGCGCCCGCGCATCGGAGGACCCGGCGGCAGCAAGCACTATCGCGTCGCCTGGACTCCACCCCGCTTCGGTCAAGCGTCGGAGCAGCACGCGCGCAAGCGCCGGATCGGGTCCGAGTGCGGGCGTCACAGTCACAGCCGAGTGCCCACTGAGCGTCACTTCGCGTCGAACATCGGTGTGAACGTGGTAGCCGGACGCCAGGAAGGCCGGTACGAGAATCGCTCGCCCCGGAGTGTCTCGGAGGACTTCAGAAGGTGACGGACCGAGCACGTCGACAAAGGCAACGCGCGTGCGTCCGACGCGCGTGCCGACGGCTTCGGCAAGGGCAGCAACCATTTCCACGCCACGTGGGCTACGCGTGCCGTGAGCTACCACTACGAGTACATCGTCATCGCGTTGCATAGTCACCTGGATTCTGTACGTAGTCGCCGGGGTCGAGGGCAAGTCGATAGCCCCGCTTGACCACGGTCTGAACGGCTTTGGGCGCACCGAGGCACGCGCGCAATCGGGCGACGGCGGTCTCGACGGCGTGGGTGTCGCCGCCGCCACCGGGAAGAGAAGCCAGAAGTTCGTCGCGGGAGACGACTCGGCCGGGGCTGGCACCGAGAGTGCGGATCAGCGACATCGCAGCCGGCGGCAATTGCTTCACTTCACCGTCCACGACAACGCAACCGCCGCGGATGCTGATTTCGTGTTCGCCGGCTTGAATCTTGTTGGCTCGCTGCGGGAGTTCGTCGACGATGTGTCGCGCGAGCGCCCCGAGACGTGCCCGCGCCGGGGCTGTGGTCGGTACATTCAAGGCTTCGAGCGGCGCCGAGGTGACCGGGCCGACGCACATTGCCGCCACCGGACCCCGCATCGCGTCGAGAATGTCGCCGAGATCCCCGGTCTTGTCGGCGCGCATCAACATCGACGCAACGGCCGGTGCACTGGTGAAGCTGACGGCGTCGATTCCGGCTGAAGCGATGGCGTCGATCATCCGGTCGAGYAGCGTCGGATCCTCCGGCGGCTCCCATCGATAGACAGGGACCGCGATGACCTCGGCGCCCGCGTCGCGCAGCACCTGACAGAAATCGGGAATCGGCTCCCATTCGGTAGTGGCGCCGTGCAGTTGAACGGCGATTCGTTTTCCCGACACACCTTCTGCAAGAAGATGTTCGAGCACTTCGGCGGAAGACTCGGATGCCGGAGACCATTCTTCACGAAGGTCGGCCGCGCGGATTGCCCCTTTGGCCTTGGGTCCGCGCGCGAGCAGACGAGCCGAGCCCAACGCGGATCCGAGATTTTCCGCCTCACCCCACCCGTCGGCTGCTTCCAGCCAACCCCGGAATCCGATCCCGGTGGTGGCGACAACCACCTCGGGAGGATCCGAGATGATCTGCTGTGTCACCCTTTCGAGCTCGCGGTCGTCGGCGAGAGGGATGATCCGAATCGCCGGAGCGTGAACGACGTCCGCTCCCCGACGAGTCAGCAACGTCGCGAATTCCTCGGCGCGGCGCGAAGCGGTGATACCTACCGTGAATCCAGCCAACGGCATGTCGTCACTCACGAGACTGCATCGGCGACAGTCGAGCGAACGCCCTGCATCTGAAGGCTGTGTACCTGAACGACGCCTGCCCACACGCGAACTCCGTATACCGGCAGCGCAACCGTGGAGTCGTCCAGCGCTCGGCCGTCGACCAGCGAGAACGCCTGCTTGAGCAGCGGCGAGACCACGATCGGTTCACCGTCCCGGTCGCCGACGAGTCCGCGTGACATCACCGCGGCGCGGCCGTACGGATCGAAGTTGCTGACAGCCCGCAGTGTGCCGTCCTCTAGCAGGAACAGCGCCACCTGCTCGCCGCCGCGAAGAAGCACGGCGACCCCGCGTCCAGGGATCAGATGGCTCAGCGGGCAGGCCGACGTCCATTCGAGTCGATCCGAATCCAGCTTGGCGATCTGCGCATCGATGACACTCATCGAAGTCCTCCTGTCGATCCGGCGACAACGTCGCGCGGGTTCTTGTCTACGTTTCTACGGACCCCGTGTTTCCCACGGGTTACGCGACTATTACCGGCGCGTAGGGATGCTCGGCATACCCATCAGGACTGGAACCTTGCGCACTCCGGTCTCGTCGAACACAACCGTCGGGTCGGCTTCTTCCGGTGCATTCACAAATGAGACGAACCTCGACAGCTTCTCCGGATCACCCAGCACACCAGCCCATTCGTCCTGGTAGCCCTCGACGTGCTTGGCCATCAGAGCCTCGAGTTCTTCGCCGATTCCCAGGCTGTCTTCACAAATAACGGCCTTGAGGTGATCGAGTCCGCCTTCGAGTGATTCGACCCACGGCGCCGTGCGCTGGAGGCGATCGGCGGTGCGGATGTAGAACATGAGGTAGCGGTCGATGTACTTGACCAAGGTTGCGTCGTCGAGGCCTCCGGCAAGCAGTTGAGCGTGTTTGGGCGACTGTCCGCCGTTGCCGCCCACATACAGATTCCAACCGTTCTCCGTCGCGATGACGCCGACGTCCTTGCCACGCGCTTCGGCGCATTCACGAGCACATCCCGAGACGCCGAACTTGATCTTGTGCGGCGAACGCAGGCCGCGGTAGCGGTTCTCGAGGTCGACGGCCATTCCCACGGAGTCCTGAACGCCGTAGCGGCACCAGCTCGAACCGACGCAGCTCTTGACCGTCCGCAGGGACTTGCCGTACGCCTGACCCGATTCCATCCCGGCGTCGACGAGACGCTTCCAGATCGCGGGCAACTGTTCGACACGAGCCCCGAACAAGTCGATGCGCTGACCGCCGGTCACCTTCGTGTACAAGCCGAAATCACGCGCCACCTCACCGATGACGATGAGCTGCTCACCCGTGACCTCGCCGCCAGGCATACGAGGTACCACGGAGTACGTACCGTTCTTCTGGATGTTCGCGAGGAAGTGATCGTTGGTGTCCTGCAACGACGCCTGCTGGCGGTGCAGGATGTGATCGGAGTCCGTCGATGCCAGAATCGAAGCGACTACGGGCTTGCAGATGTCGCAACCGGCGCCCTTGCCGTACTTGGCGATCAGCGCCGAGAAGGTTCTGGTCTGCGTCGACTGCACGATCTGGAACAACTCGGCCCGCGATTGCGCAAAATGCTCGCACAGTGCCTTCGACATCACGACGCCGGAATCGGCCAGCAGCTGCTTCACAGTGGGAAGGCAACCGCCACAGGTGGTTCCGGCGCTGGTGCACGCCTTCACCGAAGCAATGTCGCATGCGCCGGCCGCGATTGCGCCGCAGATGGCTCCCTTGGTCACCGCGTTGCACGAGCACACCTCTGCATCGTCGGGCAGCGAGCCTGCACCCGGCTTCTCCCCCGCAGGCGAGATCAATGTCGCCGGGTCACCAGGTAGTTCGCGACCGACCAGCGGGCGCAGCGACGCGTAGGCCGACGCGTCACCGACAAGAATGCCGCCGAGCAGGATCTTCGCGTCATCGGAGACCACGAGCTTCGCGTACGTCCCCTTGGACGCGTCGCTGAGGACAACTTCGAGAGCTCCCGGTGAGGTCGCCATCGCGTCACCGAAACTGGCGACGTCGACGCCCATGAGCTTGAGCTTGGTGGACATGTCGGCGCCCGGGAAATCCGCGGCGCCGCCGAGCAGACGATCGGCCACGATCTCGGCCGTCGTGTAGCCGGGAGCAACCAGACCGTAGCAACGGCCTTCCACCGCAGCACATTCTCCGACGGCATAGATGTTCTCGTCCGAAGTCACGCAGCCGAGGTCGGTCAGGATGCCGCCACGCTCCCCCACTGCGATGCCGGCGTCGCGGGCCAGCTGATCACGCGGACGAACTCCGGCGGAGAAGACGAGCAGCGACGCGTCGATGGTGGAGCCGTCGGATAGTTCGACCACGATTCCGTTGTCGGCCTGCGAGATTCCCGCCGTCCCGACTCCGGTGTGAACGGTGAGACCGAGTTCGGTGACGAGGCGAGCGAGCAGTGCGCCGCCGCCCTCGTCGACCTGCATCGGCATCAATCGCGCATTGTGTTCGACGACATGTGCCGTCATTCCCATGAGCGAGAGAGCATTTGCGGCCTCGAGTCCGAGAAGACCGCCGCCCACCACGACGCCGACAGCGCCAGGACCCGCCTTCTCGGCGGCGGCCCGGATACCGTCGAGGTCGTCGAGGGTGCGGTAGACAAAACATCCGTCGCCGTCGTGCCCCGGTACGGGAGGCACGAACGGATACGAACCGGTCGCCATCACCAGAGCGTCGTAGGAGATCGTCTCGCCGGTTGTTGTCGTGACCGTGCGTGCATCTTTGTCGATCGAGAGCGCGCCTTCCCCCACTCGGAGGTCGACCAGGCTGTCACCGACGTAATCGTTACCGGCCAGTGCCAATTCCTTGGGGTCCCACGCTCCGACGTACGAGGACAGCCCGACTCGGTCGTACGCTGCGTACTGCTCGTCGCAGAGTACGGTCACCGACCAGTTGTTCGCTTCGTCGCGCGAACGCAGTGCCTCGACGAATCGGTGTCCGACCATTCCGTGTCCGATGACAACAACCGACTTGCTCATGACGCCTACTTCCCTGAGGTACGAGATAGTTCTGAGATTCCGCGGACCGCTCACGCCGTGACTGCCACTTTCGCCTCGTCGACGTCTGTGGTCAGCGTCGACGGCTTGCGCAGGAAGACGAACCAGGTGACTGCGATGCAGGCGATGTAGAAGGCCAGGAACACCCAGAAGGCCATGGTCGCCGACTTCGCGGGGCTGCTGTACGACGCGCGCAGCACCAGGTTGATGCCGACGCCGCCCAAACCGCCTACCGCACCGGCAAATCCGATGAGAGCACCGGAGATACTGCGCGACCACGTTGCCTTCTCGCTTCGATCCATGTGGTCGAAGCTCTGAGCCTTCGCCTCGAAGATCGCCGGGATCATCTTGTAAACGGATCCGTTTCCGATGCCGGAGAGCAGGAACAGGGCGATGAATCCGAGAACGAATGTCACCATGATTCCGGCGCTGGCGACGCCCGCGGTGTTGTCGTCCATCGTTCCGGCCGTCACGAGGATCGATGCAGCGAATGCCATGGCGACAAACGTCCACATGGTGATCTTGYCGCCGCCGATCCGGTCGGCCAGTTTGCCGCCGAGGGGCCGGGCGATCGAACCGAGGAGCGGACCGATGAAGGCGATCTGTGCTGCATGCAGCGCGGCCGCGGCCGGAGTGGCACCGCCGGCGAGGAAGTTGATCTGCAGAACCTGACCGAAGGCGAAGCTGAATCCGATGAAGGAACCGAACGTACCGATGTACAGGAAGCTGATCACCCACGACTCGGAGAACTTGAGTGCCTTGGCCATCGAGCGCAGGTCCGACTTCTGGTTGCCCAGGTTGTCCATGAACAGCGCGGCACCGACGGCAGCAGCGGCAATGAACACGAGATAGACAGCGCACACGATCCACGGAGCACGGTTACCGACGGTGGCGATCACCAGCAGACCGATCAGCTGGATCATCGGCACACCGATGTTGCCGCCGCCGGCATTGAGACCRAGCGCCCACCCCTTGAGGCGTTGCGGGTAGAAGGCATTGATGTTGGTCATCGACGACGCGAAGTTGCCGCCGCCGATACCTGCAGTGGCCGCTACCAACATGAACGTGGTGTACGACGCACCCGGATTCATCATCAGGTAGAGCGTGAGAAGTGTTGGTACGAAGAGGAACAGCGCACTCATGACGGTCCAGTTGCGACCACCGAACCGTGCGGTGGCAACCGTGTATGGAATGCGGAGGACCGACCCGACAAGTGTGGGCACTGCGACGAGGAAGAACTTTCCGGCCGCGTCGATGCCGTAGATATCCGTCGGCATGAACAACACCATCACGGACCAGATCGACCAGATCGAGAAGCCGACGTGTTCGGCTACCACTGACCAGATCAGGTTCCGCTTCGCGATGTCCTTGCCGCCGGATTCCCAGGCGTCGACGTCCTCTGCATCCCAATGCTCGATGTAATGACTCACCAGGGCCTCCTGAATATGTTGGAGACCCAAAGGTAGAAAACGGTTATTGCGCCGGTGCTGCGTGCGATGACCGCGAAGTCAATTGATCCTCACCCGGTAACAAGACCGGGTGTGAGCTAGTTTTTCGCAGGTGCGTGCCAGGAATCCTCGAGCATCCGAGGCTTGCATGCCTGGTAGGCGCCCAGGAGCACCACGATCACAGCGACGACGAGCAGGCCGAACGGCGCAGCGTATCCACCGGACACGTCGTGGAAAACGCCGAACAGGAGCGGACCGAGGCAGGCAACGGAGTAGCCGATGCCCTGGGTGAAGCCGGACAGTGCCGAGGAACCGATGTGCGAACGAGTACGCAGGTTGATCAGCGTGAGCGACATCGGGAACGTGCTCGGACCGAGGCCCAGGACGACAACCCACACGACCGGCGCCGCCATCGGGGCAAAGTACAGCCCGCCCATGCCGACCAGGTAGCAGACGGCACACGCGATCACGACAGGGAAGGGATTGGCCATGCGGGCGCACAGGGTCGGCGCACCGAACGCTGCGACGAGCCCGATCACCGAGAACATTCCGACCATCGTTCCGCCGAAGGCATCACTGGCTCCGGCGTCACGAAGGATCGAGGGAATCCACGTGAACATCGAATACGTGATCAGTGAGGTCATGCCGAACATGCCGGCCATCCCCCAGGCCACGGGAGAACGCCAGACCTGACCGCGTGGCTGTTCTGCCACTGCCGCAACCGAATCCGATGCATTCTCGACGGACCCGGCTTCGTTCGCGCGAGCTTTGCGCGAGCGAGCGAGGGTGATCAACCACGGCACTGCTGCGGCGAAGCCGAAGGCGGACCACCAGCCGATCGAGAACCGCCACCCGAAGGCGTCGGCGACCGGGACTGCGACGAACGCCGGAACGATGGTGCCGATCTGCACGGCCACGATGTAGACCGAACTCATGGTGGCGAGGCGATCCGAGAAGTACCGCTTGACCAACGGTGGGATCACGACATTGCCGATTCCCATGCCTGCCAGTGCCAGAGCTGAGAGGGCCAGCAACGACCATGTCTGAGACATCATGGCGCGCAAAAGCATTCCGACGCCGGCCATGAGCATCGCAACGAGGGCCGTTCGCTCGAGCCCGATACGTTTCGCGATGGCGGGAGTGATGAGACCGAAGATGGCGAACATTGCGGTCGGAACCATGCCGAAGACACCGACGATCGAGGCGGAGAAGCCGATCTCGTCGCGAATCTCGGCCGCCAAGGGCGAGAACGAGGTCACCGCAAGTCGAAGTACGAGCGCAGACATCGCAATCGCAGCGAAAACGAGCACACGGCCTTGTATCAACGAGCGGGTTTCGGTTCTCTCCAGTTGAGCAGTCACCGGCAAATCATAGGATGACCGGACGAACTCGCACAAGCGCGGTAATCTAACGTCACATTCACACCACTTACCCGGACCCGAGGAAACAACCACGTGCAACCCGTTCGACGCGCAAGTCTCATCTCGCAGGTCACCGAACAACTCCGCAACGAGATCCGGAGCGGGACCTGGCCGATCGGTTCCAAAATCCCCACCGAACCGGAACTGTCGGAGCTGACCGGGACCGGTCGCAATACCGTGCGCGAGGCGGTCCAGGCGCTCGTTCACGCCGGAATGCTGGAACGTCGTCAGGGATCGGGCACCTACGTCGTTGCTGTCTCCGACCTCGGTGGCACTCTCGGCAACTACTTTGCCGGCGCCCACCAGCGGGATGTACTCGAACTTCGGCGCGCACTCGACATCACCGCGGCCACCCTCGCCGCCGCACGGCGAACCGAAGACGACATCGCCGAACTGACGCGACTACTCGAGCTTCGCACCGCGTCATGGGAGGGTCAGGACATCGACGCTGCCACCACCGCGGACGTCGCCCTGCACAGAGCAATCGTCGCGGCCAGCCACAACGAGGTCTACCTGGAGTTCTACGACTCCCTGCTCCCCGTCATCGAGACCACGATCCAACAGCACATCGATGCAACCGGCGAAGGATTCCACTCGCAGCACGCAAACCTCGTCAACGCTGTCGTCGACGGGAACACCGTGGCCGCCTCGAACGCCGCACGCGAGCTGTTCGAGGGCCTGGTCTCGGACTTCGGTACCGGCGCCCCGATCTAGAGCAGCAAGCGCACGATGTCGGAAGTACGGGCCAACCCCGGGAACGCGTCCGCCGTCGAGCGGGGATGCAGAACATGAACTGCCAGGCGGAACATCACCGCACGTAGAAGCATCTGCGGCCACTCGGGGAGATCTTCCCACCGGCCGACCAGTGCCTCGTCGGCACCGCCCCACGAGATCGCGTCGACCACAGCGACGGCGGCGGCCCACGCAGCCGGTCGCCAATACGGCGTGATGTCGGTGATTCCGGGGGCCATACTGCCCGAGAACAGCACCGTCCCGAACAGATCGCCGTGCACGAGCTGGTCCGGGCTCTGCACCGGCTTCCGCAAAGTAGCGAGCCCGGCAATCAGTTCCAGACTTTTGCGACCGTCCGGAGTGGGCGTCTCGAGTTGCTCGACGCCCTTCGCGATCCTCAGCGGAACCGTTTCCCATGCCGCGCGATCAGCGGCGACGAATACGTCGACCTCGGCCCACGGCGGCACCGGCGGTTGTGCAAGGAAGCGCGGGCGCTCGAGCGAGGCCGTCGCCGCATGCAGTCGGCAGGACATCGAGACCACTTCGTCGTGACGTGGTTCCGGCGATCCGACGATGAATGTGTCAGCGCGCCAGCCCGAGACGACGTAACGACCGTCAGTCGAACGCACCGGTCGAGCCAGCCGAACGCCGTCGACTTCGAGGTTCTCTCGCACCTTCGCCGACCACGCTGCGCGGGCATGATCCGCGACTGCTGAAAGGACGACGTCTCCACACAGCCACCCGCCGTCCCAATCCGCACCGAGTGGGATGGGATCGACTTCACGGAGGCCGAAGGTGGAGCACACGTGCTGGGGAGGTTGGCCTGTGCTCACACCCCAACGCTACCGGTGCGCGGCGCCGCCTCCCGCGAGGCGCGCCTAGTAGACCGGCAGACTCGCATCCACCTGGTTCGCCCAGGCGATCGCGCCGCCTTGAACATGAACTGCGTCGGAGAAACCGGCGTTCTTGAGAAAGGCCAGTGCCTCGGCCGAACGAATGCCGGTTTTGCAGTACAGAACTATCTGCTTGTTCTGCGGCAACGTCGCCAGAGCTTCACCGGAAAGGATGCGGTCCTTCGGGATCAGCACCGCCCCCGGCAGATGCATGATGTCCCATTCAACTGGTTCTCGTACGTCTACCAGCTCGATCGATCGTCCCTCGCCGATCATGGCCTCCAGCTCCGGCGCCGTGATCGTAGAACCGACAGCAGCAGCGCTCGCCTCTTCGGACACGACGCCGCAGAACGCGTCGTAGTCGATCAAGGCGGTGACCGGCACGCGGGTCGGATCACGCTGAAGGCGGATCGTCCGGAACGTCATCGCAAGAGCGTCGTAGATCATCAGGCGCCCGAGAAGCGGTTCGCCGATCCCCGTGATGAGCTTGACCGCCTCGGTCGCCATGATCGAACCGACGGTCGCAGGCAGGACTCCGAGAACACCGCCCTCGGCGCACGAGGGGACCATTCCGGGCGGCGGCGCCTCCGGGTAAAGATCGCGATAATTCAGTCCCGCGCCGTCCGGGGCGTCTTCCCAGAAGACCGAGACCTGCCCTTCGAAGCGGTAGATCGAGCCCCACACGTACGGCTTTCCGGCGATGACGGCGGCATCGTTGACGAGGTACCGCGTCGCGAAGTTGTCCGTACCGTCCAGGATCAGGTCGTACTCCGAGAACAGTTCGACCGCGTTGGAGTTGTCCAGGCGGAATTCGTGCAACCGGACGTCGACGTGCTCGTTTATCTCGAGAATCGACTCCTTCGCGCTGACCGCCTTCGGGCGTCCGACGTCGGAGCGTCCGTGAATCACCTGACGCTGCAGGTTCGACATGTCGACCTCGTCGAACTCGACGATCCCGATGGTGCCCACTCCTGCGGCCGCGAGATAGAGCAGTGCAGGCGAACCCAATCCACCGGCGCCGATGAACAGGACTCGCGCATTCTTGAGCCGCTTCTGGCCGGTCATGCCCACGTTCGGGATGATCAGGTGCCGGCTGTATCTGGCAACTTCCTCCCGGCTCAACTCGGCTGCCGGCTCCACCAGTGGTGGCAATACGACGGGTGTTGCAGACACCGCGAAACACTCCTAGTTCAAGACGAGATCAGGGATTCTCGATCCGGTCACGCTCGGGGGTACGGCCACGGATTGAAGCGGCACGTGAGTCCGTTCATCGGAACGACGCCCTCGGGATCAAGCCTAGCGATGTCGTTGTTCGCGGTTCCGAAGGTCTGCTGCATCATGATCGGTGCGAGTCCGCCTTCGGTCTCGCACGGCTGATGAGCGGCGTATCCGATGGCATGGCCGACCTCGTGATTGATCTGATACTGCCGATACGAACCAATGTCACCCTGGAACGAAATGGCGCCTCGCACCCATCGCGGTTCGTTGAGCAGGACTCGGTCCATGCTCGGGTTGTAGCAGGATCCTTCGAGTTCGATCTCGTATCCGCAGCCTTCACGGATAGTCATCTGCGAGGTCAAGGAGATCCGGAAGTCCGGCTCGCCCGCGTCGACGCGCCGGAACGCGACCTTGGGATCATTGGTCCAACTCTTCGGATTTGCCAGCGTCTGATCGACCATGCGTCCGTACGATTCGTCACCGCCGAAACCGGTCGTGTCGACGCCGTCCTCGATCTCGACCGTGTACGTGAACTCGCGTTCGGTTCCCTGTCCGACCTTGCCCGTCGTACCCGGTACGACGTGCCACGTTCCGCCGCCCGCGACGGTGAACGGACCACCGTCGGGGAGAGCGCCGGACGGTATCGACGACGCAAAGGTTCCGTCTCCGGCCGGCGGCGCACCGATGACGTCGGTTCCGTCGGTGCTGTGTGCGAGGTCGGCAGTGGCCGACGTCTTGCTCGCGGTGTCTGTGGCGTCCGGACGTACTGCGTCGACGATCACAAGGATGGTGAGCACCACGAGAACCGGAATCGCGTAGGCCCGCCAACCGTAGGTCGAGACGAAGCGCCCGAGCTTGCTCTGCTTTCGCGCTGCCCGGTCGGGCCGCGGATTACGCGGGGTTCGGCCCACTTCTCGTTTGGTCGGATCCCATTGGGCACGCAAGGGCTGATGGGAGGAAATGCCGCGATAGTCGCGTTCGCCGTAGGCACGATCATCCGGCACCTCTGGCCGACGTTCGTCGCGGGGCGCTCCAGTTCCGCTACGCATTCGACGTTCCTCACGTTCAGGGTTCTGCGTAGTTCGTCCACGCATGCGCGGTCCCCCTGGGTCAGTCACGTCGTCCAGAATCTCACACACGGCAAGTCACTCGCCCGGGCTGACCGAAACATGCTGGTCCTGGCGTGTCATGGCAACCCGTCCTGTAACGAGAAAGACCGCTGGTCTCGCTCACCGAGGCACGCGCGACTCGCCCGGGCGACACACGGTATCGTTCATTCGGCTACGACCGGTGTGACGGAGGATACTGGCGGGTACGCACACGCGACTCGCGGATCCGCGCGCCGACCGAATTTACTTTTGCTCAGATTGGAAGCGACATGACAGAACTCGCGGATCGGACAGACTCCGATCGCGGTACAACGGCTGGCAAGCCTGCCGGAACACGTCGCAGCACCCGACTCCCCCGCGATGCGCGCCGCCTCCAGCTCCTCGCAGCTGCAAGTGAGGTATTCGTCGCGAACGGGTACCACTCGGCCGGCATGGACGAGATCGCCGAGTGTGCCGGTGTCAGCAAGCCAGTCCTGTACCAACACTTTCCAGGCAAGCTCGAACTGTATGTCGCAGTCCTGCAGAGTTATGTCGACAGCCTCATCTCGGGCGTACGCCAAGCCCTGCGATCGACGACGGACAACAAACAGCGTGTCCGCGCCGCAGTCCAGGCGTTCTTCGACTTCGTCGACAACGACTCGCAGGGCTTCCGCCTGGTGTTCGAGTCCGACATCATGGGCGAACCTCAGGTCCAGACACGCGTCGAACAAGCCACCGAAGCCTGCGTCGACGCCGTGTTCGACCTGGTCAGTCAGGATTCCGGACTCGATCCGTATCGCGCGCGTATTCTTGCCGTCGGTCTGGTCGGTGCCAGCCAGTTCACGGCGCGGTACTGGCTCGAAGCCGCGCGGCCGATCCCCAAGGAAGAGGCCGTGGAAATCACCGTGACACTGGCGTGGGGCGGTCTCTCACACGTGCCGCTGCAGGCCGAAACCAAGTAACCGGAACCCGAACGAGAATGGGCGGGCAGTCTCACGACCGACCTTGCGGATATCGGACGGACCGATCTCCACGTACGCCACACGAGAAGCCTGCACCAGGAACTTGCGGCCCTTGTCGTCGACGAGAGCCAGAACCGGCTCGCGGCCACCGAGGACAGCCGCGACCAGTGTCTCGACCTCGTCAGGGGTCTGTTCGCTGTTGACGATGAGCTCACGCGGGCTGTCGATTACACCGATCTTGACCTCCACGGTCAACCTCCGAACTGTTCGTGAATTACATCCGTTGTCGACGCAAGGCTAATGCAGCAGCGACCGCCCACGCTCCTCTGCACGCTGTGCCCAGAGCGAACAGGCACCTAGACGAGTCCGAGAATCGCCATCCGCTCGGCGTGCTTTGCCTGCATACCGTCGAACAACGCGACAACTCCGTTGAGGTCACCCGAGGCCGAGATCACCAGATCCGTGAGGTCCTCACGCTGCGCCAGCACGAACTGCGCCTGCGTGATTGCTTCACCCAGAAGACGGCGTCCCCACAACATCAGCCGGTCCTTGGCGCGGGTGCTGGCCTCCACTGCTGCCTTCACCTCGAGCACCACGAACTCCGAGTGGCCCGTCTGGGAAAGCACGTCCTCGACGATCTCGGCGACATCCGCCGGGAGGGAGTGCCCGATCTCGCGGTAGAAATCGGCAGCGATTCCGTCGCCGACGTACGCCTTCACGAGCGATTCCAGCCACGTCGACGGTGTCGTCGACGCGTGATAGTTGTCGAGAGCACGAACGAACGGGTCCATGACGGCAAAGATCTCGTGGCCACGTTCCGTCAGCGCCGTTTCCAGAGTCTCGAAGTGGTCCATCTCGGCGGCGGCCATGCTGGCGAACGCCACCTTGCCTCGCAGGTCCGGTGCCATTTGTGCGTCCTCCGCCAACCGGTAGAACGCCGAAATCTCGCCGTAGGCGAGAACGGCAAACAAATCGATCACGCCGGGGTGATCGGAAGCGACTCGGCCTCCGGTTCCAGCGTCCGTCGAAGCATCAAGATCGTGTGCGCCCATGACTACGAACTGTAGTGCTTCGACGGCCGACGCGACCGCCAAGGACCGCATGTCCGATTCGGTGATCTTCGACATGTCATCGCGAGGGGCGGACAACGTGCAGCTACAATGGTCTTGGGAGTTCGCCAGTTCCCCCGGCTCTTATGGTTAGCCGGGACGGCTGCTTTAGGTCAGCCGACACGACTGTGCTCACGCGGACCCCACCGATAATGTGCGCGCACCTGCATCGACGGTTGTTGCCCGCTTCGCCGAGATCTCCGGACGGTTCGAATTCGTCCGAGTGGAATTCAGTGCTGAGGCGTAGGCATGACCGAAGAAAAAGAGGGCATCGACATCGGCCGATTTACGGCCTGGCCCCTTACCTTGTGCGTGCGTACCGCCACGAGGAAAGGCTAGTCCCCTGAGCAAGATCACTGTCGACCACGAAGACGAAGCAACCGAGAACACCGTTTCCGTCCAGCTCGACGACACCCATGTACCCCCGAGCTTCGCCGAACTCGGTGTCCGCGACGAAATCGTCCGCGCACTGAACGAGATCGGCATCGAGCGCACCTTCGCCATCCAGGAACTCACCCTTCCGTTGGCTCTCGCCGGTGACGACCTCATCGGTCAGGCCCGCACCGGAATGGGCAAGACCTTCGGTTTCGGCGTCCCGCTCCTGCATCGCATCGTCACCGCCGAGAACGGCACGGCTGTCCTCGACGGCACGCCTCGCGCTCTGATCATCGTTCCCACCCGCGAACTGTGCATCCAGGTCGCTCGCGACCTCGAGAACGCCAGCAAGTACCTCCGAGTCGGCGACCGAGGTCTCCAGGTTCTGCCCATCTACGGCGGTCGGCCGTACGAGGCGCAGATCTCGGCACTGCAGAAGGGCGTCGACGTTGTCGTCGGCACCCCGGGTCGCCTGCTCGACCTGGCCAACCAGTCGCACCTGATCCTGGGCAAAGTGGGCGTTCTCGTCCTCGACGAGGCCGACGAAATGCTCGACCTCGGATTCCTCCCCGACATCGAACGCCTCATGGGCATGGTCCCCGACAAGCGTCAGACGATGCTCTTCTCCGCCACGATGCCCGGCCCGATCATCACCCTGGCTCGCACCTTCCTGACGCAGCCGACGCACATTCGCGCCGAGGAAGCCGAATCCTCCGCAGTGCACGACCGCACGAGCCAGCACATCTACCGTGCGCACGCTCTCGACAAGGCCGAGATGGTCGCCCGTGTTCTGCAGGCCGAAGGCCGCGGCGCGACGATGATCTTCACCCGCACCAAGCGCACAGCCCAGAAAGTCGCCGACGATCTCGCCGAGCGCGGTTTCTCCGTCGGTGCCGTCCACGGTGACCTCGGACAGATTGCCCGCGAGAAGGCCCTGAAGGGCTTCCGCAACGGCAAGGTCGACGTGCTGGTCGCCACCGACGTCGCCGCACGCGGCATCGACATCGACGACGTCACCCACGTCATCAACTACCAGTGCCCCGAGGACGAGAAGACCTACGTCCACCGCATCGGTCGCACCGGCCGCGCCGGACGCACCGGTATCGCCGTCACGCTGGTCGACTGGGACGACATTCCTCGCTGGCAGCTCATCGACAAGGCACTGAGCCTCGGAATCCCCGATCCGGTCGAGACGTACTCGAGCTCGCCGCACCTCTACGAAGAGCTGTCGATTCCGGCTGACGCCAAGGGCACTGTTCGCAGGGCCAAGGCCGCCCCTGAGAAGGCTGCAACCGACAAGGCAGCAACGGACAAAGCAGACGCGCCGAAGACGGCCGACGCCGACGGCAACGAAGAGAAGGCCGCGCCTCGTCGCAACCGGACTCGCCGCCGTACCCGCGCCGGTGCTTCGACCGACGCCGCGACGTCCACCACCGCCGGCGCCACCACAGCTCCCCCTTCGGCACCGGCGGCAACCGCTACCGAGAACTCGGACGAAGACGGAGCGGCCAAGCCGCGTCGCCGTCGGCGTCGTCGCCCCGCGGCTTCCGCGACGGCAGGCGCCGCAGAGTAAGCTGCCGATGTGCTGGCTCCCGAAAGGCGTACTCGCTCAGATGTGATCGGTGCGCTGGCAATCGCGCTGGCCGTAATCGTGGCGGTGACCGTGGTGTGGTTGCGCAGTGATGCGCGCGGAACCACCTCGGTCACCGCCGAATCTCCACTCCCACCTCTGTCGACGTCGGTGTTGTTACCCGACGTCCTGAAGCAGACGTGGGAATCTCCCAGTGCCGACTCGACGGCACCCATCACCGTCGGAAATGCCGTCGTCACCGCCGACGGTTCCGACGTGATCGGCCGCGACCCGGCAACAGGCGAAGAAGTATGGCGATACGCGCGCAACATTCCCCTGTGCGGTGCGATCGGTTCGTGGGATCGCGTCGTCAGCGTCTATCAGGACAATCGCGGTTGCTCTCAGGTCACGTCACTGGTCGCCGACACCGGCGCCCGAAAGGACCAGCGCAACAGCGACGCCGATTCCGCGGTCACCTTGTCGGCGGACGGCACCTATCTGATCTCACGCGGCAGTGAGCGAATGGAACTGTGGCGCTCGGACCTCGTCCGAACTCTCGAGTACGGCAGGGTCGACGCGAAGGTCAATCCGAACAAGCAACCCCGCACCGGATGCACGCTGCTCGACGCTGCGTCGAGCGCCAACCGAGTCTCGGTACTCGAGCGTTGCCCGGGTGAAGCCTCCAACAGGTTGACGGTGATGAACCCCGCACCGAAGGACGCCCAGGAACCCGAAGAGTACGGATCCTCGATTCTCCTCGACTCCGAAGGCGCCCGCCTGCTTGCCGTGGCCGGCGAGAAGACGGCCGTCTACCTCCCTGCCGCCAACGGAACCGCTTCTCGCATCACCATTTTCGACGGAACCGGCAATCCGATCGTCGACTATCCGATCGAGGGAGCGGTGACCGAAGGGGCCCGCACCCACGCCGACAAAGCTTCGATCACGTGGTGGACCGGCTCGCAGACCGTCAACCTCCGCCTGAGCGATCTGGCTCCGACGTGGATAGTCAACGGAACGTCCGGGCCCGGAAGCATGGTCGCCGGTCAGATGCTCATCCCTGTTCCGGGCGGGATTGCAGCCGTCAGCCCGTCGGACGGAGCGGTGCAGCGCATGATCGCAGTCGACCGCGGTGAGACGACGACGCCGATCGTGCTCGCCAGTGCGGGCGAGACGGTTCTGGAACAGCGCGGCGATACCTTGTTCGCGCTGCACTAGAAGCTCTCGCCTTCCTCAGAGCGCCAGTTCCGGCGCGAAAGTCACGACTTCATTTCCAGCCCAATGCTTTACGAGATTGTCGGCGAGTTCTCGATAGGCATCCGCGCCCTTGTTCTTTCGCCCGGCAAGGACCGTCGCGCCGGAAGCAGAGGCCTCGGCGAACTTGACCGTGCGTGGAATCGGCGGCGCCAGAACGGCGAGGGAGTAGCGGTCACTGACGTCAGCGAGTACGTCGCGACTGTGCGTGGTTCGAGCGTCGTACAGAGTCGGAAGTGCGCCGAGCAGAACAAGATCCGGGTTGGTGATGGCTTGGACTTCACGAACCGTACGCAGCAACTGTCCGACGCCGCGGTGTGCGAGGGTTTCGCATTGCAGTGGAACCAGAACCGACTGCGCCGCAGTCAATCCGTTGAGTGTGAGCACACCCAACGACGGTGGGCAGTCGATGATGATGACGTCGTAGGAACCCAGGAGCGGAGACAGCGCCCGCTTGAGCGCGAACTCTCGACCGGGTCGCATCAGGAGCAGCGCTTCGGCGCCCGCGAGATCGATGGTGGCCGGCAGGAGATCCATACCGTCGTCCGTTTTCAGCACGGCGTCGACCGCGTCGAGATCACCCGCCAGGACCTCGTTGACCGAACGCTCGAGGCGATCCGGGTTGTGTCCGAGCGAGAACGTCAGGCAGCCCTGCGGGTCGAGATCCACCACCAGAACTCGTTGTCCGAGCGCGGACAAAGCCGCACCGAGAGAAGCGACGGTAGTGGTTTTAGCCACGCCGCCCTTTTGATTCGCCACTGCGAGAACCGTCGTCACACGTAGATCCTTGCGCACTTCGCGCCAGGAGGCGAGCTACACACGCGAGGCAGCCTGCAATGATGGTCGACATGACCTCCCAGTCCGCCCCCTCGTCGATCCCCCTCGGTGCTCGCGTCGTACTCATGCGCCACGGTGAAACCGAGTGGGCACGCACCGGGAAACACACGGGCCGGACCGAGGTTCCGCTGACTCCGCTCGGCGAGATGCAGGCAACCGCGACCGGAAATCGCTTGCGAACCCTCGACCTCCGGAACCCCATGATTCTGACGAGTCCGCGGCTGCGCGCACAGTTGACGGGTGATCTCGCCGGCCTGCCGGAAGAGCGAACCTGGGATGCACTTTCCGAATGGGACTACGGCGACTACGAAGGCCTCACGACGCCCGAGATCCGCGCAACGGTGCCCGATTGGACCGTCTGGACACACCCGTGCCCCGGCGGCGAGCAGACCGATCAGATCCATGCCCGCACCGACATGGTGCTGTCGATGGTGCGTTCGCAGCTACCCGAGCGGGACGTGATCCTGATCGGGCACGGCCACTTCTCACGCGCGCTCATCGCCCGCTGGCTCGAGCTCCCGGTCACCGAAGGAAAGCGTTTCGCGTTGTTCCCGGGCGCTTACACGGTTCTCGGTTACGAGCACGGCGCCAGCCACCTCGTCCATCACAACGTGCCGCCGCTAGTGGAGGCTTGAGGCTTAAGATTCTCCCCATGATCCGACGCGCCACGCCCGCAGACGTCCAGCCGATCACCGACATGATCTACGAGTTGGCGGACTACCAGAAGGCCCTCGACGAGTGCACCGTGAAGGCGGAACAGATCGGCGAGGCATTGTTCGGGCCGGCCGCGACGGCCTTCGCGCACGTCGCTGTGAATTCGGCTGACGACGTCGTCGGCATGGCGCTGTGGTTCCGCAATTTCTCCACGTGGGACGGCGCCCACGGCATCTACCTCGAAGACCTGTACGTCAAGCCCAGCCAGCGCGGATCAGGCCACGGAAAGGCTCTTCTGGCCGCGCTCGCCAAGGAGTGCACCGACAACGACTACACCCGGCTGTCCTGGTCGGTGCTCAATTGGAACACGCCCTCGATCAAGTTCTACGAGTCACTCGGCGCCGACGCGAAGACGGAGTGGACCACGTATCGCCTGACCGGCACCCACCTCGGAGCTCTTGCCGCCGAAGCTGAGTAGGACTGAAGCAGGGTAGGCGTTCCGTCCTACTTGTCCCGCGGCTCTTCGGTCTCGTCCGGGTGTCCCTCTTCCGGCGACACCTCGTCTGCGTACGCTCCGTACTCCGCTGCCATCCATCGAGACGTCGGAGCCGAGAACAGGCAGCCCAGAGCGCCGAGAACGACGACACCCAGAACGATGCCGAGCGGCACCTGATGCGAATCGGTCAGGAGCGACCAGGCGACCGGCAGGAGCAGCAACTGCGCGACGACGGCGATTGCCCGGCCCCACCGGCGGCCCGTCAGCAAAGCGATACCGGCTGCCAACACCGCGCCGCCGAGGATCGCGACCCAGGCAGCAAATCCGTATCCGTTGGTGACGCTCTGATCGTGGCCGGTCGCGCCGCGAATCACTGCGACGATCGCGAACCCGGCGGCAACCAGCCCTTGCAGCGTCACGAGGGCACCTGCCCATGTGACTGTCTTGGGCAGGGCGTTCGGACTGGCGGTATTCGGCACGAGGCCAGCCTAGAACACGACACCGGATAGGCTCATGCCCCGTGCGCGCACTGCTGATCGTCAACCCCAATGCCACCTCCACCACCGCTGCCGGTCGTGACCTGTTGGCACACGCCCTCGAGAGTCGGGTGCGACTTACTGTGGCGCACACCACACATCGGGGACACGCTGCCGAACTGGCGCGCGAAGCCCACGAAGACGGCTTCGGCTCGGTGATCGTCCACGGCGGCGACGGAACGGTCAACGAAGTGGTCAACGGACTGCTCGGGTCACCGCATCCCGCGTCGATGAAATCGGTTCCGGTCGGTCCGATCCCGACGATCGCTGTCGTCCCGGGAGGCTCGGCAAACGTTTTCGCGCGCTCACTCGGTATTGCCGCCGACCCGATCGACGCCACAAACCAACTCGTCGATCTACTCTCGGAACGAACGAGACGCCGAATCGGGCTCGCACACTGCGACAACCGTTGGTTCACGTTCAACGCCGGAATGGGCCTCGACGCCGATGTATGCGAGGCCGTCGACGCCAGCCGTAAGAACGGTGACGCCGCCACACCCGCCCGGTATGTCCGAACCGCGATCGCGGCGTTCTTCCGTGCCAAGCGAGCCGAGCCCGCCCTGACAGTCCACCTCCCCGATCAGGATCCCGTCTCCGGAGTCCACTACGCGTTCGTGTCGAACTCGAGCCCGTGGACATATCTGGAAGAGCGTCCCGTACACACCAATCCGGGAACGACCTTCGACAGTGGACTCGGCATCTTCGCCATGACGAGCACCAAAGTCCTACCGTCTCTGCGGGTTGTGCGACAGCTCCTCGCACGCGGCGCAGAACCGAAATCAAAGGTCCTTCTACGCACCGACGACGTCCCGACAATCACCATCGAATCGTCGCGACCGATCGGACTGCAGATGGACGGCGACTACATCGGACTTCGCGAAAAAGTCGAATTCACCTCGGTCCCGGATGCACTGGAAGTGTTCGCACCGATTCCGACGTGAGTCAGGCAACACGTTTGACCTGCAAAAACTCTGGTGCCGAATAGTCGAAATCGGGTAAAATGCCGGTGACGCCCAGGTGGCCGTCAGGTGTGTCACAAATTAGTGAGTTGGCCCACGAACCCGTTCAAACCTATTGACATACCGCGAGTTCGTGAAAGCATTCACAAGTAACAGTGCGGAAACATTGATGACGCACACACAAACTCATTGGTACCAAATGGTGTGAATACACACCCAATTAAGGAGCGAAAAAAGATGGACTGGCGCCACAACGCAATCTGTCGCGACGAGGATCCCGAACTGTTCTTCCCGGTGGGAAACAGTGGACCGGCCCTTGCTCAGATCGCTGATGCCAAGGTTGTCTGCAACCGCTGCCCCGTCACCGCCGAGTGCCTGTCCTGGGCTCTCGAGTCCGGCCAGGATGCAGGCGTCTGGGGCGGAATGAGCGAAGACGAGCGCCGCGCACTCAAGCGTCGTAACGCACGTACCCGTGCACGCACTTCCGTCTAGGTAGAACCGAGACGTTCGACTCGCGGCGGAGAACAGCCCCTCCGCACAGTCGAAGACGACAGCCCGACACCACATGGTGTCGGGCTTTTTGTCTGCTCGAATCGCTAACGCTGCTCGAATCAGTAACGCGCAGTGCGTCTACCGAGCGGCACACGCAGAACCGCGTCGGTGCCGCCACCGCTTCCCGGGTGCAGTCCGAGCGAGCCACCGAGTTCGGCGCCCAACAAAGTCCGCACGATCTGGAGTCCGAGCCGATCGGACTTCTCGAGGTCGAAGTTCTCCGGCAGGCCGCGCCCGTTGTCGTGGATGATCACGTCCAACCAGCGTGCAGAACGCTCGGCGCTGAGTGTGACCGTGCCGGTCACTCCCGGATCGAAAGCGTGCTCGATCGCGTTCTGCACCAACTCCGTCAGCACCATGACCAGCGGGGTGGCGCGCTCGGCGGAGAACACTCCGAAACTGCCCTCACGCCGAATCGCCACCGGCACACCCACTCCCGCGACATCGGAAAGCATGGGAACCAACCGGTCGATCACCTCGTCGAGATCCACCTCTTCGTCCACCGACATCGACAAGGTGTCGTGAACGAGGGCGATGGACGTCACGCGCCTCACCGACTCTGTCAACGCCTGTCGCGCTTCGTCGTTGCCGGTTCGCCTGGCCTGTAGACGCAGAAGCGCCGCGACGGTTTGCAGGTTGTTCTTCACTCGATGGTGAATCTCGCGGATGGTTGCGTCCTTGCTCAGGAGAGCGCGATCACGACGCTTGACCTCGGTGACGTCGCGGACGACGACCGCCGCACCGACATGCCGGCCGCCCGGCTTGAGAACCAGGGCTCGCAGCAGAACGGTCGCCCCGCGCGCCTCGATTTCCATACGGCGACCGGGCTTGTCCGCCAACGTATCTCGGATGTATCCCGCAGCTTCCTGAGACTCGAACGGGTCGGTGACCAACGAACGGGTCAACGCCGCGAGGTCTTGGCCCACCAGATCCGAACTCAGACCCATCCGGTGATAGGCCGAGAGCGCGTTCGGGCTGGCATAGACGACGGTGCCTTCGGTATCGAGACGGATGAAGCCGTCGCCCGCACGTGGGCTCGAGTTCGTGTCGGAGCGCGATTCTCGGATCGGGAAGGTTCCGTCGCTGATCATCTGACACAGGTCTTCGGCGCAATCGAGATACGCGAGCTCGAGCGGACTCTGCGCTCGCTGGTGCGACAGGTTGGTGTCGCGGCTCAGAACCGCGATGACTCGCCCGTCCAGACGCACCGGAACGGCTTCCCGACGCGGCGGCATTCCTTCACGCCACGTCTCGTCTTCCCCGCGCACGACGCGGCCCTCGACGAGAGCGCGAAGAACCTGCGGGTGCTCGGACTCGGAAACGACCGTTCCGACCGCGTCCTCCGGAAAAGCCGTCGATGCCGTTGTCGGCCGGCAATGCGCGACGCAGATGACCGTCCCCTCGGATCGGTTCTTCTCCGATTCGGTGCCCACCCACAGGAGAACGTCGGCAAAGGAGAGGTCGGCGAGCAGTTGCCACTCCCCCACGACGCGCTGGAGATGGTCGACCGCCGCACCGGGAAGATCGGTGTGTTCGGCGAGGAGGTCACTGAGAGTGGACATCGTCCGGCTTAGGAGATCACGGCGATCAGATCGCCTTGCTGAATCACGTCGCCGACCTTGACGCCCACCGTCGTCACCGTTCCCGGAACTTCGGCCAGGACGGGAATCTCCATCTTCATGGATTCGAGGATGACCAGGGTGTCGCCGTCCGCAACGACGTCTCCCTCGCTCACGACGACCTGGTAGACCGTCGAAACCATCTCGGCGCGCACGTCTTCTGCCATCGTGAACCTCACTTCTGTCGGAACTGCACTCTGACCACGAAAATACGTCGACGGATCACTCGATCGACCTGCCAATGGAACCACACCGGCATCGGCGTGAAACAATGACGCGAAAGAAACAGAAGGGAGACCAATCATGGGTAAGCGTGGTCGTAAGAAGCGCAGCCGTAAGGGCAACGCCGCTAACCATGGCAAGCGTCCAAACGCCTGACATGTAGCGCAACAAAACGTCCGAGGGGCGGGGGAGCATTTCTTCCCCGCCCCTCGGCGTTACTGCCTTCCGACTGCTGCCGCTCAGATCTTCGCTGACGGGCTAGCTGTCGGTTTCGGTAGTCGTTATGACGATGGTCCGACGCAACTCGACGGTGAGCCGCTGACGCAGGCTTTCCGGCGCGTGGTCTCCACCGCACTTACGGTTGATCAGGCTCTTGACCTTCTCCTCGATCCCGTAGGCCTCGAGGCACGATCCACAATCGTCGATATGACGCTGCAGGCGAGCACGACTTGAATCGTCGCATTCACCGTCGAGCATCAACCAGACGTCGGCGATGACTGCCGAGCAGTCGAGCCTTTCGAATTCGTCCTGCTCACTCATCGTGTGACACCTTCCGTCTCGGTGGCTGCGACTGTGGCTGTGTCGACCGCGCCGTCCCGATTGAATCCCCGGTCTTTTGCGACATCGGCCAAAAGACCACGCAATTGCTTGCGACCACGGTGCAGTCGCGACATCACCGTTCCGATGGGTGTGCCCATGATCTCCGCGATCTCCTTGTACGGGAATCCTTCGACATCGGCGTAGTACACGGCCATACGGAATTCCTCGGGAAGCGACTGCAGCGCCGCCTTGATGTCGTCGTCAGGCAACGCGTCGAGCGCCTCCACCTCGGCCGATCGCAGCCCCGTCGAGGTGTGCTCGGCGGTGGCGGCCAACTGCCAGTCGGTGATCTCGTCCGTCGGATACTGCGCGGGTTGGCGCTGCTTCTTGCGGTACGAGTTGATGTAGGTGTTCGTGAGAATCCGGTACAGCCAGGCTTTCAGGTTGGTACCGGCACGGAACGAACGGAAAGCGGTGTACGCCTTGACGTACGTCTCCTGCACGAGATCCTCGGCATCAGCCGGATTCCGCGTCATGCGCAGGGCAGCGCCGTACAACTGGTCGAGCAGCGGGAGCGCGTCGCGCTCGAACCGGGCAATCAACTCATCCGCAGTTTCGGGCGTTTCGGACACAGCGCCGTCGATAGGTTCAGTTACCCCTGACGGTTCGTCCTTGGGCCGGTCGTGTTCCAGCACTCTGATCCCTTCACTAGCCGTAGGGATCAAGGTTACCGCCAACTGAAGATCCGACCCACGGGCCGGTGGTGGCTCACACACAGCCAGCACGGTCGCTCCTTCGCTTCTCGGGACAAGTTTCATCAACTGGTACCAACACGGGAGTCTGCGACTCTGTTCCCGGCCTGGTCGGATGTACCTGTCGGCGATCCACATAGGGTGTTCCTCATGGCCGGAACAGCGACCCCTGCGACCGTACTTCTCGACAAGTCGAAGACACCGCACCGCGTTCACAGCTACGACCACGATCCTCGCGCCGAATCTTTCGGCGACGAGGCGGTCACTGCACTGGCCGAGTTGGTAGGAGTCGAGGCCGCACAGATCTTCAAGACCTTGGTCGTCAAACTCGACACCGGCAAGCTCGCCGTCGCGGTCCTGCCGGTCCCGAACAAGCTCTCGCTCAAAGCCGCAGCCGCTGCCCTCGGTGCGAGCAAAGCCGTCATGGCCGATCGCGCCGAAGCCGAGCGCTCGAGCGGCTACATCTTCGGCGGTATCTCACCGCTCGGCCAACGCAAGAAACTGCCGACCGTGATCGATGCGTCGGCGCTCGACTGGGACCGCATCCTCTGCAGCGCCGGTCGACGCGGGCTCGAGATCGAGCTGGCTCCGACGCACCTCGTGCAGCTGAGTGGCGCGGTCACGGCGCAAATCGCGGCGGGCTGAGTATCCGGTCGCTACGGTCTCACCATGCGACCACACCTGAAAACTCTTGCACTGACCGCTGCAGCGGCAGCCCTCACCGTCTCGCTGACGGCCTGCGGGAGTTCGGACAATGCCGCCAAGGAAGTCACGGTAGTCGGATCAGGGCAGGTCCGCGGAGCTCCGGACATCCTCAATGCCGACATCGGCATCGAGGTGGTTGCCCCGGATGTATCGGGAGCGGTCTCGGAGTCGAATGACAAGGCCCGTCAGATGATCGACGCGATAGTCGCCGCCGGTGTGGCCCCCGAGGACGTACAGACAAGCGATCTGTCCGTCCAGACGCAGTACGACGCCAGCGGCGGACCGTTCGTCGGCGGCAACGTGACCGGCTACCGGGCAACCAACTCGGTACGAATCGTCGTACGCGATCTCGACAGGGCCTCTTCTGTCCTGGACGCCGGCATCGCGGCGGGCGGAAACGCGGCACGGCTCGGCAACGTCGCCTTCGCCATCGACGACGACTCTCAGCTTCTGGCCGACGCTCGCACCCGGGCCTTCGAAGACGCCAAGAACCGTGCCGAGCAGTACGCGGATCTGTCCGGCACGTCGCTCGAAAACGTCGTGACCATCACCGAGGCACACGACACGAGCGGCGGTCAGACCATGCGCGCTCCCGACGCCTCGATGTCCGACATGGTTCTCGCCCCGGGAACCCAGCAGGTCTCGTTCGAGGTGACCGTTACCTGGGCTCTCGGCTGACCACTAGAGCAGGCTGATCTGCTCGCCGGCACGGTCGACGTCCGGCTCGATCAACTCGTGCCCGTTGTTCTTGACACTGTTGACCAGCGGCCGGACTCGATCGACGTCGATCCGCTCGAAGAGGTCCGGCACCGGTTCGAGCAGAGGCGAATCGACGGTGTTGTCGGGATCGAGCCACGCCTCCCAGCGGTCACGAGGCAGGGCGAGGGGCATGCGGTCGTGAACCTGCTCGAGGTGACCGAGAGAGTCGACTGTGACGATCGAGCAGCTCAGGACGGGGCTCGCGTTCTCGACCCTCGGGTCCCGCCAGGCAGACCACACGCCCGCCATGAACAGCCGTGATCCGTCGGCGGGGTGCATGTAGTAAGGAATCTTTGCTGCCTTTTTCCCGCCGGTGGCCTCGGTCTGCCACTCGTACCACCCGTCCATGGGGACCAGGCAACGCTTGAACTTGAAGGCGGTCCGAAACGCCGGCTTCTCCGCCAGCGAGTCGGCGCGGGCGTTGAACAGGACCGGGCCTTTGCCCAGTTCCTTGGTCCACGACGGCACCAATCCCCACCGCATCCGCCGAATCCTCTTGGTCGGATCGCTGTCGGGGTTCTCCCGATCGTGGCGTTCGACGACGGTCAACACCTCGGTCGTGGGGGCCACGTTGTAATCGGCTTCGACGGGCGCCGAGTGGTCCGTCTCGTCGAGCGCATCGAGTTCCACCGCCAGGGTGGCCGGGTCCGCTGTGGTCGCATACCTTCCGCACATGACACCCAGGGTGGCACGGTTTCGACCATTCCCCCACCGATGAGAGAAGATGGACCATGTGAGTCTGAGTCTGTGGAGCGCCCCGAGGGCCCAAGCACCCGTCGATGCAGTGGTGACGCTGCCCGGATCCAAGTCCATCACCAATCGAGCTCTGATTCTTGCCGCACTTGCGGATGGCCCGTCCACGATCACCGGTGCACTTCGCAGCCGTGACGCCGACCTGATGATCGCAGCTCTGCGTGACCTCGGCATCGGCGTCGAGGAAGCCGGCGATCCGACCACGCTTCGCATCACCCCTGGGTCCCTGCGCGGCGGCGAGGTCGACTGCGGCCTGGCCGGCACCGTGATGCGCTTCCTGCCGCCGCTCGCCGCGATGGCCGACGGCATCGTCCGCTTCGACGGCGACGAGCAAGCACGCACCCGCCCCCTCGGCACCATCTTGGAGGCACTGCGCGGTCTCGGCGCTCGGATCGAAGGTGACGCACTCCCGTTCACCGTCACCGGAACCGGATCCCTACGCGGAGGAACGGTCACCATCGACGCATCCGGCTCGTCGCAGTTCGTCTCCGGTCTCCTGCTCTCGGCTGCTGCCTTCGAAGAGGGTGTCACCGTTCACCACGACGGCAAGCCCGTCCCGTCCATGCCACACATCGACATGACCGTCGAGATGCTCCGCCAATCCGGAGTTTCCGTGACGACACCAGCCACGGGCGGAGACGCAGACACGTGGCGGGTGGCACCGGGGCCGGTGCGCGCCGTGGACTGGGCGATCGAACCCGATCTCTCCAACGCCACACCGTTCCTGGCCGCAGCCGCTGTTACCGGCGGAACCGTCAGCGTCCCGATGTGGCCGTCGTCGACGACGCAGCCCGGCGACGCGATCCGCGGGATCCTCGCCTCGATGGGCGCCGACGTCACTCTTGCCGACGGCGTGCTGACCGTTCGCGGCCCGGAGAAACTGCGCGGCATCGACATCGACCTCCACGACGTGGGAGAGCTGACCCCCACCGTCGCGGCCCTGGCCGCTCTCGCCGAGGGCACCTCGCATCTACGAGGTATTGCACACCTGCGCGGGCACGAGACCGACCGTCTGGCCGCCCTCGCCGACGAGATCAACAAGCTCGGCGGTTCCGTCACCGAAACCGACGACGGCCTGACGATCGTTCCCGCGGAACTCCATGGCGGACAATGGCTCTCGTATGCCGACCACCGCATGGCAACAGCCGGCGCCATCATCGGCCTGGTCGTCGACGGCGTCGACGTCGACGATGTCGGAACCACAGCCAAGACACTGCCCGGCTTCGAGAACATGTGGATCGACATGCTCGAGAGTTCGCCGGCGACACCGAAGGCAAGCTTCTGAGTCCGCGGCAGTACGACGAGTCCGACGTCCGGGTACGTCCCGGCCGCGGATCCCGCCCCCGTACGAAGACTCGGCCCGAACATCTCTCGGCCGAATCGGGGATGGTGGTGTCGAAGGATCGTGGCCGTTGGGGTTGCGTCCTCGGCGGCGATCCCGACCGGCTGATCGTCACGATGCGCGCCCGCGAACTTGGCCGCACCCCCATCGTCGTCGGCGATCAGGTGGACATCGTCGGCGATCTGTCCGGCAAAACCGATACCCTCGCCCGCATTGTCCGGGTCTCCGAGCGTTCTACGGTTCTGCGACGGACGGCCGACGACACCGATCCCTTCGAACGCATCGTCGTCGCGAACGCGGAGCAGTTGCTCATCGTCGTAGCACTCGCCGATCCCCCACCGCGCACCGGTTTTGTCGAGCGCGCACTGGTCGCCGCCTACGTGGGTGGCCTGACACCGATCGTCTGCCTGACCAAGAGCGACCTCGAACCACCCGAGGAATTCGCGAGCACATTCGCCGACCTCGACATCCAAGTGGTCGTCGCCGGTCGCGACGATCCCCTGGACGAACTGACGCAGATCCTCGAGCACAAGTTGACCGCCCTGATCGGACATTCCGGCGTCGGAAAGTCGACATTGGTCAATCGCCTTGTCCCCGATGCCAATCGAGCGGTCGGCATCGTATCCGGCGTCGGCAAGGGCCGGCACACATCGACGCAATCGGTGGCACTCCCCCTCGCCGGTGGCGGCTGGGTGATCGACACCCCTGGCATCCGTTCGTTTGGTCTGGCGCACATCTCGCCCGAGAACGTGGTGGCTGCATTCTCGGATCTCGCTGCGGCGATCGAGGATTGCCCGCGCGGATGCACGCACCTCGGGCCGCCGGCAGACCCCGAATGCAAGCTCGACCTGCTGGAGGGCAAATCCGCTCGACGCGTCGTCGCTGTGCGACAACTGCTGGAAGCGATCAAGTCCAACGATCAGTACTGAGCGACACCCCTGCACGACGCCCCAGCGCGAGAACAGCAAAGCGGCCCGGCACCATGTCGAATGGTGTCGGGCCGCTTGTTGCGTCTGGTCAGCGCAGGCGGGAAATCAGCGCAGGCCGAGAAGGCTGCGCAGCTTTCCACTCTTGCGCTTACGTGCGATGGCGCTCTTGAGACCGTTACGACGCCCGGTCACGGGATCGACAGTCGACGTAAGTTCGCCGTCGAACATCCGCTCCGACGCCGTCTCGGGCGCATTGTCGACGGTGTCCTTGAGGTACTTGTTGGGCAGCGACAGCTTGGCGATGGTGCGCCAGGACTTGGCGTACTGCACGGCAAGTGGGCCCGTCGTGTACGGCAGGTCGTACTTGTCCGCGAGCTGACGCACCGTGACCGCGATGTCCTTGTAGCGGTTGCTGGGCAGATCGGGGAACAGGTGATGCTCGATCTGGTAGCTCAGGTTGCCCGTCATGAAGTCCATGAGCGCGCTGCCCTCGATGTTGGCGCTACCGAGCATCTGACGCAGGTACCACTGAGCCTGCGTTTCCTTGTCGATGTCTTCCTTGGTGAACTTCTCGGCACCGTCCGGGAAGTGACCGCAGAAGATGACCGCGTTGGTCCACACGTTCCGCAGGGTGTTGGCGGTGAAGTTGGCCGACAACGTGCTCTTCCACGCCGGGCCGGTGATGGCCGGGTAGATGACGTAGTCGCGCAGGACCTGCTTGCCGATCTTCTCGCCGACCTCGCGGAGCTTGCGCTGGGTCTCTTCCTTGTCGGCGCGGCCCTTGGCCACCTTGCCGAGCTCGAGGTGCTGTGCGGCGATGCCGTACTCGAAGAACAGCGCGAGCAGCGTGTTGTAGACCAGATTGCCGGCGTTGAAGGGCTTCCATCGCTGATCGCGGGTGACGCGCAGGAGTCCGTATCCGACGTCGTCGTCCATTCCGAGGACGTTGGTGTACTTGTGATGCAGGTAGTTGTGGGTCTGCTTCCAGTGCGCAGACGGGCCGGTGACGTCCCACTCCCACGAGGTGGAGTGGATCTCCGGGTCGTTCATCCAGTCCCACTGACCGTGCATCACGTTGTGCCCGAGTTCCATGTTCTCGATGATCTTCGAGAGCGTCAGCAGGCCAACTCCGGCGAGCCACGCCGGACGGCGACGGCTGGCGAAAAGCACTGCGCGGCCGCCGATTTCGAGTGAACGCTGCAGGCGAATGACGTTGCGCACGTAGCGCGCGTCCTTCTCGCCGCGCGACTCCTCGATGTCGCGACGAATCGCGTCGAGTTCGCGGCCGAGCGCCTCGATGTCGGCGTCCGTGAGATGTGCATATTCCTTGACATCTGCAATCGCCATGGAAAGCCTCCTAGCAGTGAGTTAGGCGCAAAGTAGTAAGTGCAGAACGATCATGACTTCGAATCGTTCAGATCAACTGCACCTACTGTAGCGTAACTTACGGCACCGTAGGTTAGGTTTTTCCCGATGTAACCTATATCACTTCCGGCGCTTCGGCATGCGAGAACGCGCCTGCGACTTGAGTGCGGTCAACAATCCGAGGCGCTTGCCGGTGACCGGATCGGTACGCAGGTCCTCGACCATCGCCATGGCTGCGTCCCGGAACCCTGAGTCACGGAACCGTAGTTCCGAGGACGTTTCCGGAGCATTATCCGAGGTCGCAGTCAGCCACTTGTCCGGCAAGGCCAGCTTGTGGATCGTGCGCAGCGCCAGGAGATACTGCTTGAAGAGCGAACCGGTGGTGTACGGGAGATCGAACTTCTCGCACAATGCACGCATCTTCACGGCAATTTCGGGGTAGCGGTTGCTCGGCAGATCAGGGAAGACGTGGTGCTCGATCTGGTAGCTCAGGTTGCCACTCATGAGTCCCATGAGCTTGCCCGAATTGAAGTTCGCGCTACCGAGCATCTGGCGCAGGTACCACTCGTGACGAGTCTCCTGCTCGAATTCGGCAACGGTGAACTTCTCGGCGCCGTCCGGGAAGTGACCACAGAAGATGACGACGTACGCCCACAGGTTGCGCACGAGATTCGCGGTGGCATTGGCCGTCATGGTCGACTTCCACGCCGGCCCCGTCAGCGCGGGGAACAAGATGAAGTCCTTGCCCACCTGACGAAAGATCTTGCGCGCGAAGTCTTTGTTCGCCTGCGAGTTCAGTTGCCCCTTTTCCGCGCCCTCCAACTCCGCTGCCGCCGTGAGGTCGTGCAGCGCGATGCCCCACTCGAACGTGGCCGCCAAGATCACGTTGGCGATCGGCTGGAAGAGGTTGATCGGCTTCCACGGCTCGTCACGCGTCATACGCAGGATCCCGAAACCGAGGTCCTCGTCCATCCCGACGACGTTGGTGTACGTGTGGTGCTGGTAGTTGTGCGCACGCTTCCAGTGCTCGGAAGGACCGGTCTGATCCCACTCCCACGAAACGGAGTGAATCTCGGGATCGTTCATCCAGTCCCATTGCCCGTGCATGACGTTATGCCCGAGCTCCATGTTCTCGATGATCTTCGACAGGCTCAGCAGGGTCGTGCCGACCAGCCATGCCGGTCGGTACCGACTGCCGAACAGCGCGATACGCCCACCGAGTTCCAACGCCCGCTGGACGCGAATGACGCGACGAATGTAGCGGGCGTCCCGGATTCCACGAGAGTCTTCGATGTCGAGTCGAATCTGATCGAGTTCACGTCCGAGAGCTTCGACATCGGCCTCGGTGAGGTGCGAAAACTCTTTGATATCGGTGATGGCCACCGTGGTCCTCCGTGTGCCTAGAAGCTATGCGTCCAGCGTACAGTCGCCGGCGGCAGCGGAGATGCACGTCTGAATCCGCTCGCCCTCCGCGTGCTGTTTTCCCGAGCGTAGGTCGATTGCGTGGCCGGCGACGAGAGGCACGACACACGTCTGGCAGATGCCCATGCGGCAACCGAAGGGCATCAAGGCGCCGGACTGCTCGCCGGCTTCCAGAAGCGTCGTCGCGCCGTCGACGGTGATCGTCTTACCCGACTTCTCGAACGTGACCGTGCCGCCGTCCGCCGAGGCGTCGATGCGTGAAACCGCGAATCGCTCCATATGGAGTCGATCCTCGATGCCTTCCGCCTTCCAGACGTCTTCGAGCTCGTCGAGCAACGGAAGGGGTCCGCACGCCCAGGTGTGGCGCTCACGCCAGTCGGGGCAGACCGTGTCGAGAGAACTGAGTTTGAATTTTCCGTCGCGGCGCGTGAGCTGAACGTGACTCACGAAGTCCTCGTGCTCGGCGTGCAGTGCCGTGAGTTCGTCGGCGAACATCACGTCGGATTCCGTCGGCGCCGAGTGGATGTGCATGACGTCGGGCAATTGACCGCGCCGGTTCATCGTCCGCAACATGCCCATGACCGGAGTGATGCCACTGCCGGCGGTGATGAACAGGATCTTCTCCGGCGGCGGATCCGGCAACGCGAAGTTGCCCGAAGGCGTGGCCAGCCGAACGATGGTTCCCGACGGCACGGCCCCGCTGACGAGGTGGCTCGAGAGAAAGCCCTCTGGCATGGCCTTGACCGCGATGGAAATGCGCTTGTTCTCCCAGTTGGGAGGCGAAGTAAGTGAGTACGACCGCCAATGCCAGCGTCCGTCGATATGCAGACCGATGCCGATGTACTGCCCCGGCTGGTAGTTGAAGTCGAATCCCCACCCCGGCTTGATGACGATGGTCGCCGAATCCGTGGTCTCAGGCCGGACTTCGACGATCTGACCACGCAGCTCGCGGGCGGACCACAACGGATTTGCGAGGTGCAGATAGTCGTCGGGAAGCAATGGTGTGGTCAGCCGCGCCGCCGCACCACGAAGCAGATTGAGCTTCGACCGCGCTGCCGGAACTACCGACGCTGCCGGTGCCTCGATCCAGTCCTTCAGACCCATCAGACCTCCACCTCTCACCTTCCGAACCCACTGCCTACGGTACCGTAGGTTATCAGGTTACGGTACCGTAGGTTACTTCACGGTAAGCACATTCACAGCAGGTCGAGCAAGAACGGCAACTCCTGCGCGGCGTACCACGCCAACTCGTGGTCCTCCGCGTCGCCGAGCGTGAACTCGGCATCAGCATCGCCGAGATCCGCCGCGTCGACTATGCCAGCAGCGCGCTCGATGTCCGATTCTGCCTGTTGGAGGTCGACATGCACAGATGCAACCTGAGCCATCGTCACAGGACCCGCCAATCGAACTACAGAATCGTCGAGATCGGGCCGCAACTTCACATCGGCATCGTCGACGTCGGCGGCAACGACAGCACGCCGGAAGGTGACGTCACCCTCGGTTCCGGCGATCAGCCGCAGCGACGCACGCGCAGCCTCCCCCATGGCGACCTCGGCCAACTCGTCGTCATCGCCCGCCGCGTACGACTCACGCAGAGTCGGGGTGACCGCAAAAGCCGTCCGGCTCATCGGGTCGAACTCCTGATCTGCGACCAACTTCTGCAAAATCTCGACCGTCGCCGGTACGTACACCCTCATGAGACCACCTTCATGCTCGTTCGTCACCGACTCGCATCCGTCAATTCCTCGAGTGACTCGAAGATCAGCGAACGAACGACGTCGACGTCCGACATCGCGTCACGGTCGGCATTCAAACCGTAGTAGACATTTCCGTCGTACGACGTCAGGGCGATGCTGAGTGTCTGATTCTTGAGCAGTGGCGACACCGGATACATCTCCAGCATCCGAGCCCCACCGAGGTAGAGCGGGAACTGTGGCCCTGGCGCATTGGTGATCATCAAGTTGAACATTCGCTGCGACAGACTACTGGCCGCACGGGAGCTCATCGCATGCAGCGTCGCCGGCGCAAACCCGGACATTCGCACCATCGTCTGCGCGGTGACCCGCCGACCCTGACGCGCGAATGCCTCCGTCGCATGCGCCACGTGAGAGAGCCGAACAACCGCGTTGGGTTCACCGACAGGCAGGTCGATGAGGAACGACGAAACATGCCCCGGCGCCTGCGGATCGTCGACGTCGGGACTCTCGGGGCCGTCCGTGTACACCGACATGGGCACCATCGCCCGCACGATGGTCGCCTCGGTCACCGGCTCACCACGCGAGAGCAGCCAGTTCCGCATCGCACCTGCGATGACGGTGAGAATCACGTCATTGATCTCGCACCCGTACCGCGCGCGAATACGTCGATAGTCCTCGAGAGACGTCTTGGCCACCGCAAGGYGTCGATTGCGCGAGATGGTGGCGTTGAGCGGGCTCGACGGGGCCACCTGGGTCGCCGTTCGAACCACTTCCGCGAGTTTCCCGAGTGCACTCACAGCCTCGGTGACGGATGTGGTCACGTCGTTGAACGCTGCACGCGCCCGCGCGATCCCCTCCCCCGGGCTCGTCACGAGATCTGCCATTGCACTGACCAACAAGCTGGTATCGCTCGGTGGCCTGGCGGGCATCCACAATTCTTCGGGGCCTGGCGCTCGATTCTTCTCCGGATCGAAGATCACCTGACTGATCTCTGGAGCCGCCTCGCCGTCCACCAACGACGAATGAGACTTCGTGAAGATGGCAAATCTGTTTCTGCTCAGCCCCTCGACCAGGTACATCTCCCACAACGGCCTCGTGCTGTCGAGGGGTCTCGACGTCAGCCGCGCGATCAGATCCATCAGCTGTTCGTCGGAACCTGGTTTGGGCAGAGCCGATCGGCGTACGTGATAGGTGATGTCGAAATCCGAGTCGTCCACCCAGACGGGGCGGGCCAGGCCGAACGCCACCTCACGCACTCGCTGGCGGTAACGCGGAACCGATCCGAGCCGCTCTTCGACCAGACGAAGCAATTCCTCGTGATCGATCCCGTTTCGCAGTTGCCTGAAGATCCCCAACGAGCCGACATGCATCGGCGTCGTCCCGGCTTCGAGGAAGTAGAAAGCAGCATCCTGAGTCGTCAGTCTGTTCACCATGGCTTCGTGTCCCCTCCTTCGCCGAGATCGAACAGAATCGACAACTCCTCGATGGTCGATTCCGAGCCGACGTGGTGGACCCCGACCATCCCGACTGCCACCGCCGCCCGGACGTTGATTTCGAGATCATCCACGAAAACGAAGTCCTCCGGCTCGACGCCCAAACGACTCGCCGCCAATAGATAGATCTCGGCGTCGGGCTTCGCCATCTCGACATCACCGGACAAGATCACGTCGTCGACCAAGACCCCGTCTCCGAGATCCCGCAACCACTGAGCATTGGCACCGCCGGGATCGTTGCTGACGATTCCCGTCACGATTCCGCGGGCCTTCACCGCGCGCACGACCGCGCTCAAGCCGTCGAGATCCGATCCCGGACCGAACAGCACGCCACCGACATCCAACAGAAGTCCCCGCACGCCATCACCCTAAGTCGCGATGGTGATCACGGCGACATCTCGAGCGTTTCGTGTCATGCTTCTCACCATCGCTCGGGGGAGCGAAGTCCGAGACGACCATCTCGGACGCACGATCATCCGGGGGGATGTCATGGAGCAGGACTGCACAATCATTCTCGAGCCGGCACCACAATTCGAGCCTCACGCGCATACCGTCGCGCTTACGCGGCCGCAGTGCCGACCCGACCGAGCGCAGTGCCGAACCGACCGAATGCTGCGTCGCCCACGAAAGACACCACACAACGGGACGTCGTCCAGTGCCGGTTTCACTCACGTGCTGGAACCGCAGTTGGCGGGTGCCGACATCTTCTGGAACCGATCACTTCGCCTGGTTCTCGAAACCGTCGACCGGCGACGAAATCCGCGGCAACTCAAGGGCGTATTGACGCCGTCCGTCCTGGAAGTTGTTTCGCGACTTTATACTTCGGAATTTTCGGCCCGGAAGCTGGGCGGCGCGGCCGTTCACCGCACCCACGTTCAAGCAGTATCGAAGAGTACCGCCGAAGTCTGTGCGACGTACACACGAGGCACGCAGACATTTGCCGTCGCGGGTCGGATCGACCATACAGACGGAACAGGCTGGACGGTCACCGCACTACACGTGGTGTGACCGTCCAGCCTGCTGAGTACTAACTGCGCTGGTAGCTCAGCTGTACTGAACCTCAGCGCTTGCGCTTGGACTTCGGAGCTCGATTGCTCTTCGACTGCGTCCGTGCTGCTTCACGACGTTCGCGGCGCGAGGCCGCCCCGTCACCGGAGTCGGCGGCCGAGTCACGCGTTGCCTTCGCCTTGCCGTCCTCGTCCGGGCCGGTGTACGTCAATCGCGACGGACCTTCGTCGTCAAGTCCCTTGGCGCGCAACGCCGTCGGGGCAGCAGTTCCGGTTGTCCTGGCTGCGGCTTCCTGCGTCGGGAGCGGCTTGGGCGCCGTGGCGGACGCCGCAGCGGCCGAGCCGGCCGTGACGGAGATTCCGCTCGCGGGCTGCGCCGGAGCTGCCTCGACCTGCAGGTTGAAGAGGAATCCGACGGACTCTTCCTTCAATCCGTCGAGCATGCCGATGAACATGTCGTAACCCTCGCGCTGGTACTCGACCAGCGGATCGCGCTGGGCCATCGCACGCAGACCGATTCCCTCCTTGAGGTAATCCATCTCGTAGAGATGCTCTCGCCACTTGCGGTCCAGGACCGAGAGGAAGACACGACGCTCGAGTTCACGCATACCGTTTTCGCCGGCGATCGCATCGATCTCGGCTTCGCGCTTCTTGTACGCCGCGTGGGCGTCTTCGAGCAAAGCGGTTCGCAGATCGTCACGGCTCAGGTCACTGTTGATGCCTGCGCCGTCCTCCCCTGCCAACGTCTTGTGATCGATGCCGACCGGGTAGAGCGTCTTGAGCGCGGTCCACAGCTGCTCGAGATCCCAGTCCTCGACGTATCCCTCGGCGGTCGCACCGTCGACGTAGGCGGTGACCACGTCAGTGATCATCTGCTCGACCTGGCCCTCCATGTCCTCACCCTCGAGGATCTGGCGGCGCTCCTTGTAGATGACCGTTCGCTGCTGGTTCATGACCTCGTCGTACTTGAGGACATTCTTGCGAATTTCGAAGTTCTGCTGCTCGACCTGAGTCTGAGCGCTCTTGATGGCCTTCGAGACCATCTTGGCTTCGATCGGGACGTCGTCGGGAAGGTTGAGGCGCGTCATGATCGACTCGAGGGCCGAACCGTTGAAGCGACGCATGAGCTCGTCACCGAGCGAAAGGTAGAACCGCGATTCGCCTGGATCACCCTGACGTCCGGAACGACCGCGCAACTGGTTGTCGATACGACGCGATTCGTGACGCTCGGTGCCCAGAACGTACAGGCCGCCGGCGTCGCGGACCTTCTCCGCGTCTGCCTTGACCTCAGCCTTGACCTCGTCCAGGACTGCGTCCCAGGCTGCTTCGTACTCGTCCGGCGTCGTGACCGGATCGAGGCCCTTCTTGCGCAGCGCGATGTCCGCGATGATGTCCGGGTTACCACCGAGAACGACGTCGGTACCACGGCCGGCCATGTTGGTCGCGACGGTGACCGCACCGGAGCGACCGGCCTCGGCGATGATGGTCGCTTCCTTCTCGTGGAACTTCGCATTGAGGACGTTGTGTGCAACGCCGCGCTTGGTGAACTGCTTGGACAGGTACTCCGAGCGCTCGACGCTGGTGGTACCGATCAGGACGGGCTGGCCGTTCTCGTGGCGCTCGACGACATCGTCGACCACCGCGTCGAACTTGGCTTCCTCTGTCTTGTAGATGAGGTCGCCGTTGTCGACTCGGACCATCGGACGGTTGGTCGGGATCGGGATCACACCGAGGGTGTAAGTCTGGTGAAGCTCGGCAGCTTCCGTCTCGGCGGTACCCGTCATGCCCGACAACTTGTCGTACAAACGGAAGTAGTTCTGCAGCGTGATGGTGGCGAGAGTCTGATTCTCAGCCTTGATCTCCACCTTCTCCTTGGCCTCGATCGCCTGGTGCATGCCCTCGTTGTAGCGACGGCCGACCAGCACGCGGCCGGTGAACTCGTCGACGATGATGACCTCACCGTCGCGGACGATGTAGTCCTTGTCCTTGGTGTAGAGCTCCTTGGCCTTGATCGCGTTGTTCAAGTAGCTCACCAGCGGAGAATTCGCGGCTTCGTACAGGTTGTCGATACCGAGCTGGTCCTCGACCAGTTCGACGCCCGCCTCGTGCACACCGATGGTGCGCTTGCGGATGTCGACCTCGTAGTGGACGTCCTTCTTCAGCAGCGGCGCGATGCGAGCGAACTCGCTGTACCACTTGCTGGAGCCGTCGGCCGGGCCCGAGATGATGAGCGGGGTTCGGGCTTCGTCGATGAGGATCGAGTCGACCTCGTCGACGATGGCAAACGCGTGGCCACGCTGGACCAGGTCGTCCAGCGAATGCGTCATGTTGTCGCGCAGGTAGTCGAAGCCGAACTCGTTGTTGGTGCCGTACGTGATGTCGGCTGCGTAGGCGACGCGGCGCTCAGCCGGCGTCATGCCCGAGAGAATCACACTGGTCTCGAGGCCGAGGGCGCGGTGAACGCGACCCATCCACTCGGAGTCACGCTTGGCGAGGTAGTCGTTGGTCGTGACCACATGGACGCCGTCACCGGCGATCGCGTTGAGATAAGCCGGAAGAACCGACGTCAGAGTCTTGCCCTCACCGGTCTTCATCTCGGCGACGTTGCCGAAGTGCAGGGCCGCGCCACCCATGATCTGCACGTGGAAGTGCTTCTGGTTGATCACGCGCCACGACGTCTCACGGGCCACGGAGAATGCCTCGGGCAGCAACTCGTCGAGAGTTTCCCCCGCGGCATAGCGCTCACGGAACTCGGTGGTCTTGGCTTTGAGTTGCTCGTCTGTCAGGCCTTCGACATCGGGCGACAGAGATTCCACATGCTCGGCGATGTGCTTGAGCCGCTTGACCATGCGACCTTCACCAACACGGAGCAGCTTCGATAGCGACAGCGACGGCACAGTCTTCTTCGTCCTCAATCTTCGGCGACAGGGGTCACACACTGAAAATCCGGCCGGGGTCCGAAAACTCCGGCCGGATTCCATGGTAGGCGCTACCGGCGGCGAGCGAGCAAACCCACCACCGATTGGGTCATGTCAGGCGGATCAATCCGTAGTCGAAAGCGTGACGACGGTAGACGACGGACGGCTTGTCCGACTCCTTGTCATGGAAGAGAAAGAAGTCGTGTCCGACCAATTCCATCTCGTACAGAGCGTCGTCGATGGTCATCGGCTCGGCCGGGTGATCCTTCGTGCGGACCACGCGTCCCGGGCCGTCGTACTCGTCCGGCTCTTGGCCGTTCAGCGAAATGTCCGGTGTGACTCCGAGTGAGTCTGCGTCGACGAGGGAGGCGGTTGCCTCCGCGACGGACACCGGTCGCTTGTCGCCGTAATGGACCTTCTTGCGGTCCTTGGTTCGACGGAGGCGACTCTCGAGCTTGTCGATCACCGATTCGAAGGCGGCGTAGAAGCTGTCTGCGGACGCTTCGGCTCGGGCCACCGGGCCTTTACCTCGAGCGGTGATCTCGACGCGCTGGCAACTCTTGGCCTGTCGTCGGTTGCGTTCATGTTGAAGTTCCACGTCGAAGTGGAATATGGAGGGGTCGAAGTGTTCGAGTCGCGCCAGCTTTTCCGAAACGTAGATTCGGAAGTGATCGGGGATCTCGACATTTCGTCCCTTGACTACGACGTCGGATCTCGGAGCTGCGGCATTCTCGGAACGCTCGATGGTGGCGTCCTCGATGAAAAACGAGGCTTGCGAAGGGGTCGTCACTCGTACCTCCCAATTACGGCCCCGCCCCACGGTGGGCGGCGGCAAATTCTGCAAGTACCGAGAGGGGATCCGCCCGGCACCAGTATCGAAGTACCACCTCCTACCAGTATTTTCGGGTGTGCCGCCGACGCTAGTACGTAACGCGCGCGAGTGCCACTGTTCCAACGAAATTCATCTAAGCCCCTGCAAGAACAAGCACGAGAGTTGTCCGAATCCCACTGAGCGCGAGAGCCCGAACCGACTCTGCCGCAGTCGCTCCCGTGGTCAGGACGTCGTCGAGCAGGACGATGTCGCCGTCCCCGACAATCGAAGAGACTGCAGTGGTGTCGAGAGACACATGACCGTTCACATTGGTCACTCGGTCGGCCGCGGACAGTCCGACCGAGTCACGTACGCCTCGCGTCATCCGGAGAATCGGACAGACACGTACCGGACGCCCCTCGACAGAACCAACTTCCCTCTTTTCGCGCACACTCTCGGCTATCCGGCGAACCGGATCACCCCCGCGAGAACGCGCCGCTCGGGCGCGTGTGGGAGCAGGCACCAGCATGATCGGCGTACGACCCCCGCCGCCGACCTCGCCCCACCGTTCCAGAGTGCCCAATGCACCGGCCACAGCGATCCCCAGAGGCGTCGCGAGGTCCCGACGACCCCGTTCCTTCATCTCGATCACACTGCGCCGCCTGGGGCCGTCGTAGCGGCCGAGTGCCCAGACCGGCACGCCCGGGTCTACGCGCGGACTCAATTGAACCGGATGGTCACGCAGCAGTTCCGCGCACTCACCGCACCACAGCGTCCCCGTGCGGCCACACCCACCACACTCGCGTGGCAACAGCAGATCGAGCAATCCGGCACCGAATTTCTTGTCCCCCATGGCCGAATCATGAATCAGAGCACCGACATGCATCAGAGCACAGACATGCACCAGAGCACAGAGACGTCAGCCAGGTAGAACCGGAATCGCCTTCTGTCCGGTCAGCACAGTCACTTCACGCCAGCGTCGATCCCCGGCGGGGTCGTTGTTGTTCAGTTGGAACACCGCACGCGCGTCGGCGACGTACTCGGTGGTCGGCGACGCATCCACGGAGGTGACGGGAGCGGTCAGGTTTCCACTCGGCAGCGCGTCCATTCGTGAACCGTCTATCGCGACCTGGACGACCGGTATATCGGCTCCACTGCGCGCGATCACGATGGTGTCGCTGTTGCTCCAGTCGAGTGAGAGCGCGGTACTTCCCAAGCCGGACGCCACAGCACGCGGACTCGTCAGGGCGTAGACCCCGCTGGGTGTGCGCACGACCACGGCCAGGTAGACCTTGCCGTCGATGATCATCGCGGCTCGCACGCCGTCGCGAGAGAGACGCAATTCCGAGATCGTGGAGCCGACCGACGTCAAGGCCCCGACATCGACGTTGGTGACCGACACCCGACCGGTTCCTGGTTCGCGGACGACCCGAACGACGGTATTGCCGTTCACCGCCGCCCAGACCGCGTTGTTGTCGAGTTCCCACGAGGGCCGGGTGATGGCGCTGCCTTCGAGCACCGGAGCGGAACCATCGCCGTATGTACCGAGCGACAAGTCGAACCGGGTGGCTGGATCCGGCCGAGCGGTGTCTGCGACGGCTGCGACCAACTTGCCGTCCCGCGAGAGAGCAGCCGCCGTGAGGTTGCCCGCATTGCCCGCGAAACCGGGCACCGGAGTCGCCTCCTGCTCGCTGACGCTCACCAGTGAACCGTTGCGCAGTGCGTGCAGTCCGACGGTCGCACTCGTGGTGGCCAGCGGGTTGGTGGACGCGACGTCGGCGGTGGTCCAGCCTTCCGCATGAGCCGCGTCCAGCGGCTCGCCGTCGATCTCCAGAACGTACGGTCCCGCGACATCGGCATTGGCGAGCGTCCAGATGACTTGCGCTGCAAACAAACCGCGCGTCGCAGCATCCATCGGATTGTCCAGACGGAAGTTGATGCGCACACCGCCGAGACCGACTCCGACCTGTCCCGGCTTGCCGTCGGCCTTGGTGATCGGACCGATCACCGACACGCCATTGCCGAGTTCGTTTCGTACAGCCGGCGCCAGCGCTGCCTTCGGTCCGTCGATCATGAGGCCGATCAGCTGAGCTGCCACCTGGTCCTGTCCGCCGGAGATCCAGCGAAGGTCGGGGACGACTGTCTGGCTGGTCGGGTCGAGGAAGAACAACGACTTCCGCTGATATGCGCCGAGGAACTGCGGGCGCTCCATGATCACACCGGGTGGCAGATCGCTGATACGCCATTCGCCATCGGTCAACGTCAGCGTCATCTTCGCTTCGAAGCTGCCCTCTTCGGGGACGTACAGCCCGCCGGGGTCGAGGCGACCGACCTTGTTCACACGAATCGTGTACACCGCTTCGGAACTGGTTCGCGACGCCGACAGGGTGTCGATCTTGTCGACGATGACGGCACTGGCCGCGTCGTCCCAGCGCGCCGACGCGTCTTTGGTGAGGTACTGACGGGCTGCGGCATGCCGGTTGGACGGATCGGTACTCGCCTTGACGAAGTCACGTACCAGCAAGTCCGGCTCTCGCCCCGATGCCGGTGATTCGACGGAGGTTCCGGGCACAGCGGTTGCCAGAGTTCCGATTGCCTGCGGCGAGGAGGATTCCGGCAAACTCGCGCACGCGCCGGTCAGCAACAGCACGCTGAGCGTCGTTGCGAGAAGTGCCAGACGGCGGCGGGTTCCGATCATGATCGATCCCCACCGTTGGACTCGTTCCGCGAGTCCGATTCGCGCGGAGTCGGCAGGGACGACGTGACCTCGCCGACGGTATCGGCGACGATGTCGGCTTCGCTCGGGGTGCGGACGAACTTTGTGGTCGTCGGCTTGAGAGGCAGTGGGCTCGACACGACTTTCTTGCCACGGGTGCGCGAGAGCGTCAGCCGGAAGCAGGCGCCGACTCCCGGTTCGCCCCAGGCCTCGAGCTTGCCGTCGTGCAGATTCGCGTCTTCGACGCTGATCGCGAGGCCGAGTCCGGTGCCGCCACTGCGGCGCACGCGGGACGGGTCCGATCGCCAGAACCGGTTGAAGACCAACTTCTCCTCGCCCGGACGCAACCCGACGCCACTGTCGCGGACGATGAAGGCGAGGGCATTGTCGTCGGCGCGAAGGCGAAGCAGAATCGGCTTCCCCTCACCGTGGTCGATGGCGTTGGCCAGGAGATTTCGCAGGATGCGTTCGACGCGGCGCGGATCGACATCTGCCATGACGGGCTCGTCCGGCATGTCCACGATCAGTTCGGTGCCGGATTCGCGGGCGAGATGGCGAACTGTGGAAACGGCCGCTCGCGCACACATACGCACGTCGAGTTGTTCGGATGCGAGTTCCGCGACACCGGCGTCGTGGCGGGAGATCTCGAGGAGGTCCGCCAGAAGCCCCTCGAACCTGTCCAGCTCGGCGACAAGCAGTTCCGACGACCGACGCAGCATCGGATCGAGGTTTTCGCTGCCGTCGTAGATCAGGTCGGCTGCCATGCGGACCGTGGTCAGAGGTGTGCGGAGTTCATGGCTGACATCGGAGGTGAAGCGTTTCTGGAGACTGCCGAACTCCTCCAACTGGGTGATCTGTTTGGACAGACTCTCGGCCATCTCGTTGAAGGACATGGCCAAGCGCGCCATGTCGTCCTCGCCGCGGACCGGCATTCGTTCCTTGAGTCGGCCGTCTGCGAAACGCACCGCGATTCGTGAGGCCGATCGGATGGGAAGCACGACCTGCCTGGCAACCAACAGCGAAATCGCAGCCAGGAGCACCAGCAACACGGCTCCACCGATCAGCAGGGTGCTTCGAACAAGCGACAGACTCCGGTCTTCGCTTGCGAGCGGGAAGATCAGGTACAGCTCGAGTCCCGATATCGACGACGCGGTGGGGCTACCGATGATCAGCGCGGGACCGGAGTAACCGTTCGGGTTGGACACCGTCGCGAATTGGTAGCTGATCTGGCCGCGTTTGACGAACTCGCGCAGGTTGTCTGGGATTTGATCGACCGGTCCCGAACTCGTCGGCTGGCGCGGCCCGTCCCCGGGCACGATGAGCACCGGGTCGAAGGTGCCGGCCGACCCGGAGGCCTGGCCCGAGGTCTGGTTGCGACGGCTTGTCAGTCCGGATGCAGCGCTTTCCAATTGAACGTTGAGCGCCGTCGAATCGTCGACGCCCGCGAGTTGGTCTTCGACGATGCCGCGGGCACGGTCCATTTCCTCGGTTGCCGCGGTGATCTTCGTTTCCAACAGTCGATCGGTGATCTGGCTGGTCAGCACGACACCGAGAATGACGATGACGATCAAGGACAACGTCAAAGTCGAGACGACCACTCGCAACTGGAGCGAGCGTCGCCACGTGTGCGCGAGGGTGTTGCTCATCGAGTGACACCACCRCAGAAATGGCGTCAGCCGTCGATTGAGACGACGACGCCACCTGGAAACTCCGCTCACGGCGGTCCGGCCTTGTAGCCGACCCCCCTGACCGTCAGAACCACTTCGGGATTCTCGGGATCAGTTTCGACCTTGGCGCGCAAACGCTGAACGTGCACGTTCACCAGACGGGTGTCGGCGGCGTGGCGGTATCCCCACACCTGCTCGAGGAGGACTTCACGGGTGAACACCTGGCGCGGCTTGCGCGCCAATGCGACCAGCAGGTCGAATTCGAGTGGTGTGAGCGAGATCTGCTCGCTGCCGCGGCTGACCTTGTGCGCCGGCACGTCGATCACGATGTCGGCGATGCTCAGCAGCTCGGCCGGTTCCTCTTCGGTGCGGCGCAGGCGAGCGCGAACTCGCGCCACCAACTCCTTCGGCTTGAACGGCTTCATGATGTAGTCGTCCGCACCGGATTCGAGGCCGAGCACGACGTCGACTGTGTCGGTCTTGGCCGTCAACATCACGATGGGCACACCGGAATCCGCACGCAGAACCCGGCATACGTCGATCCCGTTCATTCCGGGAAGCATGAGATCGAGCAGGACGAGATCGGGGCGCGTCTCACGCACTGCCGCGAGCGCCAGGGTTCCGTCGCCTACCACGTAGGGATCAAAACCCTCACCACGCAGCACGATCGTGAGCATCTCGGCGAGTGCCGTGTCGTCGTCGACAACCAGAATCCTTGGTTTCATATCCCTATCGTTGCATCTCGGAGCGATGAATCAGACCGTTACGAGGCCGTGCGGCGTGCCGCGTCTTTCCCTCTACTGTGCCGGAAAGTTCGAATCCCGGCTGCCAGGGTGACCGATCACGCGAAATCCGCGAGCCTGCGTGCCAGATCGGCCGGGTCCGTCTCCGGCCCCACGATCCACCAGGGTGAGGCCCAGTTCGTCGCTGCCAACTGCTTGTAGAGCTCACCGGTTCTGGCCTGCAGACCGCCGTCGCGCTCGTAGGCGTCGAGCTGACGCGACGCGTCCTGGGCCTCACGGGAGCGGGCGCGCTGCTCGGCCAGAGCTACCGGTACGTCGAGGTACAGCTGCAGATCGGGAGCGGGGAGAGCGAGTCGACCCAACTCCAATTCACGGATCCAGGCGACCATCTCGCCGTCCACGCCCTGATGCACTCGCGCCGCGTTGTAGGCAGCGTTGGAGGCAACATAGCGGTCGAGGAGAACAATGTCGTTGGTGGACAACAGTTCCGAGATCCGAGCCGCAGCACCGGCGCGGTCCAAGGCGAACAGGACTGCCATCGCGTTCACGGATTCGGCCAGGTCTCCGTGTGATCCTTTGAGCGCCTCGGCAGCAAGATCCGCGTGGATCGACTTTCCGTACCGCGGAAAATCCAGAGTCGCGATCGACGTGCCGCCGCGGCGGAGTTCGGTCTCCACTTTGCCGATCAACGTTCGCTTTCCAGCTCCGTCGAGGCCTTCCAATGCCACCAGTGTTCCCACGGCGGACAAGCCTATCCCCCGGCCTGCTTGCGCAGACCGGGGGACGGCGGGCACTACATTCTCAGCGACGAATCGCCGGGTCAGTAGCGGTAGTGCTCCGGCTTGTACGGGCCTTCGACGTCGACGCCGATGTACTCAGCCTGATCTTTCGTGAGCTTGGTCAGCGTGCCACCGAGCGCCTCGACGTGGATCTTGGCGACCTTCTCGTCGAGGTGCTTCGGGAGGCGGTAGACCTCGTTGTCGTACTCGTCCGGCTTCGTCCACAGTTCGATCTGTGCGATGACCTGGTTGGAGAAGCTGTTGCTCATCACGAACGACGGGTGGCCCGTCGCGTTGCCGAGGTTGAGCAGGCGGCCTTCGGACAGCACGATGATCGAGTGGCCGTCGGCGAAGGTGAACTCGTCGACCTGCGGCTTGATGTTGATCCGCGTGACGTCGCCGGACTTCTCGAGGCCTGCCATGTCGATCTCGTTGTCGAAGTGACCGATGTTGCCCAGGATGGCCTGGTGCTTCATGGCCTTCATGTGCTCGAACGTGATGATGTCCTTGTTACCGGTGGACGTGATCACGATGTCGGCCCAGCCGATGGCCTGCTCGACTGTCTTGACCTCGAAGCCGTCCATGAGCGCCTGAAGGGCGTTGATGGGGTCGACCTCGGTGACCGCGACGCGAGCGCCCTGGCCACGAAGTGCCTCGGCACAACCCTTGCCGACGTCTCCGTAACCACAGACCARCGCAGCCTTGCCGCCGATCAGAACGTCGGTGCCGCGGTTGATGCCGTCGAGCAGCGAGTGGCGTGTGCCGTACTTGTTGTCGAACTTGCTCTTGGTGACCGAGTCGTTGACGTTGATCGCGGGGAACGTGAGTTCGCCGGCAGCGGCAACCTGGTACAGACGCAGAACGCCCGTGGTGGTCTCCTCGGTGACACCCTGGACGGACTCGGCGATCGCAGTCCACTTGCCCTTGTCAGCGGCGAGCGACTGACGCAGAAGCGCAAGGAAGACCTTGTACTCGTCGGAATCCTGGTCGTCGTCCGTCGGCGGCACGACGCCGGCCTTCTCGAACTGTGCGCCCTTGAGCACCAGCATGGTGGCGTCGCCGCCATCGTCGAGAATCATGTTGGCGGGCTCGCCCGGCCAGGTCAGCATCTGCTCCGCTGCCCACCAGTACTCTTCGAGGGTTTCACCCTTCCAGGCGAAAACCGGAACGCCCTTGGGCTCTTCCGGGGTGCCGTGCGGACCGACGACGATGGCGGCGGCAGCATGATCCTGCGTGGAGAAGATGTTGCACGAAGCCCAGCGGACCTCGGCGCCGAGCGCCGTCAGCGTCTCGATCAGAACCGCGGTCTGAATGGTCATGTGCAGCGAGCCGGAAACGCGAGCGCCCTTGAGCGGCAACACCTCTGCGTATTCGCGACGAAGCGCCATGAGGCCGGGCATCTCGTGCTCTGCCAGACGGATTTCCTTGCGACCGAACTCCGCGAGCGAAAGATCTGCAACTTTGAAGTCGATGCCGTTACGGCTCTCGGCCACGGGCGTTGTTGAAACTGAGGTCGTCATCTGCCTCTCCTGGTTGACGTGCAAACTATGCACAAGCCTATCGGTGTACCAGGCTATCGGTTAGACGCCCTCTCCCGCCCCTCTACTGCGCGACCCTCGCGCGCCACGTCGATGAATGGCCCGAGCAATGTGCCCAGATCCTCCGCCACCGAAACCTCGGACTCCGGCGGCATCGAAATGTAGCTGAGCCCGAGACGCGCAATCGCCCTGGCCAGAATCCCGGCATCGGTGGGTGACGCCTGAATCCACCCTCGCTGGAAGCTCTCCGCAAGCCGCGACGACGCGCGTTCGATGATGACCGCGCTGTCAGTGGTGATCAGGCGAAGAAGGTCCGGCTTGGCCTCACCGGTGAGCAGAGAGATCACCAACGGGTCGGTTGCGCTGGAGGCGAAAAACGAGCCGAAGCCCGCCGTCAATGCCTCGACTGCACGTCCGTCGTTCGCCACCATGGCCTCGTCCACCGCATCGACGAATCCGTCGGCAAGGCGAAGCGCGTATGCCTCGGCAAGCCCTTGCCTCGAACCGAACTCGTTGTAGAGCGTCTGACGACTCACACCGGCATGCTTGGCCAGAACTGTCAGCGTCACCTCGGACCAGTCACGCTCGGTCAACAACTCACGCATCGAATCGAGCACCGACGTACGCAGCAGCAGGCGCGACGCTTCTTTCTGCGGCAGACGAGTTGGCGTCGAAGTCATGGTGACGACACTACCGCCGCACCTAGGTCCGTTCGACGCCGACGCATCTCACCGCCGCTCGACCTCCACCATGAAGAAGTCGCTCTTCGCCGCGCCGCAGTCCGGGCAACTCCAGTCTTCGGGAATGTCGCCCCAGCGAGTGCCCGGTTCGATACCGTCCTCCGGCCAGCCGACTGCCTCGTCGTACTCGAATCCGCATTGCGCGCACTGATACAGCTTGTAGTCGTTCATGATTCACTCCCCGCCGTCGCCGGCATCGGTTCGAAGTCGAGCTTCTCCCGGACGCCGCAGTCCGGGCAGCACCAGTCGTCCGGCACGGCATCCCACGGCGTTCCTGCCGGAAACCCTTCTCGTGGTGCACCCTTCGACTCGTCGTAGACGTATTCACACACCGGGCATCGGTAGCTGCTCATCACGCTGCTCCGTATCGGGCGAGAATGCGATCACGCTTGGACGGCTGAACGTTGACTCGGGTGATGTCACCGCCGTAATGGGCAAGGACCTTGGGATCCATTACTTTTCGCCACAGCGGCGGAACGTAGGCGAGCATGATCATGCTCGCGTACCCACTGGGCAAGTTGGGTGCACCGTCCATGCTTCGAAGCGTCTGATAACGACGTGTCGGGTTCGCATGATGGTCACTGTGACGCTGGAGGTGATACAGGAAGATGTTGGTGCAGATGTGATCGCTGTTCCAACTGTGCTCCGGTGCGGCGCGCTCGTACCGCCCACTGTCCAGACGGCGACGCTTCAGTCCGTAATGCTCGAGGTAGTTGACGGTTTCGAGCAGGCAGAATCCGAAGACGGCCTGCAGCACCAGGAACGGCAGCACCGAGAGCCCGAAGACGGCGACGAGGACACCGAAGAGTACGACGGACATCAACCACGAATGCAGGACGTCGTTGCGAATTGTCCACGGCTTCTTACCCAGTCGATCGAGCCTGGCTTTCTCCAGGGACCACGACGAGCGCAGAGATCCCCACACACTGCGCGGCAGGAAGGTCCAGAAGCTCTCGCCGAAGCGAGACGACGCCGGATCCTCGGGCGTGGCGACCCGCACGTGGTGTCCACGATTGTGCTCGATGTAGAAGTGGCCGTAAAACGACTGCGCCAGAGTGATCTTCGACAACCAGCGCTCGAGATCGTCCTTCTTGTGACCTAGTTCGTGTGCGGTGTTGATCCCGATTCCTGCGACGCAACCGATACTGATCGCCAGACCGATCTTGGAGATCAGCCCCAGTCCCCCGTCGATTCCGAGCCAGGACAGGTCGGTCGCCGACCAGAGATAGCAGGCCAGGACCAGGCTGGCCAACTGGAACGGTATGTAGATGTAGGTGCAGTACCGGTAGTACTTGTCGTTCTCGAGGCGCTCCATCACCTCGTCCGGCGGATTCTCGCCGTCCGGACCGAAGAAGATGTCGAGGATCGGGAGCAGGATGTAGACGAGCAAAGGCCCGATCCACCACCACACCGGCGAGACCGCGTTCCACCCGAGACTGTTGAACAACGCAACCAATCCGACGGCAATGAAGACCGCCGTCGGCGGCACCAGGCCGAGCAGCCAAAGATATCTCTTCTTGTCACGCCACTGCTCGGGCGGGAGCGTCTGCCCGGACTGCGAGTTCACGTGCGTCGACACGGTCTACCTCCTCGATTCGGACCGACTCGACAACTGTGAGTCAGTTCACCCTGAGATAGACAGTACTACGCTATTTGTACAAGTGATAGACAAATAATAATCTTTGTACATTTACTCGATTTCGCCGCGTTCACGCTTCCCGATCAACGAATGCTGCCTGCTGTAGGCGAAGTAGATGACAACTCCGAGGGCCATCCAGACCACGAACCTCATCCAGGTCTCCACCGACAGGTTGAACATCAACCAGAGACACGCGAGGACAGCCAGGATCGGGATCAGCGGGACCAGTGGCACCCTGAACCCGCGGGGTAGGTCCGGCCGCGTCCGACGAAGCACGAGAACCCCCAACGACACGAGAACAAACGCGAACAACGTGCCGATATTGACCATTTCCTCGAGGGTGCCGATCGGGAACACTCCGGCGAGCACCGCGACCACAACGCCGACCAAGATCGTGATCCGCACGGGAGTTCCGTGCTTGCCGGTCGGCGCCAGGCGTCGCGGCATCAGACCGTCGCGTGCCATCGCGAAGAGCACCCTGGTCTGACCGAGCATCAGCACCATCACCACGGTCGTGAGACCGGCCAACGCGCCGAACGAGATGACGTTTTTCGCCCACGTGATGTCGTGGAAGGCGAATGCCGTTGCCAGGTTGGAAGTATCGCCCTCGAGTTCGGTGTACTTCACCATCCCGGTCAACACGAGTGTCACTGCCACGTACAGAACCGTGACGATCAAGAGCGAGCCCAGGATGCCGCGTGGCAACGCCTTCTGCGGCTCCTTCGCCTCCTCCGCAGTCGTGGCGACGACGTCGAAGCCGATGAACGCGAAGAACACCAGACTGGCTGCCGCGAGCAATCCGTACCACCCGAATGTGCTGCCACCGGCCCCGGTCACGTACGAGAACAACGACTGGTGGATGCCCTCTCCCGTCGAGCCCGGCTCCGACGGCGGAATGTACGGCGAGTAGTTGTCGGTGTCGATGTAGAACAGACCGACGATGATCACCAGCAACACCACCGCGACCTTGATCGCCGTGATCACCAGTGACACCCTCGAAGAGAGTTTTGTGCCGGTCGCGAGCAGGATCGTGATGACGGCGATCACCAGCACCGCACCCCAGTCGAACGAGATCGGCCCCAACTCGACGATCGGGCTGCGTGAACCCATCACTTCGCCGAGGTACAGCGACCAGCCTTTTGCCACCACCGAAGACGCCAAGGCGAATTCGAGGATGAGATCCCAGCCGATGATCCAGGCGACGAATTCGCCGAATGTCGCGTACGAGAACGTGTACGCGCTACCGGCAACCGGGACCGTCGACGCGAACTCGGCGTAACACAGCGCTGCCAGTCCGCAGGCGATTGCCGCGATGACAAAAGCCAGGGAAACCGACGGCCCGGCGACGTTTCCCGCCGTCCGAGCCGTGAGTGTGAAGATGCCCGCACCGATGACCACTGCGACACCGAACACCGTGAGATCCCACGAGTTCAGCTCTTTCCGGAGTTTGGTCTCCGGCTCGTCGGTGTCCTTGATGGACTGCTCGATCGATTTGGTTCGAAACAGCTTCGACCGTCCAGATCCGGCCTGCTCGTCCTTGACAGCCATTGCCGCCTCCTTGCTGGGGACCAGCAGGTCCCACCATGGGCAAGTAGAGAGATGGCATCAGCCTAAGCCCGCAGGCGCGGCTTTGTTCAGGGTTTGTCGGGAGCCTGCAGATCTGTTTCAGGGCGATCTCCTGCGCTGAGACGATCCAGGTCCGGCTCGAGGTAGATCWCCCGCGCCGCAGGCACTGCAGCGCGCACGCGAGACTCGGCCTCGTCGATCGCCGTCGCCACATCCGAGATCGTCGATCCGACCGGCACCGCAACCTTGGCAGCAACAAGGATCTCCTCGGGACCGAGGTACTGCGTCTTGCAATGAATGACGCGTTCGATACGAGTTCCGTCGACCAGTGCGTTGAGGATCAGTTCGGTCTCCACCGCCGTTGCGCCCTCACCGATCAGCAGCGACTGCATTTCGATGATCAGAATGACCGCGATGATGCCGAGCAGGACACCGATGCACAGAGTTCCGATGCCGTCGAAGACCGGATTTCCGGTCACCATCGTGAGGCCGACGCCGCCGAGTGCAAGGACGAGACCGATCAATGCGCCGGTGTCCTCGAGCAGCACAACCGGGAGTTCCGGGCTACGAGAGGTTCGGATGAAGTTCCACCACGACGCATTTCCCTTGAGCGGTCGTGATTCCTTCGCTGCGGTCCGGAAGCTGTAGCCCTCCAGGCAGATCGCGATGAACAGGATCGCGATTGCCACGAAAGCCGAATTGAGTTCTTCCGGATGCTGAATCTTGTGAATACCTTCGTAGATCGCGAACAGCGAACCGAGGGTGAAGAGCACCAGTGCAACGACGAACGAATAGAAGTACCGGTTGCGCCCGTAACCGAACGGGTGCAGTTGATCTGCCTCACGTTCTGCCTTCTTCTGCCCCAAGAGCAGCAAACCCTGATTGGACGTGTCGGCCACCGAGTGCACCGATTCGGCGAGCATCGACGACGATCCGGTGATCAAGAATCCGGCGAACTTGGCTACGGCAATTCCGGCATTGGCTCCGAGGGCCGCCAGAATTGCCTTCTTGCCACCATGAGCCGACACAATGTCTCCTCGCTATCGACCGAGATTCCTATCGACCGACCACTGCACTGAAAACCTGCGCAGTCGGGGTTTGTGTGGTCAGGTGTACTACGGGCTCGTCGGCAGCAATCCACGCGGCTCGGCCCCGATCGAGGTCGAGAGTGTCGGCACCGCACGTCGCAGTGACCGCGCCGTCGGTGCAGATCAGGATCCGCGGGCCGCCGGCTTCGACAACGAGGTCGGTGGCATTCGAGTCGAACTCCAGACGCGTCAAACGAAATTCAGGTGCGGGCGTGACGTACTCGTATCTACCTGACCCTGACTGACCTGATCCTGACTGACCTGATCCTGATGACGGGGCCGGATCGAGCACTTCGATATCGGCCCCGACGAAGTCCAGAACCCTCAACAGTTCGGGCACGTCGACGTGTTTGGGCGTCAGCCCGCCGCGCAGCACGTTGTCGGAGTTGGCCATGATCTCGACCGCGAGTCCATGGAGATACGCGTGGAGATTTCCCGCAGCGAGAAACAGTCCTTGGCCGGGCTCGAGTGTGACGCGGTTGAGCAGTAGTGCCGCAAGAACGCCGGCGTCGCCGGGGTACGCCTCGCTCAATTCCAGCGCGGTGCGGATCTCGGTCACGAATTCGGCGTCGTGGTGCGCGACGTAGGTGATGCACCCGGCAAGCACGGCAGGGAGCAACGTCCCGAGCACCGTGGACGGCAGCGTGATCCATGTCGTGAACAACGCCCGGAGTCCGTCGGAATCGGGTTGGCCTTCGAGCAGACCGATGTACGGCTCCAACTCGTCGACGGCCAGAGCGCGCAGCAGTTTGACAGTCCGCGTCGGCTCACGGAATCCGGCAAGCGCTTCGAATCTGCTCAGCGCGACAACGAGTTCGGGCTTGTGGCTGCCGTCCTTGTAGTTGCGAATCGGCGACTCCATGGGAACGCCGAGTGCGTTCTCACGACGAAAACCCTCGTCGGCTTGAACGGCGCTGGGATGCGCCTGAAGCGACAGCGGCTCTTCCGCCGCAAGCAACTTGAGCAGGAATGGGAGTCGCTCACCGAATGCATCGAGGTTCTCACGGCCGAGTTCACGCTCGGGTTCGCGGTGCAGGACCTCGAGCAACGACTCGCTTCCGGATTCGGTGATCACGCGCGCCGGGTCGCCCGGGTGGGCGCCCAACCACAACTCCGCTTCGGGATGATTCGACGGGGTCGCAAGACCGCGTAGTTCGGCAATTGCCGTTCGCGAGCCCCACGCGTAAGAACGAAGTGCACCTTCGAGTTCACGCACTTACTTCGCACCGCCCGTCAACTGCACGTACGCCGCGGCCATGTCTACTCGAGACGCCAACACGAATACCTGCTCCATCTCCGATATCACCACGTTGGTCTGGTCTTCGTCTGCCGCCACCACCAGATCGGCGTCGGCCAGTGCGTCCATCCGGCGTCTCGCCTCCCCGCGCGTGGATTCGGTCGCGAAGACGAACGCCCGCGCCGGCGGGGTCGGCAGTGCGCCGTCCAGTTGCGGATCGTGAAAGAACGGGTCGTGGAACACCGAATCACGCGAAGCTGCGTCCGGCGCGAACAGCGCCCGCGCCGAACGAATCACCTCCGACATCTCGGCGGCAGCGGCATTCAGGCCCGAGCTCATCAGCGAAACGCTCGAGAACTCTGCGAGTGCTGTTGTCACGGAACCACTCCCACACAGAACGACTCGCCGGCCGCTCATTCTGGTGGCCAACGACTTGGCCGGGTTGTGGAATACCTCGTTGGCCGGCCCGTCCCGCAGCGCCTCCGCATCAACGGCGTCGGCGATCCGACCGAGCACCGCCGAACGGTCCTCGATCGATCCCTTGCCCTCGATTTCGGCGGCAACGGCGAGGAAGACGGCGAGGAACCGCGTCATCGTGTGCCTCGGCGAGGCGTAGAGCCGCGGCGGCAACGACATGGTGCGCCCGGCCGCCACGGCCCGCATGGGCCCCTCGTCCGGAACGGCGACAACAACTTCGGCGCCACGGCGAACTGCACTGTCGACGGATTCGACCAGGCGCGGATCACCGGCATCGTCACCGGCAACGACGATCACGTCCAACGGTCCGGCCCACGACGGCGTCCGGTCGAGTACGAGGAGCGGACAACCGACCGAAGCTCCGACGAGAGCAAGCGCGATCCTGGCTCCGTGCCGAGCGCCACCGGCACCGGCAATCAGCACGACGCTGCGCGGGCGCAGGCCGGCCAGCCGAGAGATCGCACCCTCGCCGACGGCCGATGCGGTGGCCCGAATCTGTGCGCCCCCCATGGCCACAGACCGCAGTAGTCCTTCCGAATCGGCAGCCGACAAACCCTCGCTGTCGTCGAGGTCGAGAAGCGGCATCGGCGCTGTCATCTCACCGCACCCCCTTCTCCGTTAGCAGTTCCCGCACCGTCCAGCATTCCAGCTCTACGCGGTCTGTGGTGGCAAAGCCCTCGTTCCCGAGGCAGTCGTTCCCGAGATAGTCCCCCAACTATCCCAGGGCTTCGGCTCACCGACAAACCGATCAGACTCGGATTCAAGCCCGGACGATCGCCAGAATTTCGTTCACCAATGCGTCGACATCGGCGGACGTGGGTGCTTCGACGTTGAGTCGCAGCAAAGGCTCGGTGTTGGACGCGCGCAAGTTGAACCAGGCATTTCCCTCGAGACTGACTGTGACACCGTCGAGGCGGTCCACCGACTCGGTGCGGTCCGCGAATGCTGCCAGCACAGCGGCAGTGCGATCGGCCGCGTCAGCCACCGTGGAGTTGATCTCACCCGAGGCCGCGTAGCGGGTGTACTCCGCCATCAACTCGGAGAGCGGACGGTCCTGCTCGCCCAGTGCGGCGAGTACGTGCAACGCCGCGAGCATGCCGGAGTCGGCGCCCCAGAAATCGCGGAAGTAGTAGTGAGCTGAGTGCTCGCCGCCGAAGACGGCACCGGTCTCGGCCATCTCCTGCTTGATGAACGAGTGGCCGACTCGGGTACGGATCGCGACGCCGCCGAGTTCTTCGACCAGTTCGGGCACTGCCCGCGACGTGATCAGATTGTGGATGATCGACGCGCCCGGTTCCTTCGCGAGTTCGCGCTTGGCGACAAGTGCCGTCACCGCGGACGGAGAGACGGGGTCGCCCTTCTCGTCGACGACGAAGCAACGGTCCGCGTCACCGTCGAAAGCCAAGCCGATGTCTGCTCCGGTCTCACGCACGTAGGCCTGCAGGTCGACGAGGTTGGCCGGATCGAGCGGATTGGCTTCGTGGTTGGGGAACGTGCCGTCGAGCTCGAAGTAGAGCGGGAGGACTTCGAGAGGCATCGGCCCGAATACGGCCGGCGCGGTGTGGCCGCCCATGCCGTTTCCTGCATCGACTGCGACCTTCATCGGGCGCAACGCAGCCAGGTCGACCAATCCGCGGAGGTAGCTCGCGTATTCCTCGAGGACGTCCTTCGTGCTGGCGGTGCCTGCCGGTCCGTCGTACGCGGGAACACCCGAGACGACCTCGGCGGAGATCACTGCCAGGCCGGTGTCCTGACCGACGGGCTTGGCGCCGGCACGGCACATCTTGATGCCGTTGTACTTGGCCGGATTGTGGCTCGCCGTGAACATCGCGCCCGGGCAGTTCAGCAAACCGGATGCAAAGTAGAGCTCGTCGGTCGACGCCAATCCGATGTAGACGACGTCTAGTCCTTGAGCGAGCACGCCGTCACCGAAAGCAGAAGACAGTGTGGGCGACGATGCACGCATGTCGTAGCCGATCACAACCGTCGTGGCTGCGCCGGCCTCGTCACGGACCAGACGGGCGAACGACGCTCCCACGTCGCGGACAAAATCTTCGTCGATCTGCTCACCGACCACGCCGCGCACGTCGTACGCCTTGATGATTGCAGCAACCGACTCGGCTGTTCGCCCCACTGAAAACTCTCCTTGTGCATGCACCCTCACAGACGGGAACGTCCGGGCGCATGGCGTCCGGAGATTCGCAGTACTCGGGTGTGGAAGTACTCGGTCGAGCCTAGCGTCTGCGGCGACGAATCTCGCGTCAGTTGGATGGGTCGGGCAGTACGCGGAGGTGTCCACGACGCCCTGTACGGGCAGTACTCGGAGCCGCGGGACGTATGTCCTCATCTGCGTCGACGTTGGACTTGTTGCGATCTCCGAGACCGGCTTCGCGTACAGCTTCGGCCAAAGCGGTCAGATCGTCTTCGTCGGGAGTGCTCGACGCGAATCCGCCTTCGTGGCGGACGAGTTCCCAGCCCTTGGGGGCGGTGATTCGAGAGCCGTGAGTGTCACACAAATCCCATGAATGGGGCTCGGCGACGGTTGCCAGCGGCCCGACAACCGCAGTGGAGTCCGAGTAGACATACGTAAGCGTCGCGACGGCGGGGTTCTTGCACCCGGGGCGGCAGCAGCGACGCAGAGATCTCACAGGTACGGAGCCTAGCCCTCCCCACGTCCGGAACCTACTCGGACACACCGAGCAGTTTCTTCTGTCGTAATCTGGGCGCCATGCCACAAGCCCGCCGCCGACGCTCAGTCACCACTCGTTCCATCGAGCGACACGGCCGTGGCCTGCGCGGACCACTACTTCCCCCGGAGGTGCCCGCCAGGCGTACCCGGGCCGAGAAGTTCGATCTCCTGGTGCTCGACGCCTTCTCGCCCGTCGACCTCGCGTGGCACGACCGGTTGACGAAACTCGACATCGCGGTGGACGAAGTTCCGAAGATTCACGCGCACGATCCGGAGTCCGTCACATGGCCGCCGGAGGTCATCGCAGACGGCCCGGTTCCACTGTCACGACTGATACCCGCCGGAATCGACCGTCACGGAAATACGACTCGCGCAAGAATTGTGCTGTTTCGCCGCCCATTGGAGCAGCGCGCGAAGGATCCGGAAGAACTCACGGATCTGGTGCACGACGTGTTGGTCCATCAAGTCGGCACGTATCTGGGCGTCGACCCACAGGTCATCGACCCCACACTGCCCGACGAGGACTGACGCACCGTCAGACGAAAAAACTGATGTCACACGAAGAAGTAAATCCACACGAAGAACAAAACAGTCGTTGCTTGACCTGCAATTCCCCGTTGCAGGTCAGACTTTCGAAGACCGCCCGTCAGCCCCGACGCTGACAGAACCGATTCAGCAGCAGATCAGATGATCCCCCGCTTGAGTCGCCGACGCTCGCGCTCGGACAACCCTCCCCAGATTCCGAACCGTTCGTCGTTCGCGAGCGCGTACTCGAGGCACTCGTCACGAACTTCACAACCGAGGCAGATCCGTTTTGCTTCCCTCGTCGATCCACCCTTTTCAGGGAAGAACGCTTCGGGATCGGTCTGCGCGCAGAGAGCACGCTCCTGCCACTGATCCTCGATGGTGTCGAACAATTCTTCGAAGCCGGTGACGAGACTCAGCACTGGCCGAGTACTCATACCGTCGAACTCACTGCTGCAGGCACCTTCTGCTGCGCCTGCTCGGGAATCGGTCTGCGGTTCGTCGCTTACTGTCATTGCGAGAGAACTGATCTCGACATTTTCATTGGGCATCGTTCCGCCTCCTCACCTGTAATAGCGCAGAATTTTCACTCCATCTTCAACCCCACCCCGTCGACCGTTCGAAACTGTGTTCGAAACCGGCCCCGCTGCAAGTGAACTCACAAGTAGCGGTTGGAATGACACATTTGAGATTACACACGTCCAGCGTGTCGCGGTCAAGCTAAACGAGATGAATCCATTAGTATTCCGGCCCCCAATTGGCGGGACCTTCTGCCCGCCAGACACGACGACGCGCCGACCGCCTAGGCTCTGTTGTCGTGAACGTGACTGTATTGGTTGGCGGCGTCGGCGGGGCTCGTTTCCTTCAAGGTGTGCAAAATGCGCTCGGAATCGCCGGTGGTGAATCCCTCGAGAAATACGAAGGCCCACATCGCATCACGGCCGTCGTCAACGTCGGAGACGACGTCTGGATGCACGGTCTGCGGATCTGCCCCGATCTGGACACTTGTATGTACACACTCGGCGGCGGTATCGACACCGAACGCGGGTGGGGGCACGCCGGCGAAACCTGGAATGCGAAAGAAGAACTCGCGGCATACGGAGCGAAGCCGGACTGGTTCGGCCTCGGAGATCGCGATATCGCAACGCATTTGATTCGCAGCCAGATGCTCCGCACAGGATATCCGTTGTCCGCGATCACCGAAGCGTTGTGCAATCGCTGGAATCCGGGTGTCGCACTGCTTCCCGTGAGCGACGATCGCAGCGAAACACACGTTGTGATCACCGATCCGGAAGACGGTGAGCAGAAGGCGATTCATTTCCAGGAGTGGTGGGTACGCCATCGAGCACAGGTGGAAACTCACAGCTTCGCTCACGTCGGCGCCGAGCAGGCCAAGCCCGCGCCGGGGGTGGTCGAGGCGATCGACGGTGCCGACATCGTGCTGATCGCACCGTCCAATCCCGTCGTGAGCGTCGGCGCGATCCTCGCGGTGCCCGGCATTCGCGGAGCCCTGCGGACCACCGCAGCCAAGGTTGTCGGCCTCTCCCCCGTCATCGGTGGAAAACCGTTGCGCGGCATGGCTGACGAGTGCCTCGAAGTGATCGGGGTCGAGACGACTTCCGAGGCGATCGGTCGTCACYACGGAGCTCGCTCGATCAACGGCATTCTCGACGGCTGGCTCGTCGACGAAGGTGACACGGCCGACATCGACGGGGTGGACGTGCGAAGCATCCCACTTTTGATGACGTCCCCCGAAGAGACCGCAAAAATGGTTCGAACGGCTTTCGAGATCGCCGGAGTCGAACTGTGACCGAGCCCGGAACCGAAGCAAGCCGCGACAGAAATCACTCCCCCGGCGATCACTCCCCCGGCGCCGCAATCGAAGTCATTCCCGTGCTCGGCCTTCCCGAGTTCCGACCCGGAGACGACTTGGCCGCCGCTGTCGTCGACGCGACACCGTGGCTCGAGAACGGCGACGTCGTTGTCGTCACGAGCAAGGTGTTCTCAAAAGTCGAGGGTCGCATCGTTTCCTCGCCGACCGATCCGGAAGAGCGCGACGCAGCACGACGCCTCCTGGTGGATCAGGAAGCCGTCCGCGTCGTGGCCCGCAAGGGCCGCACTCTGATCACCGAGAACAAACTCGGCATCGTGCAGGCCGCATCGGGCATCGACGGCTCCAACGTCGACGGTGCCGAACTGGCCCTGCTCCCCGTGGATCCCGACGCGAGCGCAGCGGGGCTGCGTGCCCGAATTCTCGAGAGCACGGGCAAGTCCGTCGCCGTCGTCGTGACCGACACGATGGGTCGTGCGTGGCGCAACGGGCAGACCGATGCCGCGATCGGTTCCTCCGGCATTCCGGTCCTGCACGGCTACCTCGGGGCACAGGACAGCCAGGGCAACGATCTGATCGTCACCGAGATCGCGATCGCGGACGAGATCGCCGCTGCGGGCGATCTGGTCAAGGGCAAGCTCGGCGGCGTTCCCGTCGCCGTCGTGCGAGGACTCCGATTCGAGGACGACGGTTCGAGTGGCCAGGATCTGATCCGTCGCGGCCCGGACGATCTGTTCTGGCTGGGAACCGAGGAGGCTACGGCGATGGGCCGCGGCCAGGCGCTGCTGTTGCGTCGGTCGGTTCGGCAGTTCGCAGGTGATCCCGTCGACGCGGAGATCATTCGCAGCTCGATCGCCGAGGCACTCACCGCTCCAGCACCCCACCACACGAGGCCTGTTCGATTCGTGTGGCTGCGGACCGCGTCGGTCCGCACGTCGCTCCTCGAGCAGATGCGTGAGAAGTGGGCCGCCGATCTGCGTGCGGACGGTCGTAGCGACGAATCCGTCGACGCGCGGGTTGCCCGCGGAAACATCCTGTTCGATGCCCCCGAGGTCGTCATTCCCTTCTGCGTGCCCGACGGCGCACACAGTTATCCGGATGCCCGACGTACCGCGGCGGAGTCCACGATGTTCACCGTCGCTGCCGGCGCGGCAGTGCAGGGACTGCTGGTCTCGCTGGCCACACGCGGCGTGGGAAGCTGCTGGATCGGATCGACGATCTTCGCCGCCGACCTCGTACGCGAACAACTCGATCTCCCGGCCGATTGGCAGCCACTCGGCGCAGTCGCAATCGGGTACCCCCTCGAACCACTGACTCCGCGCACGGTCTCCGCCCCCGGGGACGCGTTGGTGGAGCTGTAGGTCATGTCAGCCGAATCGCTGCACGCCTCCGCCAAGGGCGTCCTGGGGGGCTGGTCGACGTCCTCCGAAGCGGACGAGTCACTGCGGCACACGATGCTCGCGTTCCTCGATTCGGCTCCGGACGGCTGCCTTCGTCGCCATGCCCCAGGACACATCACCGCGTCGTCTCTGGTTCTCGACGAGAGTGGCTGCCACGTCTTACTGACCCTGCATCCCAAGGTGGGCAGGTGGATTCAGCTCGGAGGTCACTGCGAGCCCGACGACGAGACGGTACTCGATGCGGCATTGCGGGAGGCTCGTGAGGAGTCCGGAATTCACGACGTTCGGATAGACGCGGACCTACTCTCCGCCCACACACATCCGATCACGTGCTCACTCGGGGTCCCGACCAGACATCTCGATCTACGGTTTCTTGTTGTGGCGCCGGACAATTCACATATCGTCCGCAGCGCGGAGTCCACCGACCTCCGGTGGTGGCCGGTGGACGCGCTACCGCCGACTGCCGAACGCGAGACCATCGACCACCTGGTAGCGCTCGCCCATCAGCGCAAGAATCAGGACTGAATCGGAGACAGCTCGGGTTGCTTGGCGCTCACGCCGTCGCCCGAAGATGTTCCCTTCACGCGCCGAGCTACCCACGGCACCAAGAACTCTCGCGCCCATTGACGATCCTCGCGACGAGTTTCCGCTTTCGTGAGAACCGGCGCAGGCCCGAGGTCGGGCGCGATCAATCCGTGGTCGACGCCCAGTACGTCGAGCACCCGCGTCGCCATGTTCTCGTGCCCGGCGGGCGACATGTGGAGGCGATCCCAGTCCCACATCCGTAGGTCCTGATATTCGGAGAATCGCCAGAAGTCGACGAGGGTCGCGCCGTGGCGGTCCGCTACCTCGCGAACGAGCTCGTTGTAAATCGCCAGGCGTCCGCGGAGCTTGCCGAAGAAGGCGGACCATCCGGTGTCGTACGCGGTGAACATGAGAACCCGCGCACCGGAAGCAGTGAGCTGGCCGATTGCCGAATCGTAGCGGGCGACCATCGCGTCGATGTCGAGCTTCGGACGCATCATGTCGTTTCCGCCGGCGTAGACGGTCACCAGATCGGGCTTCAACGCCAGAGCGGGTTCCAACTGCTCGTCGATGATCGGCCCGAGTAAGCGACCACGAATCGCCAGGTTGGCATAGCGGAACTCGGGGTTGTTCACCGCCAGCTGCTCGGCCACTCGGTCTGCCCACCCGCGCAGACCGTTGGGGAATCGTTCGTCGGCGTCGCCGACGCCCTCGGTGAACGAGTCACCGAGGGCAACGTAACGGCTCGGAAGAGAAGTCATACCCGCCAGTATTCCAGTAGGTCAGCTAACGATCACACATCTGTGCTGAAGCGCACGCCACCGTCCGGCAGCGTCACCCCCGGCCACACACGTGCGCCGCGCAACAATTCGCACCGCGCACCGATGTCCGCGCCGTCTCCGATGACGGCGTCGCGGACCAGCGCTCGTGGTCCGATACGGACGCCGAATCCGAGGATCGATCGTTCGACTACCGCACCGGCTTCCACAACGGCGCCGTCGAATAGAATCGCACCGTCAAGGCGCGCACCTGCGCCGACTTCTGCGCCACGGCCGACAACCGTGCCGCCGATCAGGACGGCGCCAGGTGCAATTCCCGCCCCGGGGTGAACGAGCGACTCGCCGCGCGGACCTTCGAGAGCGGGCGAAGGCGCGATGCCCCGCACCAGGTCGGCGGAACCGCGAACGAAGTCCTCGGGGGTTCCCATGTCGCGCCAGTACGACGAGTCGACGTGGCCGAACACCCGCTTGCCCTCGGCCAGGAGATTCGGGAACACCTCGCGCTCGACCGATACCGGTCGTCCCTCCGGGATCTGTTCGATGATCTCGCGCTTGAAGACGTAGCAGCCGGCGTTGATCTGATCCGTCGGCGGATCCTGGGTCTTCTCCAGGAATGCCGAGACTCGTCCGTCCTCGTCGGTCGGAACACAACCGAATGCACGCGGGTCTCCCACACGAACCAGGTGAAGGGTCACGTCGGCGTCCGTCTTCTCGTGGGTCTCGAGAATGGCGTTCAGGTCGGTGCCACCGAGCACGTCACCGTTGAACACCATGACGTTGTCGCCGCGCAACTTCGGGAGTACGTTGCGGATTCCGCCACCGGTGCCCAGCGGCTCGGTCTCGAAGACGTAGTCGATCTCGAGCCCCATCTTGGAGCCGTCGCCGAAGTAGTCCTCGAATACCTCTGCCTTGAAAGATGTTCCGAGCACCACGTGCTTGATACCGGCAGCCTCGATCCTGGCAAGCAGATGCGTCAGGAACGGAAGGCCGGCGGTCGGAAGCATCGGCTTGGGCGCCGACAGCGTCAACGGACGCAGCCGAGTGCCCTTGCCGCCTACCAGGATTACGGCGTCGGTCGGATTCGGATCGGACATCATTTTCCCCCGTGGTTCGAAACTGATGGGTTGTCGGTCGAGTCGTCGGTGCGAGCGCGCTCGCGAACAGCAGAAGCTACGGCGATCTTGGACCGCACGGCCAGGCCACCGCGCAAGGCAAGTCGCAGCGGAGCCTGCCACCAGTGCGGATGACGATCAGCCTGGAACTGGTATGCGCTGCGATGATGAGCGGGCAGCATCAGTTCCGGATGCCGGCCTGCCGCATGGCCTTTGGCATGGGTCACGACAGCGGAGGGAACAAAGACATTGAGCCACCCGGCTTTTCCGAGGCGATCACCGAAATCGACGTCCTCCATGTACATGAAGTATCGCGAGTCGAACCCGGAGATGGCGTCGAAGGCATCACGTCGGACCAACAGGCACGACCCGGAAAGCCAACCGACGGAGCGCTCGGTGACGGCCTCGTTCTCCTGACGGTAACGGGCAGTCCACGGGTTCTTCGGCCACACGGTGCCGAGCAATGCGTGCCCGACGCCCGAGGTGATGTCGGGCACCGTTCGTGCCGACGGATAGACGCTGCCGTCCGGTTCGAGGACCTTCGGCCCCAGTGCACCGGCCCTTGGCCACCGATTTGCCGCAGCGACCAATTCGTCGAGTGAACCGGGTGCCCATTGGACGTCAGGATTGGAAATCACGACAAATTCGATCGACGAATCGATCTCCGCCACAGCCCGATTTATCGCTCCGCCGTAGCCGATGTTTCCCCCTGTACGAAGCAGACGAACATGCTCGTACTTGGCATCCGCCGCCTCCGGCGCACCATCGGTCGACCCGTTGTCGGCCATGATGACCTGGGGTTTTTCTGTCGTCGCCGCGGCGAGCGTGCTCAAGAAATTCTCGAGATGCTCGCCTGGGGAGTACGTCACCGTTACCACGGCCAGCTTGGGACTCACGCCGGTCAGCCTAGCCGCCCACGGGCACTGCCCCGAACAATGCTCACGCCAGAGCGGCGTGCAAAGCCTCTCGCCACGGACGCAGCGGCGTCATTCCCGCGGTAACCCACGCGCGCTCGGACAAAACCGAATATGCCGGGCGGGGCGCAGGGCGCACGAAGTCCGCGCTGCTGCACGGGCGCACCCGCGCCGGGTCTGCTCCGATCTCCTCGAACACCGCTCGCGCCAACTCGTACCAACTGGCTTGCCCGCCGTTGGTCAGGTGGAACGTCGACGCACTCGTGAAGTCCCGCAGCGCAAGTTCGACGATGCCGCCGGCCAGATCGACGCTGTACGTGGGTGACCCGATCTGGTCGTCCACGACGTTCACGAATTCTCGTTCGGCTTCGAGCCTGCGCATCGTGGCGACAAAATCCGTACCGACACCCGAATACACCCACGCGGTACGGACAACGGCCACGTCGGCGCCCGACTCTCGTACTGCGATCTCGCCGTCCAGCTTGGTTCGGCCGTAGACCGTCGCGGGACCGGTCGGTGCATCGACGTCGTATGGAGTGCTCGCGTCACCCGGAAAGACGTAGTCCGTCGAAACGTGGATCAACCGCGAACCGGCCCGCGCACACGCTCGCGCGAGATTCAGCGGTCCGATCTCGTTGACCGCCCTCGCTGCCTCCTGGTCGGTCTCGGCGGCGTCGACCGCCGTGTACGCAGCGCAGTTGATCAGCACCGAATCGGGCGAGACGAAGTCGTCGACCGCGCGGCTGTCTGTGATGTCGAGCTCGCGGGAACCGACGGCCGTCACAGTGTGACCCGCCGACGTTGCGAGAGCATCGATACGTGTTCCGAGCTGCCCTCGGGCGCCGGTGAGCAGGATATTCGTCACATGGTTGAGTCTGGCACGCCGCGTCGAGGTACCCGCGGCCGAGCATCGGACCAGTAACCTGAAGGGGTGTCCCACCAGCAACCGCAGCGCCGCGCGCGTCCACGACCTGCGCCGATTCGGACCAAGACGAGCCCGGCTCGCATAGCGGTCGCGGTGCTCTCCGTGCTCGTACTGCTGGTCACCGGGTTCGCATGGCGAGGTGTGGACTCGTTGAGAAACAGCCTTGCCACTGCAAGCGGACTCGGCCTCGGTGGGGGCAAGGACGGAGCCATCGATATTCTGATGGTGGGAACCGACAGTCGCACCGACGCACACGGCAACCCGCTTTCACAAAGCGAGCTCGACTCGTTGCGCGCTGGTGAGGAAGTTGCGTCCAACACCGACACCATCATCTTGATCCGCGTCCCCAACGACGGCAGTTCGGCAACCGCGATCTCGATTCCCCGAGACGCGTACGTCAACGTCCCCGGTATCGGTATGTCGAAGATCAACGCCGCGTTCGGTGCCACCAAGGAAACCGAGCGACTGAAGTTGGTCAACAACGGGTCGTCCGACAGCGACGCAGACAAGAAGTCGACGGAAGCCGGCCGGACCGCGCTCATCGGAGCGGTAGGAAATCTGACCGGCATCACCGTCGATCACTACGCCGAAGTCGGTCTACTCGGATTCGTCCTGCTGACCAACGCAGTGGGCGGAGTCGACGTCTGCCTCAACGCGCCAGTCGACGAACCGATGTCCGGAGCCAACTTCGCAGCCGGGAAACAGACACTCGACGGCGCCGACGCGCTGAGCTTCGTGCGACAACGACACGACCTTCCTCGCGGCGACCTGGACCGGATCGTGCGCCAGCAGGTGTTCATGGCGTCCCTCGTCAGTAAGGTACTCAGCGCAAAAACCCTCAGTGACCCGGGCAAGCTCAGTCAGTTGACCTCGGCCGTTCAGCGTTCCGTCGTCATCGACGACGACTGGGACATCATCGAATTCGCCAAGCAGTTGCAGAATCTGGCCGGCGGAAAGGTGCAATTCGAGACCATTCCCGTTCTCGACATCAACGGCATGACCGATTACGGCGAGTCCATCGTCAAGGTCGATCCCAAGGCCGTCAAGAAGTACATCGCCGGATTGGTCGGCGCCGACAGCGAGGACTCGGAGGAGACCTCCGAGGCACCGACCACCGTGAATGCGTCCTCGATCACGGTCGACGTCGCTAACGCCAGCGACATCGCGGGGTTGGCCAGCGGGGTTTCCGAGGCGTTGAGTGCCCTCGGGTACAAGCAGGGTCAGGTCGGCAACAACACCGGCTCCGACGTCTCCGAATCGACGGTGTTCGCAAAGTCCGCGGACGACGACGCTGCACTCGCGGTGGCCGAGGCACTCGGCGGTCTGACGGTCAAGGCGGATTCGTCATTGTCCTCGGGCAAGGTTCGGGTTGTCATTGCCGAGGACTACAGCGGACCGCAATCCGCGGACGCGGTATCCCCGTCCGAAGGCGCAGCGACCACGACTGAATCGGCGAGCACCACCGAGACCAGCCCAACCCCGGCACCGCCCGGTCCCCCGATCGATGCAGCCTCCAACGGTCCCCGCTGTGTTAACTGAACGGCTGCGTAAGCTGATTACGTGCCTTCGCCTGTAGACAACCTGACCGACGCCCTCCTCGGACCGATCCTGGCTGCCGACCCGGCCGGCCCTCGCGTGACCTACTACGACGACGCCACCGGCGAGCGCATCGAATTGTCTGCGAGCACTCTGGCCAACTGGGCGGCAAAGACAGCGAACATGGTTCGGGACGAGTTCGCCCTCGAGCCCGGTGGCAAAGTTGCCGTGCTGCTTCCCGCACACTGGCAGAGCGTCGCCGTCTTGCTGGGTGTGTGGTGGGCAGGCGGTGAGGTCGTCCTCTCCCCCGACGCCGACGCCGAACTGGCTTTTGTCACTGCCGACCGCCTGGACGATGTTGCGGACGTACCGGAAGTAGCCGCACTCTCACTCGACGCGTTCGGCAAAGGTTTGAGCGATCTTCCGCTCGGCGTCGCCGACTACGCAACCTCCATTCGTGTCCACGGCGACCAGTTCCGTAGCGCCGGAGCCGGTTCGGCGCTGGAAGGCCGGTCCGTAGTGGACACGATCGACGCCGCACGGGCATCGTCGAAGAACGTCGAATTGGCGTCGACGGATCGTGTCCTCTCCAGCCGCACGTGGGACACGGCAGACGAATTGATCGACGGGCTTCTGGCCGTTCTCGCCGCGGGCGCCTCACTCGTGCAGGTAGCCCACCCGGACGCGGAAGCTACCGCGCGCCGAGTGGGCACCGAGAAGGTCACGAAGCAGTTCTGAACGCTAGCTCGCGAGAGCTGTCACCGGTGACACCAGCCCCGCCCGCCTAGCGGGGAGCAGTGACGCGATCACACCGCAGATTCCGCCGATCAACACGATGGCTACCAATTGCGCCCACGGCACTGCGCTGAGGGCGACGTCCTCGATCCCGAACACCGATGCGGTACCGGCTACACCGAACACCATCCCGAACAGCACTCCGATCACCGATGCGACTCCTGCCACCAGCAGTGCTTCCCAGATCAACATGGCTCGAATTCCCTTCTTGGTCAGTCCGAGTGCGCGAAGCAGTCCGGATTCGCGGCGCCGTTCGAGAACCGACAGTGCCATGGTGTTTCCCACCCCGATCAGAGCGATCAACACCGCTACCGACAGCAACCCGGCAACCACCATGAGCATGGTGTCGAGGATCGAATCGAGAGCCGAGCGCATTTCGGTCATTCCTTGAACATCGCTGCCCGGAGCTTCCTGGCGTGCCAGTTCGGTGATGCGGTCGGTGGCAGCGAGCGCCTCTTCGTCGGTGTCCGTCCCCAACCTGACCCAGTAGGAATCGGTGGTCGGCGTGGTGGCCGCTGCACCCAGATCGCCTCGATCCAACAGCGCTGGTTGACCTTTCACACCTTCGATCACGCTGACGTTGACAGCTCCACGATCTCCGCGCACCGTTGCCGTCTCGCCCGCCGAGAGTTTGTATTCGGTCAGGTCAGCGGGCGAGAGCACCAACTGACCGGCCGCGGGTACCGAGATCTCGGTACGCAGAACATCTTTCACCCGAGCAGCGTCGACGCCGAATCCGGCCAACGAACCGCGCCCGTCGATCGTCAGTTCGGCCTTGTCCAGACCGCTCACCGCGCCGACGCCGTTGACCGCGGCGATGTCTGTGCCCAACCCTGCGGGAAGCGGTGCCGAACCGGAACTGCTCACCATGACGTCGACGGGGAATTGACTGTCCATCGCCGCGGGTGCGGCTTCCTTGACCGTCGCGATTCCCACGACGAGCGTGCTCGTCAAGGCCACACCGATCAACAGGGCCGTGGCTGTCGCCGAGGTCCGGCGTGGGTTCCGACCGGCGTTGCCTGCTGCCAGGCTTCCCACCGGACCGATCAGTCTCGCCAGCACTCCGCCGGCGGCATTGATCAGCGCGGGCACGATTCGCCCGGACAGTGCTGCGATCCCCAGGAACGAAAAGAGTCCACCGGCAGTCGCCGCCGGCACCTGCTGATTCGTCACTCCCAGGACGGTCATCGCGATGCCCGCGAGCAGTATCACGACGCCCAGAACCCGGCGCACGACCGACACCTGAACGCTCTCGGGCTTGGACTCCATCGGCTGCAGTGCCGCCAGCGGGGAGAGCCTCGTTGCCGCCCGCCCGGGCGCAGATGCAGCGAGCATCGTCATCACGATGCCGACGGCAAGACCGACCAGCACGGTCACCGGGGTGACGCTCAGTGACGAAAGAGGCACCGGCACATCTGCGGCCGTTGTTACGCGACCGATCGCCCAGGCAAGTCCGACACCGAGTCCGACGCCGATCACCGAGGCGATCACGCCGACCGCAGCGGCTTCGCTGCGAATGCTCCGGCGAACCTGTTTGGCTGTGGCGCCGACGCATCGCAGCAACGCGAGTTCCTGAGTGCGCGCGGCGAGCAGAACGGCAAACGTATTGGCGATCACCAGCGCGGCAACAACAACGGCAATGGCACCGAAGGCGAGCAACACCGTGCTGAGGATCTTGGTGCCACCCATGTATTCCGCTGCCGCGTTGTCGGTGGCTTCTTCTCCTGTCAACACGGTGGAGTCCGCGGGCAACGCGCTCGCGATCGAATCCACGAGTTGTTGCTGAGAGCGCGAACCGTCACCGGCGACACGGAACTCACGTTTGGCGCTGTCCCCGGCCCACGCGCTCACCTGCTCGGCGGTGGTGAATATCTTGATCCCGCCCAGTCGTTGCGCCGAACCGGAGAGATCGACCAGTCCGACCACCTGCGCGGTGGGCGCAGCGGCACCGACCGTCGAATCCCTTGCCGTGACAGTGATTCGGGCACCCGTCGGTATCCCGGAGTCCGCGCTCACCAACACCTGCCCCAGACCGGCCGGAAGCGAACCCTCCGACAAGTTCTCCCAACGCAATTCGGGATTGTCGGCGATCGAGAGAGCATCCCCGTAGGACGCGCCCTTTGCCTCGGAGTCGACACGAACATACGTCGACACGTCGTCGGCGACTGCCGAGACGCCCGGCACCGCACTCAGCAGTGCTTCCGTCACGCCTGGACCGGAGGCGACGACATCCGTGGTTTCGTATTGCGTCGCAAGTGATTTACTCACACTCGCATCGACCGTCGAGCTCAATGTCAAAGTCGCGACGATGTATCCGACTGCGATCACCACGGCGAGTATCGAAGCCACATAACGCCCGGCATGTGCCCGCGCCTGGGCAAAAGCCAGACCCCTCATCGCAGTGCACCCGAAACTGCAGGAACATCAGCCAGGTCGTCGGCACCGAGTGCTCGCATGGCACCGATCACCGAGTCGACGGTGGGATGGTCGATCTCTCCGGCAATACGCCCGTCCGCGATCAMCACGACTCGGTCCGCATACGACGCCGCCACCGGATCGTGTGTCACCATGACAACCGTCTGACCGGTCTCCCGAACACTGGTGCGCAAGAGGCCCAGAACCTCGGTCCCGGAACGGGAATCCAAATTTCCCGTGGGCTCGTCGGCAAAAATCACGTCGGGCTGCGGCAGTAGTGCGCGGGCGACAGCTACACGCTGCTGCTGACCACCGGACAACTCGTGCGGCAGGTGGTCGAGGCGCTTCGACAGGCCCAGTTTCCCGATCACCTCGTCCATCCACTCGGGCGAGGGTTCACTACCCGCCAGCTTCATCGGCAGCAGCATGTTCTCCCGAGCAGTGAGCACCGGCAGCAGGTTGAACGCTTGGAAGACGAATCCGATTCGCTCGCGTCGAAGTTCGGTGAGTTCCGTGTCGCCGAGTTTCGTGACTTCGGTRTCGCCCAGGAAAACCTGTCCGCCCGAAACCGTGTCGAGCCCGGCCAGACAGTGCATGAGCGTCGACTTTCCGGAGCCGGACGGGCCCATGATCGCGGTGAACCGCTCACGACCGAAGTCCACGTCGACCCCGCCGAGCGCGTGAACCGTGGTCTCACCGGTGCCGTACACCTTGGTGACACCGCGGGCAGTGATCGCCGGCACTGCGGCTGGTTCCGTCGTGGTGTGCGCATGCATTTTTTGCCCTCCGTAAAGCTTCTCGCTATGACGGAATCGACGTTATTGCAGCGCAAGTGGTCTCCGCGTCGGAGCGCGGGGCGATCTTGGAGAGCCCGGTGTCATCCCGGGGTAGGACTGAACAGGGCTGCGCGTCAGCCCTCGGTGCCGAGGAGATCTGCGCGCCGGACAAGTCCGATCTGGAAGGCAAAGACGACGGCCTGCACACGATCACGTGAATGAGTCTTCGAAAGAACCCGTCCGACATGGGTTTTCACTGTCGTTTCGGAGACGTGGAATTTTGCGGCGATCTCCGAATTCGACAGCCCGTACGCCATGGCCTCGAGCACCTCGACCTCGCGCGGTGTCAGCTCTTCGGGCAACTGCGATTCGGGCGCCGAACCTTCCAGGAGAGGTCCGACGTGCTGAAGCAGTCGCCGAGTGGCCCGAGCTTCGATCACCGCGTCCCCGCGATGCACGGTGCGGATGGCGTCGAGCAACTGTTCCGGTGGCACGTCCTTGAGCAGGAAGCCGCTGGCGCCCGCCCTGATTGCCGACATCACGTACTCGTCGTTGTCGAAGGTGGTGAGCACCACGACCTTCGGCGCATCGGGGTCGGCCAGGAGCCGACGGGTCGCCTCGATGCCGTCCATCTTCGGCATCTGGACATCCATCAGGACGACGTCGACATGACGGGCCGCCAACTCGGTCAATGCCTGCTGACCGTCCGAAGCCTCGACCACCACGGACAGATCCGGCTGCGAGTCGATGACCATTCGAAAACCTGCGCGGACCAGCTGCTGATCGTCGATCAGTGCCACTGCGATCGGAGCCACGTGTTCGTCCATGCCACTCACCTTAAGACCTTCAGACGTTTCAAGACCTACCCAGACGTTCGTTCATACGGCAGGACGGCCCGGACACTGTATCCGCCGCCTGATTTCGGCCCGGCGGTTACTTTGCCTCCGTGCAGCTTGGCGCGCTCGGCCATTCCGATCAGTCCCTGTCCGCCTGGTGACGATTCGACCAGCGCGGCGCTGCCGCCTCGTCCGTCGTCGGTGATGCCGAGAACGAGTTCGGTTTCAGCCCAAGTCATCTCGACGCTCGCCTGTGCTCCTGGCCCCGCATGTTTGAGAACGTTCGTCAGCGATTCCTGGACGATGCGATACGCCGTCAAGCCCGCACCCGCAGAGAGTTCGCGTGGTTCACCGGTCACACTGACGGCGATGTCGAGTCCGCTGCTGCGTAACTCGTGGAAGAGACTGTCGATATCGCCGGCGCCCGGGATCACCGAGAAATCCCGGGGCGTGTCCTCACGCAGGACGGACAGAAGCGATCGCATGTCGGTCAACGCTTGGCGACCGGTGGAGGCAATGGTTTCGAGCGCCTGAATTGCAGCCTGAGGATCCTTGGCCGCGCTGTAACGTCCGCCGTCGGCCTGAGCGATGACAACGGTCAACGAATGCGCGACGATGTCGTGCATCTCGCGCGCAATCCTCGAGCGTTCGCTGATCGTGGCGATTTCCGCTTCCTGCGCACGCTCGAGTTCGAGCAACCGTGCGCGCTCGGTCAGACCTTCCAATTGTTTGGTGCGAACTCGACGCAAATCACCGAACGCCCAGACCGCGAGCATGAAGATCATGACGGCCACGGACTGCATGACCTGCGAAGACACCGGGATTCCGTCGTAGCCGAAGTATCGAACAGTTCCGGCAATCGAGCCGAGCAACGCGAGCACCAGGCCGGTGAGCGAACTCCACCGAGCGCCATAGGCGGCCAGCGCGTACAGGGAGATGGGCACGACAACGGCCGATGCGAGCAGTGTGTTGCCGATGAAGATCACGTGTAGAACTGCGAACCCAGCGATCACCATGCCGGAGAGTTCGGGGCGTGAGCGTCGCCATGCCAACGGAACGGTCATACCCAGCGAGACGAACACCGCCAGCGGACTCGCCTCGACCGCAACGACAACGCTGAACAGTGCGGCAACCGTCGCAATGCAGATGTCCACACCGCGAGCATGTTCCGCGCTCCAGCGGACGAAGCGTTCACTAGTCGGAAAACGAGCCATGCCGCCAAGAGTAGCTTTTACTCACGAGCTTTCACTCAGGTGCGGTAACCGCCGTCTTCGAGACCGGCCTCGATTTCGAATCGGTTCCGCGGACCGCGATGACGCAACTCCTCACGCAGGTACAGCAGCCCGAATACGATTCCGTACCTGGCCCATTGGTCCGCGTGAACTGCCTCGTGGCGAAGGACGGATCGAGTCGTGTTTCGCCGGGTGAGGTACACACCACCGAGAGTTGTTCCGCCTCTGGCGAACCCGCCGCGCAGCCCGGAAGCGACAAAGATCCCGGACTCGTTGTCGAAGCGGATGTCCGCGCCGAGAATCCCGGCGTAGAACAGCGCGACGCGAGTGACGAATGCGGACTGCGCGCTGCCCCGACTCGCTCGGATCAGCGGCAGCCCACGCCGTGCACACACGAGAAGATCAGCCCAGCAGTTTCTCGCGGAGCGCCTTGTCCTTGTCGAGCACCATCGCCTCCAGGCTCTCCTGGAAAGCCACCATCCGCTGCTGCAGTGCGGGATCCGAAGCGCCGAGGATCCGAGCAGCCAACAGACCGGCGTTGCGAGCGCCGCCGATCGAGACCGTCGCCACCGGGACGCCGGCCGGCATCTGCACGATCGAGAGGAGTGAATCCATACCGTCGAGGTACTTGAGCGGCACCGGAACACCGATGACCGGCAACGGCGTAGCCGAGGCAACCATGCCCGGGAGATGCGCGGCGCCACCGGCACCGGCGATGATGACCTTGATTCCGCGGCCGGCGGCGTCCTTGGCGTAGTCGAGCATCCGCTGAGGCGTGCGGTGCGCCGAGACGACACCGACCTCGAAGCGGACACCGAACTCGGCCAGAGCTTCGGCTGCAGCTTCCATGGTCGGCCAATCCGAATCGCTGCCCATGATCAGGCCGACCTGCGCGCTCTCACTCACCGTGTACATCCCATCCGTCGGTCCAAACTGCATACGAAAGCCAATGTGCTGCGCGCTCGGCGCGTTCCCGAACTGCGGCAACGTAATTCGGATCGTCGATGGATCCGGCGCCGCCGACGATGTTGACGTGGCCGATCTTGCGATCCTTGCGCTCACCCTTGCCGTACAGGTGGATCTTCGCATCGGGCATCCGCGCGAAGAGGTGATGGACACGCTCGTCCATCGTCATCTCGGGCGCTTCCGGTGCACCCAGAACGTTTGCCATGACCGTGACCGGCGCGATCGGCGCGGTGTCGCCGAGCGGGTAGTCGAGAACGGCACGCAGATGCTGTTCGAACTGAGAGGTGCGTGCGCCGTCCATCGTCCAGTGACCGGAGTTGTGCGGGCGCATTGCCAGCTCGTTGACCACGAGAGTGCCGTCAGTCGTCTCGAAGAGTTCGACGGCCATCGAGCCGACGACACCCAACTCGGAAGCGATGCGTAGCGCCAATTGTTCGGCTTCCTCGGCAACGGCACTCGAAAGGACGGGGGCAGGTGCGATCACGACGGCGCACTGGCCGTTGCGCTGAACGGTCTCTACGACCGGCCACGTAGCGCCCTGTCCGAACGGCGACCGCGCAACCATGGCAGACAGTTCCCGACGCATCGAGACCATTTCCTCGACGATCAGCGGAACACCCTTGTCCAGCTGCTCGGTGACAATGGCTTCTGCTTCGTCCTGATCATCGGTGATCCAGACGCCCCGGCCGTCGTAGCCTCCGCGGGTTGCCTTGATGACAAGCGGCCAACCGTGTTCGGCACCGAAACGCACGACGTCTTCCGCCCACGTCACTTCGGCGTACGCGGGTACAGGTGCGCCCAGTTCGGCAAGTTTGCGACGCATCAGCAATTTGTCCTGAGCGAAGATCAGAGCCTGCGGCGGAGGCTGAACGTTCACGCCTTCGGCAACAAGAACCTCGAGATGTTCGGTCGGCACGTGCTCGTGGTCGAACGTCAACGCGTTGGAACCGACCGCTGCGCGGCGAAGAGCGTCGAGGTCGGTGTGGCTACCGAGCACGACATCGGGGCTGACCTGAGCTGCCGGCTCGTCCGCAGTCCCGGAGAGCACTCGGAGCGTCTGGCCCAGGGCCACCGCCGCCTGGTGAGTCATCCTGGCCAACTGTCCGCCACCGATCATGGTGACGACGGGCATGGATGCTTTTGCCGGTCGAGGGGTGGTCGGGCGGGCGGGGATCTGCGCGGGATCGTTGTTGCCGGTCACGGCTCTCTATGTTGTCATGTGCCGCGTTCGCCCGTTCATTCAGCGTTCCCAATCTGTGATTCTGCTGATGAATCCGCGGCAAATTGGTGGTAACGCGGTTTCGTTTCGTAAACTCATCTGTTGTGCCATTTGTCGACGGGGTCATTGCCCGCATACCCCAACCGTTTCGTGACATCGCTCTGCGTCACAGCGAGCTGATCAAATTCGCGATCGTCGGCGGAACGACCTTCCTGATCGACTCGGGCATCTTCTACACACTCAAGCTGTCGATCCTCGAATCCAAGCCGATCACGGCCAAGATCATCGCCGGCGTCGTCGCGGTGATCGCGTCGTACATTCTCAACCGCGAGTGGTCGTTCAAGAACCGTGGTGGCCGTGAGCCAGCGCACGAAGCTGCGCTGTTCTTCATCATCAGCGCCATCGGCGTCGTCATCAGCTTCATCCCGCTCTACATCTCCAGTTACGTCTTCAACCTGCGCGTACCCGAAGTCAGCTTGGCGACGGAGAACATTGCCGACTTCATCAGTGCGTACGTCATCGGCAACCTGCTGCAGATGGCGTTCCGATTCTGGGCCTTCCGCAAGTTCGTGTTTCCCGACGAGAATCCGGAACCGCTCGAACTGTCCGACACCACAGGATTGTCCGAAACCACAGCGTTATCCGAAACCACAGCGTTATCCGAAACCACAGCGCCTGACCCGGTCATTCCTGATGCCGAAGAGGAGCTCGGGCACTCCTGAGTTTTCCGTCTGCGCGAGCCTTTCGGTCAGCGCGGTTCGCGGTGCGGAACGACGTCCGCGGTCGGCGCAGTGTTGGCCACCGGCAGGAAGACCGCGAACAAGGCAGGCTTACGCCTCTGCAGTTCCAGTCGGCCCCCGTCGGCCTCGATCAGTGCACGTGCGAGCGCCAACCCGACGCCGGTGGACCCGGCCCCCGAAAATCCTCTGTCGAAGATGTGCGGTGCAAGATCGTTCTCCACGCCGGAGCCTTCGTCGGTGACCTCGACGCACACCATTGAGTCACGACGAGACGAACTGCGACCGGTACCGTCGATCAATCGGACAGACACCGTGCACGTACCTTCACCGTGTTCGAACGAATTGTCGACCAGCACGGAAACAGCTTCACGCAGACGCGAACCTGTGGTCGCGGCCATCACCGCGCGATCGCCGCGTAGGCGGAGCCTGCGTCCCTCTCCGTCGAACTGAGCCTGCCAGTCGCGGGTCACCTGTTCCAGCTCGCCGACTACCGACACCAGACTCGCCGATGACCCACTGGTGCGCGACGAGCGAATCAGGTCGTCGATTCCGTCGGTGAGCCTGTCCACTTGCGCCATGGCTTCCTCGGCCTCGTTCACGACGTCAGGATCTTCGTGAACGGACAACTCGTCCAGGCGCAGCCGCACTGCAGTCAGTCGACTGCGCAGTTGATGCGAGACGTCCGCAACCAGCGCGCGCTCTCGTTGCAGCCGCACCGAAATCTCCACAGTTGCCGCGTCGAGGACGTCGGACACGCGGTCCAGTTCGGGGATGTCGTGCCGACGAGGATCTGGCCGGAAGTCACCTTCGGCGAGGCGTGCCGCCCGGTCGGCCACATCCTGCAGCGGATCGGCAAGCCGACGTGCAGTGACCACAGCTACCACGGTGCCTGCCGTGATGGACAGAAGCACGAGCACACCGACGGCCATCACCGCTTGCTTCTGCTGGGTGCGCAAGTTCTCCGACGGCACCTCGAGACGCAACGAGCCGGACGTTCCCATCGCGAGCGATTCGACGAGTGCGTTCTTGACCGTCGCCTCACCGACGTCGACGCGTGCAGCGCCGTCGACGACGGTCGGATACACGACGACGAGGCGCCCGTCGTTCGGGGTGAGAACCTTGAGCGAATCGGTGTTCAACGCACCTTCGACGAGCCCGTTCGTCCCCTCTTGCGCGATGACCTCAGCGGCCATCCGGTCGAGGCGCACCCGGAGATCACTTCGCGTCACGTCCTCCACCCAGAGCCACGCCGTGTAGATCAGCGGAACCCCCAGCAGCAACGCCGTCATGATCACGACAGCGAGAATCGACTGCAATATGCGACGCCGCATGCCGGCAGTTCCTGATTCTCGAGAAGTTAGTCGGTGTTGATTCGGAAACCGACACCGCGGACGGTGGCAATTCTGCGTTCCACGGCAGGGCCCTCGTCACCGATCTTGCGGCGCAGCCACGACATGTGCATGTCGAGCGTCTTCGATCCACGAAGCTCGACGTCGCCCCACACCTCACGAAGGATCGTATCGCGCGATACTACTTCCCCGGCATGCTCGAGGAGGACCCGCAGAAGTTCGTATTCCTTGTTGGCCAAGGCGATTTCGGAGCCGTTGACGAGTACGCGTCGTGCCGCGGGCTCGAGCSTGATGCCACCGACCTCGACGATCGTGTCCTCGCGGCCACCGTGGCGACGCAGGAGTGCTCGCACACGTGCCATCAACTCGGCGAGACGAAACGGCTTGCTGACGTAGTCGTCGGCGCCGGCGTCCAACCCGACCACGAAGTCGACTTCGTCGGTCCTGGCGGTCAACATCAGCACGGCGAGCGAGGTGCGATGCGCACGAATCTGTCGACAGACCTCGAGGCCGTCCATGCCCGGAAGGCCGAGATCGAGAATCAACAGATCGAAATCACCTTCGAGCGCCTGCTGCAACGCAGCGGGTCCGGTCGGTTCGACCGTCACCGAATACCCTTCACGCCCCAGTGCGCGGGAGAGGGGTGCGGCAATGGCCTCGTCGTCTTCGGCTAGCAATACGGCAGTCACACGAACAGACTACGGACAACACGCCTTTGCACGTTGATTACCAGCCATTTCGATCGTTCGGGTCGTCGTTTTCACCCGCCGGCCGCTGCGGTGGCTGCGATGGTGGCTGCTGCATGGAATCGAAAACCTGGTGATACAGCAGGGCGTGAACGTGCTCGACGTCAGGAATGTCGTCGAACTCGAGCGGATCGTCACTGGCAGAGGCGATGACCAGAGTTCCGGTCTTGAGCATTCGATCGATCAAGCCGTGGCGGAACTGAACATTGCTGATCCGCCCCATGGGGATGTCGATACCGGTATGCGTGAGCACTCCGTGGCGGATGAGCACTCGCCGATCGGTGACGATGAAATGCGTGAACTTCCAGACCGTGAACGGCGCAACCGATCGCCAGGCCACGACACCGAGCCAGATGATTCCGATGGCGATGGACGACACGGTGCGAGCCGTGCCGTCCAATCTCGTCTGTGCGAGGCCCAACAAGAACCCGGCGACGGCCGTCGCAAGCACGAACGTCAGCGCCGGAAGCACCAACATCTTCCAATGAGGATGGCGATGCAGTATCAGTTCCTCGTCCTGAGCGAGGGCGTCTTCGGGATATCCCATGACGGGAAGTCTGCCATCCCGCACCGACTTTCAGGCACACCGACTTTCAGGCACACCCACGTTCAGGGCAACGCTCAGGGCTGCGCGATCTTTCGCAGCACCAACGGGGTCACGACGATGATGATGCCGTACAGCACCATCCACACGCCGACCACGATGCGGAAGACGTCGAGCGAGAGTTCGGGCTGCAGAAGGACGATTGCACCCGCGACGATGCTTATGACTCCGAGCACGATCGACAGACCGCGATCGACGGTGTGCCCGGACGCCGCGTCGACCAGATCGAGAACGCCACGGAATACCCACCAGGCACCGATCACCAATGCGATCAGAACCACCGTCTGCAAAGGGCTACGGAGAACCAGGAATCCGAGGAGCACTGCCAACGCGCCGGAGATCGCGACAAGCGTCCGAGTTCCACCCGAAGCCGCCACGTCCGCGAACGAACGGATGATCTGGACGATTCCGAATCCGAACAACTGAATCGCAATGACCACCGCGACCACGAAAAGGGTGGCATCCGGCCATGCGAGTACCGCGATACCCAGGCCCAATGTGAGGACACCGAGCAGCACCGTCACACCGGTGAGTACGCGGCGAGCGCTCTCGGCCGTCTCGGCTTCGGTCGGAACAACGATCGGTGTGGTCATGACGCCCCTAGGCAGCTCAGTAAATCCCGCAGTTAAATGAAATGAAGGACGGACGGTTGGTTCGAAAACCGGCCAGGGCCAAAAATTAGCACTTTGGTGCCAGAAAATCCGGCAAGGCTCACGATTCGGCTACCGGGGCGGCCCGAAGGTGCGTGATATCACCCGCAGCGACCGCAAAGGTCTCCCCATCTGTTCCTTCGATTTCGATGACAACGCGGCCGGAAGTGTCGACGTCGGTCGCGATACCGAACACCTCCTTGTCGCCCGGCAAGACCGCGCGGACTCGTTTGCCCAGCGTCCCGCAACGCTGCCGGTATTCGGCAGCCAACACAGATGTATCCCATTTCGATGATTCCCAAGCACGGAATTGCGTCGCCAACTCACGGGCGATTGCTCGAACGAGGGTGTCGCGGTCGACAGTCGATGCTTCTTCGATGAGGAGTGATGTAGCGGTCGGGACGGGCAGCTCCTCGACACCCAGGCTCACGTTCAACCCGATGCCCACCACCACCGCGGGATCGGGCGCTGTCCTTGCCACCTCGGCCAGAATTCCGGCGACCTTCTTGTCACCGATGAGAACGTCGTTCGGCCACTTGAGTTCTGCGGGCACTTCGGCCACGTTCCGCAGCGCGTCGACGACCGCGATTCCCGACAGTAGCGGGAGCCAACCCATGTCCGTGAGATTCATTCCGGGCATCGACAGCAGAACCGACATCGAGATCTGCGCTTGCGGCGGACTCACCCAAGTGCGCGAATGACGGCCGCGGGCACTCGCCTGATACTCGGCGATCAGAACGTGACGGTCGGCATCCGGATCTGCCGCTCGCGCAAGGAGATCCGCGTTCGTCGAACCGGTCTCCTCGACAACGTCGAGGCGGTTCCAGAAAACGCGCGCGTCGTCGTTGTCACTGCGCACGAGTGCGCGTCGTAGGGCATTGCCGTCGAGGGGCGGTCGGTTCAAGTCGGTCCACATAGCCCCAGCCTATGACGACAGCGAGAATGTACTGGTCAGTAGCTTGAGCCTGCAAGACAGCGACAATCGGACCTGCCTTCGAAGCCCCCCACGCACTCTCGTTAAGCTCACGTCCATGACCACTGTCCAAGAGCCGAACGCGCCGGAGGCGGCGGCCGCACCCGATATCCACACGACCGCGGGAAAGCTCGCGGACCTGCGGAATCGCCAAGCCCAGGCGCAGGCACCGAGCGGCGAAGCCGCCATCGACAAGGTGCACGCCAAAGGCAAGCTGACCGCCCGCGAGCGCATCACCGCCCTCCTCGACGAGGGCTCCTTCGTCGAACTCGACGCACTGGCACGGCACCGAAGTGTGAACTTCGGTCTCGCTGACAACCGCCCGGTCGGCGACGGCGTCGTCACCGGTTACGGCACCATCGACGGCCGCGACGTCTGTGTCTTCTCACAGGACGCCACCGTTTTCGGCGGATCGCTCGGCGAAATCTACGGTGAGAAGATCGTCAAGGTCATGGACCTCGCGATCCGCACCGGTCGCCCCCTCGTCGGCATCAACGAAGGTGCAGGCGCGCGCATTCAGGAAGGCGTCGTCTCGCTCGGCCTCTACGGCGAGATCTTCCACCGCAACGTCCAGGCCTCGGGTGTCATCCCCCAGATCTCACTGATCATGGGACCCGCCGCCGGCGGCCACGTCTACTCCCCCGCACTGACCGACTTCGTCGTGATGGTCGACGAGACTTCCCAGATGTTCGTCACCGGCCCCGACGTCATCAAGACAGTCACCGGCGAAGACGTCACGATGGAAGACCTCGGTGGTGCTCGCACCCACATGGTCAAGTCCGGAGTCGCCCACTACGTCGCTTCCGGCGAGCAGGATGCCCTCGACTACGTCAAGGACCTGCTCAGCTACCTGCCGTCCAACAACCAGGCAGCAGCTCCCCGCGGCGAGATCACCGACCCGATCATCGGTTCGATCGAAGACAGCCTGACCGCTGAGGACATCGAACTCGACACCCTCATCCCGGATTCGGCCAACCAGCCGTACGACATGCACGAGGTCATCCGTCGCATCCTCGACGACGACGAGTTCCTCGAGGTCCAGGCCGAGCGCGCGATGAACATCATCGTCGGTTTCGGTCGCGTCGACGGCCGCTCGGTCGGCATCGTCGCCAACCAGCCCACCCAGTTCGCGGGCTGCCTCGACATCGACGCCTCGGAGAAGGCCGCACGCTTCGTGCGTACCTGCGACGCGTTCAACGTCCCGATCATCACCCTCGTCGACGTTCCCGGTTTCCTCCCCGGAACCGAGCAGGAATACAACGGCATCATCCGTCGCGGCGCGAAGCTCCTCTACGCGTACGGCGAAGCAACGGTCGGCAAGATCACGGTCATCACCCGCAAGGCTTACGGCGGAGCGTACGACGTCATGGGCTCCAAGCACATGGGCGCCGACGTGAACCTGGCATGGCCGACCGCTCAGATCGCCGTCATGGGTGCATCCGGAGCTGTCGGATTCGTCTACCGCAAGCAGCTTCTCGAAGCCGCGAAGAACGGCGAAGACGTCGATGCATTGCGCCTCAAGCTGCAGAACGAGTACGAGGACACCCTCGTCAACCCGTACGTCGCCGCTGAGCGCGGATACGTCGACGCTGTCATTCCTCCGTCGCACACCCGCGGACAAATCGTTTCCGCGTTGCGACTGCTCGAGCGCAAGGCCGTTTCCCTTCCGCCCAAGAAGCATGGGAACATTCCCCTATGACCGCAACCACCGAGGACATTCTCAGCGAAGATGTCGCACTGGCGGAGACTGCACCGACCAACGGTGCGGTCGTCGAGGGAAGCGCGACGGACGCTTCGCTCACGGAGCTGACCGAGACGTCGACCTCCGACGCGTCGGTCATCAAGATCGTCAAGGGTTCGCCCACCGACGTCGAGATCGCGGCACTGGTAAGCGTGCTTGCCGCGGCTGCCGGCAGCGGTCAGGCTCCCGAGTCGAATGTTCCCGCGGAGACCTGGGGCGATCCGACTCAGTTCCACCGCACGCGTGCGCCGTTCTCGCCGTACGCGTACCTGAACCCCGCGATCCGTCGCAGCTGACGATCACTTGCTGACGTGACTCAACTGGTTCTAGCTTCAGCGTCCCCGGCTCGCCTCGCAGTTCTGCGGGCGGCCGGGGTTTCGCCGCTTGTGCGTGTCTCCGGCGTCGACGAGGACAAGATTGCCGACAACCTCGGCCCCGACGCCGCTCCCGAAAAAGTCGTGACGGTGCTGGCGGAGGCCAAGGCCGCCGAGATCGTTCCCGGCCTCGCCGCCGACAATCTCACCGACGTAGTCGTTGTCGGGTGCGATTCGATGCTCCTGATCGACGGGCAACTTCAAGGCAAGCCGGGCAGCGTAGACATCGCCCGAAAGCGATGGGCCGCAATGGCCGGACGCAGCGCCACTCTCTTGACCGGGCACTGTGTCCTACGCGTCGCCGACGGCCGCATCGTTCGCATGGCCTCGGATCACAGCGCAACAGTGGTTCATTTCGCGCAACCGTCCACCGAAGATCTCGAGGCATACCTGGCAACGGGCGAACCGCTCCAAGTCGCCGGAGCATTCACGCTCGACAGTCTCGGCGGCTGGTTCGTGGAGAGGATCGAGGGTGATCCCTCGAGTGTCATCGGTATCGGATTACCTTTGGTACGAACACTTCTCGAGCGTGTCGGGGTTTCCGTCTCGGATCTCTGGCGCACGCAGAGCATCTTCTGACACGATTTCTCCAAGCACGTTTTCTCCACGCACGTTTTCTCCAAGCACCACTGACCAGCCTCGCATCGGGTTCATGCCGATGCGAAGCTGGTCGTTTTTGTTGTCGCCGAAGAGGTTTGCCCCTCAGGTTTTGAAGGTGGTGTTCGCCGGTCGCGGGTGCTGCTGCGGGTCGATCGAGGGTGGTGGGATGAACCAGGGTTTGTTGTCGACCCCGTTCCGGATCACCCATTTCCCGACGAACCCGGATTTCCGGTGCATCAACCGGTGATGTGAACGGCACAGCAGGACAAGGTTGTTCATCACCGTCGGGCCGCCGTTGGCCCAGTGCCGGATGTGGTGCGCGTCGGTCCAGGCCGGTACACACGTGCAGCCGGGGAACGCGCACCCCTTGTCCCTCGCGATCAACGCCACTCGCTGATCCGCGGACACTAATCGCTTTCCGGGTTTCGCATCCAACGGCGCCCCGTGGTCGTCGAGCAGAACAGTCGACAGGAAACAGTCACACCCGAGGAGTCTGGTCTGCGAGACCGAGAGTGGCCCGAGCCAGGACATGTGCCCGACATCAAGATCGGCCGGCTCCAGTGAGCCGTCATCACCCGAATCCGAAGACTGTGCGGCACAACCCCGATGCTCAGCCAAATCACGAGCATTGATGTGCACGTTCACATGCGGCCGCTGACCACCATCCGTACCGGTCTTCGCGCAGTCCAAATACCGGCGGATCAGTTCCGTGAACCCGTCCGCCGTGCGTTTCGCTGCCGACCTTGAGTCCGGGGTTCCWTCCGGTGCCGGCGTCGGCATCGTCAGATTCGACAACGCCGACAACAACATTTCCCCGGTGAGAGCATCGAAATCACCGCGCACCACCACCCGACCATTCAACGTCGACGCGATCCGCAACTCGTTCCGATCCACATCCTCGGCGGGCGGAATCTCATCCGATTCGAACACTCGCTCCAAAGTCGCGATCACGTTCCGGACCTTCGTGGTCGTCGCCTCCACCCCGGACGCGGCAGCCAACAACAAATCGATACAGCGAGGCAACGCGGCGTCCGGCATGCCCTTCGGTGGTGATTCGCAGAACGAGACGATCAACACGGCATGCTCGAACGAGCAGTCCCCGACATCGAACCGGGCAGCCACCGCCGGAAACGGCCGCAGCGCCGCACCCAGGGCGGCGATCTTCTTCCCGTCCCGAACCTGCAGCATCGTGTTCGCCGCCAACCAGCAACCCACCCCGCGGCTGGCGATCACCTGATCATCCGGCCGCAACGACAACTCGTCCACCACCGCCACCCGCACAGCCTCGAGACGAAGAATCTCCACACTCGCCGACACCGCAGCAGCACGCAACTCAGAAGCCGTCAACCGCCACAGTCGTCCGCGCAACCCCACTGCAGAACCGGACACCACATCCGACAACAGCACGCTCATTGAATCCCCCGATCCCCTACTCAGGAGAATACTCGAACACCCGTTCGAGTCAAGGGTATTTTTTTCAGACTGGGGAATTGACCCGCGGCAGGGCAGTCGAGGCCAATCCGATGCCGAGCGCAATTGCTGCGATGATCGCGAGCACGCGGCGTTGGGCTTCGAGAAACGCTTCGCCAGCCGCCGCGCGAGTAGATGCGTACGCGGCATCAACTGCCACTTGAACGGATTGGCCCCCGGCGCCGGCAGTTCCTTCGCGGCGACATTCCGGCGCCACCTCCATCGGTGTTCCGGATGCCAATTGACTTGTCGCGCAATCGACAAATGCCTTTTCGGCGATGTCGACCAGGCCGGGATTCACGCCGGCAGCTTCAAGATTCGCAACGTACTCGGGCCGCTCCCCCTGCACTGCTTGCGGAGCTTGCCCCGCGACGAGCGAGAAGAACACCACTCCGATCAAGGCCAGTCCGATCGAGCTGCCAACCTGCTGAACGGTCGGTAGCAGCCCCGACACCGAACCCGCGTGCGCGGGTTCGACCGTCGCGAGGATCGCGGTCTGCAGTGGCGCCACGAACAGTCCGAGCCCTGCGCCCCCGAGGAGGAGAGGACCGGCGAGCGCGAGCCAGCGTGGATCAGTTCCTTCGTGTTCGAGGATGACCGACAACGCGATCAGCGAGCCGGCAAAGACGACCATCCCCAAGATCAAAACGCGGTTTCCAAGCATCCGGTACACCGCGGATGAGAGAACCGCAGCCACGCCCATGCCGACGGCCCACGGGAGCGTCATCACGCCCGCTCGCAATGCGGAGAACCCGAACCCGAACTGAAGCGTGAGACTGATGGTGAAGATCAACGAAGTCAGGGTTCCGAAGAATACGAACGCAAGAACCGCGCCGATCGCGAAGGCTCGGTCGCGGAAAAGCTCCAGACGAAGGACCGGATCGCCGCCTCGTTTCGCCAGACGCGATTCGTAGAGCACAAACGCCAATGCCACCGGCACCGACATCGCGAGCATGACAACAAGACCTGTGGGCCATCCACGCGCCCTTCCCTCGGCCAGGGGAAGGATCAGCAGGAACAGCGCCAGCGATGACAGTGCGGCGCCGATGAGGTCCAGTGAGCGCACATGCTCAGCGCGAGCATCGACGAGATGGAAATACCCGAGAATCAAGGCGGCGATGCCGATCGGAATGTTGACGAAGAAGATCAGGCGCCAGCCCCAGTCGAAGAGATTCCACTCGATCAGCAGCCCGCCGATCAGAGGCCCACTGACCGTTGCGAGCCCGATGGTCGCACCGTAGATCCCGAACACTCGCGGATGCCTGGCCTTCGGAAACAGACCCGAGATGATGGCAAACGTCTGGGCGGACATCGAACCGGCCGCCAACCCTTGCAAACCCCGGAAGACGATCAACATCGTCGCGCTCTGAGCGAGCCCGCACAGCAACGAGGCCGCGACGAATACGAACAGGGCGGTCAGAAAAACAACCCTACGACCGAACAGGTCCCCCAACCTGGCCGCGGTGATCAACGAACACGCAAAAGCCAGGATGTACACGCTGACCATGAGCAACTGCGCCGATACGCCTGCTTGAAGATCGACGGCGATACTCGGAAGCGCGACGTTGACGATCGTCGCGTCGAGCAACTGCATGAACGCCGCCGCCAGACTCGTCGCCAACCCGAGCCAGGGCGTCAGAGAACCAGCTCGCCGTCCGCCCTTGTGGTCGGCGCCGACAGCGTCACCTAAAGGGTCCGGAAGCACCGAATGATCCTAATCGAACAGGACGCTTCTAGAACCTGTTCTTGTTTAGATTGTAGTATTTCGGACAATTCAGTCCCCCAGATGGGATAGTTCGTCGTCTGCCCATTTTCAGAGCAGGCTTCTCGACGACACACGCAGGAGTTCTACTCGATGGATCTGAACTTGATCACCCATTGGCACCCGCTTCCTGGACGGGTAATCGAATGGGGCGTCACGCATGCTTCCGCTCAACGAGCCGCCGAAGCCGAGATCGACCGAGAACTACCCCCGACCACGATGCAGGATCGCCACCTGCGACGCGCCCGCGTCACCGCAGAGAAGGGCGATCCGCAGTCTCCGTGGATCGGTATCGCCTTCGATTTCGCAGGAACACTCGACCGCGACGCCATGACGCGAGCCCTGCAGCGCTACGTCCGTCGCCACGACACGCTCCACAGTTGGTTCTCCTTCGACGAAGCAACCACCGACGCTGCGGACACCGCGTTCGAGGTCCGTCGACACGTGGTGCCGGTCGAGAGCATCGAACTCGAGTACCGCGTCGGCGACGACGTCTCCGAATCCGAGGCGATCCGCGCACTCGTCGCAACCAAGTTCGCAACGGAAACCAGTGCCCTTCAGTGGCCGGCCTTCGTGTTCGGCGCCGTCGAGCACCACCATGCCGACCTCGAAGCCGATCCGACCTTCACCCTGTTCCATGCAGTCGACCACGCCCATTCGGACATGAACTCGATGGTGCTGATGTACGCGGAATTGCGTCAGCTCTACGCCGCGGAAACGACCGGGTCACATCCCGAACTGGGCCCCGCGGGAAGTTACGCACAGTTCGGTCGCGTCGAACGCGAGCGAACAACCGAACTGACTATGCAGTCCCCCGAAGTGCACCAGTGGCTCGGTTACCTCATGCGCAGCGGCGGCTCGTTCCCCGGATTTCCGCTCCCGCTCGGGGCGGAAGACGCGCCCAAACCGGCTATCGGTTCACGCTTCGACCTGGCCGACGACAATGAGTGCGAAAGGTTCGGTGCGGTCTGTAAAGCCAACGGCGCCAACTTCATCGGTGGAATATTCACCGCCCTCGCGATTGCGGAATTCGAACTGGCCGGACGCGACAAGTACATCGCCCTCTCGCCGGTCAGCACACGAACCGAGGCCGACTCGTTTGCACAGGGCTGGTACATCAACCTGATCCCGGTCGGCATCGACGTCGACGACAAGCGACGCTTCACCGAGTTGGCAAAGCTCGGGCAGCAGGGGTACCACGACGGCAAGGCACTCCTCGATGTCTCTGTGCAGCAAGTCATCGATCTGGTTCTGTCGAGCTTGGCCGAGTCGGATTCCGCACCCGGCGGATTGTCGAAGACGCTCACCCCACCGCCGATCGTCTCGTACATCGACGGCCGCCGCATGCCGGATCCATACAGTTACGCCGAGACGAAGGCAACGGGAATCGTCGGCGGCAAAGAGACGCAGATCGCGTCGATGTGGATCAACCGGATGCACACCGGCACCTGGATCGCCGTGTCCCACCCTGACACCCCCATTGCCCACGAATCGGCCACCCGCTTCGCCGAGCACGTCTCCAAGATCATCAAAACTGTTGCAGCTCAGGGCGACTACTCGTTCTCGGCACCAGAGGGAGCATCCTGATGCATGTCACCTCGATCGATCGATACGGACTCGAGCCCGGAATCGTCACCGAATGGTCGCTCCAGCCCGCGGACGGCGCCGTCACCGAGTCGGAAGTACCACCGTCGTACAACCAACATTTCCATCTCGAGACTGCGCGAACACACGGCATGGGCCGGAGTGTGTGGATGGCAGCCGCATTCGACCTTCCCGGAGAACTGAATCGGCCCGCACTCGATCTCGCGCTGCGCCTGTTCATCAGTCGCCATGACACTCTGCACACAGGATTCGAGGTGGGCGAGTTCACCACCACCCGAATGGGACTCGATCCCGACGGCACACACATCGAGACTTCGGAACCTGTGAAGTTCGATTCGACCGAAGACCTCCGAGCGCACCTCAAGAAGCGATTCACGACGGTATGCGATCCACTGACCTTCCCCGCCTACACGTTTGCCACGGTCGAACGCGAAGAGCACTACACGGTCCTGAGCGCCTTCGATCACACCCTCGTCGACGGCTACTCGTTGGTCATCGCTCTCGGGGAACTGCGACAGATCTACGAGGGACTGATCGCCATACCCGAACTGACCGACCACGAGGCCGTCGACGCAGTGATGAGCCGACTGGGTGACCCGGGAAGTTTCGTGCGGTACTGCGAACTGGAGGCCGACGCTCTGCTTCCCGTCGACAACGACCCTCGAATCCGAGAGTGGGCAAGGTTCTACGAGATTTGTGGTGGCACATCGCCGAGTTTCCCCTTGGATCTCGGCGTCGAGGCAGGAAAGCCCGCGCCTCAGGGCGCCGATGTGCGCGTGCTGCTCGACGAGGAACTGACCGCGACTTTCGACGAGATCTGCCTATCCGCCGGCGGTAGCGTGTTCACCGGAATCCTCACTGCGATGGGACTTTCCGTCCACTCGTTCACCGGACAGGCGACGCTTCCACTGCAATTCCCGCTGCACATCCGCAAAGATCCACGCTGGGCCGACGCCATCGGCTGGCTCACCACGAGCGCGCCGATCACGGTCCAGATCACTCCCGATGCGGATTTCGGTGCATCCCTTGCACATACGCACGCGTCGTTCCGAGTTGCGTTGACGCTCGAGGGCGTCACCATGGCCCAGGTTCGAGATGCTTTGGGCGACAAGATTCGACGCACGCGCACCGACGTCTTCATGGTGTCGTACATCGATTACCGCAAACTACCCGGCACCGACGATCATGATCTCCTCAACGCTCATCACATCAGCAATGTGACGGTCGCCGACGATGCCCAGTTCTGGATTTCGCGAACGAACCGTGGTCTCTCGCTGCGTTCGCGCTTCCCGGACACCGACACGGCAAACGAAACCATGGTGAATTTCCTCACCGATCTCGACCGGATTCTGAGGGAAGTCTGCGCCCGGGGCGTGACGCCGATCGGAAGTGTCACCGAACAATTGAGAGATTCGAGCGTCGGGGCAGGAACACCGAGGATTTAGTGTCGGCAACGGGTACGAGCAGGCAGAACCCGCTTCCGGGCGTCTCCCCTTGCGCGCAGCGCATAGAATCGATCAAGTCCGTGTTCGAACCGAACGATTCGTCTTCAGGAGTACGCCCGTGCCCGTTGCCCCCGATCCCTCAACCGCGTTTGCCGAGTTCGCGCATCCCGACCGGTTGGTCTCGACGGAATGGCTCTCGGCGAATCTCGGTACGCCGGGCCTCAAGGTCGTCGAATCCGATGAAGACGTGTTGTTGTACGACGTCGGCCACATTCCCGGCGCAGTGAAGATCGACTGGCATCTCGACCTCAACGATCCGGTCACCCGCGATTACATCGACGGTGCGAAGTTCGCAGAGTTGATGAACCGCAAGGGCATCAGCCGCGACGACACCGTCGTCATCTACGGCGACAAGAGCAACTGGTGGGCCGCCTACGCACTCTGGGTCTTCACTCTGTTCGGCCACGAGGACGTCCGTCTTCTCGACGGTGGCCGCGATGCGTGGATCGCCGAGAACCGTGACACCGCATTCGACGTTCCCGACATCACGTCAACGGATTACCCGGTCGTCAAGCGCAACGACGCTCCCATCCGCGCATTCAAGGACGACGTACTCGCGCACTTGGGCGACGGGCCGCTCATCGACGTGCGATCTCCGCAGGAGTACACCGGCGAGCGCACCCACATGCCCGACTACCCCGAAGAGGGTGCGTTGCGCGGTGGACACATTCCCAGCGCTCTCAGCATCCCGTGGGCGAAGGCGGCGGCACCGGACAGCCGCTTCCGCACCCGCACCGAACTCGGCGAGATCTACGGCGGTCTGTCGGCCGACGACAACATCGTCGCGTACTGCCGCATCGGTGAGCGTTCCAGCCACACCTGGTTCGTGTTGACCCATCTTCTCGGCTACCCGAACGTTCGTAACTACGACGGTTCCTGGACCGAGTGGGGCAATGCAGTGCGCGTCCCGATCGTCCAGGGCGAAGAGCCCGGCGCAGTTCCTTCCTCCGTATCGGCGTCATGAGCGCTCTTCCTTCGGCTCTGGCCGAGATCGTCGACGACTTCGCAGCCGTCGGCGCCTCGGACAAGCTCACCCTTCTTCTCGAGTTCAGCCGAGAGCTACCGCCGTTGCCGGCGGAGCTCGAGCAGAGCGCGATGGAGCCGGTCCCCGAGTGTCAGTCGCCGCTGTTCCTCTCGGTCGACGATTCGGATCGCGACAACGTCCGTCTGTACTTCAGCGCGCCCCCCGAGGCTCCCACGACGCGTGGTTTCGCATCGATCCTCGCGCAGGGGCTCGACGGTCACAGCGCGGACGAGATCCTCGGTGTACCCGACGACTTCTATTCGGCGCTCGGTCTCGCAGAAGCTGTGAGCCCGCTCCGTCTGCGCGGAATGTCGGCCATGCTCGCGCGCATCAAGCGGCACTTGCGGGGCTGAAAACATGGAGTTCACCGAACTGGCCGACTATGCGATTCCGGCCGGCGCACTCGTCGAATGGTTGCCGTGCGCAACCGGGCCTTGGGTTCCGGATCCGCGGCCCGTCTCCTACATTCACGAGGCACATCTCAACCGTTCCGCTGCAGGCGCGGGCGACAAGTCTTGGCTGGGAACAGCTTTCGAGATTTCCGGCCCGCTCGACGTCGATGCGTTCCGAGTCGCCCTCGGCCGCTGGATCGACCGTCATGAAGTTCTGCGCTCGCATACCGTCCTCGAGCCCTCGAGTGGCGAGATCACCCGGCACACCGTCCCGATCGGCGGAATCGACATCGGGGTCGTCAGCCACGGCTACGACGCGTCCAGCCAGGACAACTTCGACCACCTTCACCGCCTGTTCGACGATTACGCGTCCCCTCACAGTTGGCCGTCGTACGTCTTCGCGACGTTGACGCCCCGCGGTGGCGACGGTCCGTTCACCGTGTTCTTCGCGGCGGACCACTCGATCATCGACGGTTTCTCGATCGTGCTGGTCGCTCACGAGATCGCAGCGCTGTACCGCGAGGCCTCGACCGGCAGCGCTGCAAATCTGTTTCCGGTCGGCAGCTACGTCGATTTCGGTGCCGTCGAACGCGAGCAGATGGCCGACATGGAAGCCGAGAAGGCTGCGGTGGAGATCTGGCGTAAGGCTCTCGGAACGGACGGGTTACCCCAGTTCCCGCTACCGATCGGTGAACGCGGAACCGATTCTCAGAACGGCCTGTCGACCTGGCTGCTCGACGCCGAGCAGTCCAAGGCCTTCAGTTCGACGTGTGCAGCCGCCGGCGTGGGTTATTTCGCCGGACTACTCGGCGGACTTGCGGCCGTGGGTCGCGAAGTCGCGGGATCCGATCAATTCGAGGTCGTGACGCCGGTTCACACCCGCAGCGCTCAGGAGTGGGCGGGTGCGCTCGGCTGGTTCGTCGGACTGTGCCCGGTCGAGTTCGCCGTTGGATCGGACTGTTCGTTCGGCGACCTCGCGACACGCGCCGCCGAATCGATCGCTTCGGTCAAGCCTGCCGCCGCTGTCCCGTTCGATCGGATCGGTGAGCACCTCGAAACCCCGATTCGACCGCGATTCGTGGTGTCCTACATGGACGTTCGCTTTGTACCCGAGGCCGCACAGTGGCCCGAATGGAACGCCAGAGCACTTCGAAGCAAGGCATACACGCACGACGTCTACATCTGGATCAACCGCACACCCCAAGGCCTCAATCTCGCAGTCAGGTATCCAGGCAACGAGACGGCGAACGCCGCGGTTCACGCCTACGTGGCCGCACTGCGCCGGACCGTCGAAGAAATCGTCGCCGAACCGGACACCGGCACCTCCGGCAGCTACTCATCGGTAGTTTTCGAAACCGTTTCCTAAGCCGGAGTGGGCTTTAGCGATCCGGTTACAGCCAGCGCCGAAGCGATGCATACACTCCGAAGTGATGCCAATCCCCCGATGGTGAAATCCCAGAGGAATACACCGCGGAGACAGACTATGCGAACCACAGGAGGCTCAGTGCCCAGTCATGCCAGCGCGCACATTACGAAGGTGCTTGTCGCGAACCGCGGTGAAATCGCGGTACGGGTCATCCGGGCGGCCAAGGATGCCGGCTACGGCAGCGTTGCCGTTTACGCCGAGCCCGACGCAGAAGCGCAGTTCGTGAAGCTCGCAGACGAGGCATTTGCCCTCGGCGGACAGACGTCCGCCGAGTCCTACCTCGTGTTCGACAAGATCCTCGATGCCGCCAAGAAGTCCGGCGCCGACGCCATCCACCCCGGCTACGGCTTCCTCTCCGAGAACGCCGACTTCGCCCAGGCCGTCATCGACGCGAACCTCATCTGGATCGGTCCGTCACCGCAGTCCATCCGCGACCTCGGCGACAAGGTCACGGCACGCCACATCGCAGAACGCGCGAAGGCTCCGATGGCTGCCGGCACCAAGGACCCCGTCAAGGGCGCAGACGAGGTCGTCGCATTCGCCAAGGAATACGGCGTACCGGTTGCGATCAAGGCTGCCTTCGGCGGCGGTGGACGCGGCATGAAGGTCGCCCAGACCATCGAGGAAATCCCCGAGCTGTTCGAGTCGGCCACCCGTGAGGCCATCGCAGCCTTCGGTCGCGGCGAGTGCTTCGTCGAGCAGTACCTGGACAAGGCCCGCCACGTCGAGGCTCAGGTCATCGCCGACCAGCACGGCAACGTCGTCGTCGCCGGTACCCGCGACTGCTCACTGCAGCGTCGCTTCCAGAAGCTCGTCGAAGAGGCTCCGGCTCCGTTCCTGACGGACGACCAGCGCGCACGCATCCACGCGTCCGCCAAGGCCATCTGCAAGGAAGCCGGCTACTACGGCGCCGGAACGGTCGAGTACCTGGTTCAGGGCGACACCATCTCCTTCCTCGAGGTCAACACCCGCCTGCAGGTCGAGCACCCCGTCACGGAAGAGACCGCGGGCATCGACCTGGTGCGTCAGCAGTTCCTCATCGCCAACGGCGAAGAACTCTCCATCAAGGAAGATCCCACCCCGCGTGGACACTCCTTCGAGTTCCGCATCAACGGTGAAGACGCCGGCCGCGGCTTCATGCCCGCCCCCGGCCCGGTCTCCGTCTACCGTGAGCCCACGGGCCCCGGCGTCCGCGTCGATTCCGGTGTCGTCGCCGGCGACGTCATCGGCGGACAGTTCGACTCCATGCTCGCCAAGCTCATCGTCACCGGCGCCACCCGCGAAGAAGCCCTCCAGCGGGCATCGCGCGCTCTGGCCGAGTTCGAGATCGACGGCCTCGCGACCGTCCTCCCGTTCCACCGCCACATCGTCGAGAACCCGGCGTTCGTCGGTGACGGCGAGAAGTTCGACATCTACACCAAGTGGATCGAAACCGACTGGGAAAACACCATCGAGCCGTACGCCGGTTCCGGTGCACCGGTCGACGACGAGGACGAGGCTCTGCCGCGTCAGAACGTCGTCGTCGAGGTCGGTGGACGTCGCGTCGAGGTTTCCCTCCCGGGCCAGTTCTCGCTCGGCAACGGCGGCGGCGCAGCATCCGGTGCCATCCGCAAGAAGCCGAAGGCACGCAAGCGCGGCGGCGCCGGCGGCGGCGCAGCATCCGGTGACGCCGTCACCGCTCCGATGCAGGGCACCGTCGTCAAGGTCGCAGTGACCGAAGGCCAGGAAGTCGCCGAAGGCGACCTGATCGCGGTTCTCGAAGCCATGAAGATGGAAAACCCCGTCAACGCGCACAAGGCCGGTGTCGTCACCGGACTGTCCGTCGAGCCGGGTGCAGCAATCACGCAGGGAACGGTTCTCGCAGAACTGAAGTAAGGCCTCCGGCCCCGTGCGCCTTTCCGGTAGTCCCCACTACCGGAAAGGCGCACAGTCGTTTGAGTAGGCTGTAACGATGGCTGACGTCCCCGACATTCGCATCGGCACTGCAGAACGCGAGCAGGCACTCGATCTCCTGAGCGAGCACTTCGCCGCAGGCCGCCTCACCGTCACGGAGTTCGACGAGAGAAGCGGAATCGTCAGTGCCGCAACAACTCGCAGTGAACTCGTTCCGGTGTTCGCCGATCTACCGGGCAACTATCAAGCTCCAGGCACCGCTCCCCTGTCGATGGTGACGCCTCCCGCCGCACCGGCGGAGCGACGATTCAACCCCGACTGGTCCGGTCGCGTCATGGCCGTCATCCCGATTCTCGCGGTGATCCTGTTCTTCGTTACCGGTACCTGGTTGTGGTTCCTCGCGATTCCCCTCGCCGGTGCACTGCTGTTCGGTACCGACAGGGAACGCAAAGCCAAGCGTCGCCGCGAGCGGGACTCCGACTGATGGAGCCGATCGAGATCAACGCAGGCGGATGGTATCTGCGAGCACTGCGCGCAGACGAGCGTGTGGACGACCGCCCTGCCCTTGCCGACGGCGGTATCACCGACCCCGATTATGTGAGTCAGCGGAGCGCTCAGTGGCACGAAAACAGCGTCTACTCCTGGGCCGTGTGCCAGCCCAACACCGGTGAGCTTCTCGCCGAGGTCGTTCTGACGCCTCTCGACTCCACCGCCCTGCTGACCGGCTGGGCCCGCGACGGGCACACCGAGGCGCTCACGACAGCCGCCGACGCTGTCACCAGATTCGCCGAAGGTGCACTCGGACTCGTCGTCGTCGAGGGGCAGACGAATTGAAGAACAACCGATACTGGCCGCTGGCGATCGCCGTGGTCATTGCCCTGATCATGCTCTTCTCCCCGGGCTCCACCGTCCCGTCGAGCCCGGAGAACACCGACAAGATCACTCACACGTTGATGTTCGCGGTGCTGGCGATCACCTCGTTGCACGCCCGGATCCCGGCGTGGATCACCGCGGTCTGGCTCGTGATTTTTGCTGCGACGTCCGAGGTTCTTCAAGCAGCGCTGCCCATTTCGCGTTCCGGTTCGATCTGGGACGGCACCGCCGACCTGCTCGGCATCGCCATCGGGATCGGTATCGTCAGCCTCGTGATGCGGCGTCGAACGGCCCGCGACGACGAGCCGAGCAGGTCCTGATCAGCTGAGCAGGTTGCTCCGCAATTGTTCCTGGGTCGACGCGTCGATCTTCAGGCCGTCGGTGAAGTAGGCCTCGATCGATCCGTGGACCTGCGCGAGCTCTGCCATCGACGCCTGCAGGTACTCGCGCCTGACACCGAGGACACCTTCGAGCAGGGTCGGATCGATACCCTTGGCCTCGAATCGCTCGAGGAGCGGCGCGAACATCGGCAACAGAACCTTGTTGGTTTCGAGGTAGTCCGCGAAGACCGCGTCCTCGGAGGCACCCAGGAACAGCAGTAGCGCGGCTGCGGCCCAGCCCGTGCGGTCCTTGCCCGTGGTGCAGTGAATGAGTGCCGGCGAGCTGGGCGGCTGCGCCAAGTCGACGAACAGTTGCCGGTACGACGCGACCGCACTCGGCAAGGTCACGAAATCGCGGTAACTTCCCTGAAAGTACTCGAGCGCCTGGCCGCTACCCAACGCTTCGGCAGCAAACGCCGGGTCGGCGATCATCTGCTGCATTTGAGCCGGAATGGCGCGATACTGCTTGTCCGCCAATACGTCCAGGCCGAGTTCTCGGATTCCGTCCGGCGTCAGATCCGGCGCCGCCTCGCGTTCGGACTCGGTGCGCAGGTCGTAGATCGTGACGATGCCCAGATCGGCGAGGGTCTGTGCGCCCTCCGCACTGAGCGATGCCAGATCGGTGGAACGAAACACACTCCCGGTGCGGACGGTGCCACCGAAGCTCGATTCGGGGCCACCGATGTCTCGGAGGTTCGCCAGGGACGGTACGACGGAAGACAGCTTCGGAGTATCGGTCATACCTAAGAATGTATCTGTCACCGGAAAAGGGCGGCCGGAGAAATAAGATCGAGACACATCATCTCCCGTAATTGCTGCGCTACAGATCCGTAACATGCTCAAGTAATCCTGTGGACATGCCTACAACGAATTCCAGTGGTCTCGGAGCCTTCGATGCGCTCGGTGACCACCAGGCAGTCGCGGCGCTGCTCGAGTGTTGCCATTCCGCCGTGTGGGCACAGGAAATCGCCTCGTCTCGCCCGTTCACCGATCTGGAAGCTCTGTTCGACAAAGCAGATGCGGTGCTGGCCGAGCTTCCCGAGTCCGAGATCGACGACGCTCTGTCCGGCCACCCACGAATCGGTGAGCGAAGCGAAAGCGCGGCCTCGACCCGTGAACAGTCGGAAGTCTCGTCCGCGTCAGAAGACGTCCTCGCGGAACTTCGACAGAAGAACGCCGAGTACGAAGAGACATTCGGCCATGTTTACCTGGTCTGCGCGTCGGGGAAATCTGGAACGGAGCTCCTCGACATCCTTCGAGGCCGTCTCCGAAACGACCCGGCGACCGAGCGTTCCGTGCTTCGAACCGAATTGGCCGCCATCAATCGAATCAGGCTTGCCCGTCTGATCGATTCACTCGCCGGAGGCGCAGCATGAGCAAGACCCTGAGCACGCACGTTCTCGACGCGACGACGGGCATTCCCGCGGCGGGGATTCGCGTCGAACTTCGTGATCGAGACGGCGTCACGATCACCAGTGCCGAGACCGACTCCGACGGCCGCATCCCCGAACTTGCTCCTGGTGGTCTGGTCACCGGTCACTACACCCTGACTTTCGACACGGGAACGTATTTCGAGACCAACGGACAAGAGAACTTCTACCCGGAAGTGACAGTGACCTTCCGGGTGGACGACACGGCGCGGGGCTATCACGTCCCACTGTTGCTGTCGCCCTTTGCTTATTCCACCTATCGCGGGAGCTGAACACGTGACTACCGAAAACATCACAACCGGCAACATCACGACCGGTGTTACAAGCACCGACCGGTTGAGCGGATCCATCGAACTTACCGGTCACCAGTACGGCAAAGCTGAGAACAGGGTAGTCCGAATCTACCGCGACACTCCTCGTCACGAGATCCACGACATCAACGTCTCCACCTGCCTGCGTGGAGATTTCGCCGACGCGTACCTCACCGGCGATCAGTCGAAGGTTCTGCCGACCGACACGCAGAAACAAACGGCCTATTCCTACGCCAAGGAAAAGGGTCTGATCTCGATCGAGACGTACGGACTCGAACTCGCCCGTCATTTCGTCGACGACATCGAACCGGTCAGTGGCGCGCGGATCGAGATCGAGGAATACGCTTGGGAGCGTGCGATTGTCGACGGCAGCGAGCACGACTACACCTGGATTCGGAAGGGTCAGGAAGTTCGGACGGCGTCGATCACAATCTCCGATACTGGGACAGCCGATGCCGGGACGTGGGTGATCGGCGGTTTGAAGGACCTGGTGATCCTCAAATCGACCGGTAGTGAGTTCTCGGGTTTCCTCGAAGATCCGTACACGATCCTCGAGCCGACAGACGACCGCGTCATGGCGACGACGTTGGTCGCCCAGTGGCGATTCGTCACCACCGACGTCGACTGGGAATCGGTCTACGTGGGTATCAAGGCACAAATCGTCAAACAGTTCGCGCAGGTGCATTCACTTGCCTTGCAGCAGACGCTCTTCCACATCGGCAAGGCAATTCTCGAAGAGTTTCCGATCATTGCCGAGGTTCGACTGTCGGCACCCAACAAGCATCATTTCGAATATGCACTCGGCCGCTTCGGAGTCGAGAACGACAACGAGGTGTTCCACGCCGCCGATCGTCCGTACGGGCTGATCCAAGCTGCGGTCAGCCGATCCGACGCACCAGACGCGGGGCCGTCGTGGACACCCTATTCAGGTTGGTTGTCGTGACCGACCCGGCCCTCGGGACCACTCTCGTCGTCGCCAATGCCCATGTGGTCACGATGGACAGCGAGCGTTCCGAGCACCCCGACGGCTACGTCGTGATCTCGGGCAACAAGATTGTCGACGTGGGGGCCGGAAAGGCTCCCGTGTACCCCAATGCGCACGTGATCGACGGCAACGGTTGCCTGATCACGCCCGGTCTGGTGAACACACATCATCATCTCTACCAATGGATCACCCGTGGCCTGGCAGCAGACTCGACGCTCTTCGAGTGGCTGACCACGCTGTACCCCGTCTGGGCGGGTATCGACGCCGACGCCGTCCACGTGGCGGCCACCGGCGGCCTCACCTGGTTGGCAAAAACCGGATGTACGACCACCACCGACCACCACTACGTCGTTCCCCGCGACGCCGGCGACGTTTTCGAAGCCGAGATCACCGCCGCTGCGCAGGTTGGCCTTCGATTCCACCCGTGTCGTGGGTCGATGGACCTCGGTCAGAGTTCCGGCGGCCTGCCACCGGATCACGTCGTGGAAAAACTCGACGACATCCTGACCGGCACGCAGTCGGTGATCGACCGCTGGCACGATCCGAATGCGGGGTCGATGCTGCAGATCGCGGTAGCTCCCTGCTCACCCTTCTCGGTGACGGAGTCACTGCTCCGAGAGTCCGCGACGCTGGCCCGCGAAAACGGCGTGCGAATGCACACGCATCTCGCCGAGACCCTGGACGAGGAAAGCTTCTGCCGAGAGCTTTTCGGTTGCACGCCGGTCGAATACATGGAACGCGTCGGCTGGGTGGGCCCGGACGTCTGGTACGCACACGCAGTCCATCTCGACGACGCCGGTATCGAGACGATGGCGCGAACCGGAACTGCCGCGGCACACTGTCCGACCTCCAATGCGCGACTGGGGGCCGGTATCGCCCGTGCCGCCGATCTGGTGAAGGGCGGGGTCACCGTGGGGCTCGGTGTGGACGGCGCGGCGAGCAACGAAGCATGCAGTCTGATCGAGGAGTCTCGTCATGCGCTTCTGTTTGCTCGCGCCAAGGGCGGACCGCAGACGATGACGGTGCGAAAAGCCTTGGAATTGGGAACGATCGGCGGCGCACGAGTTCTGGGCCGCGAGGGCGAAATCGGATCGATCGAGGTCGGAAAACTTGCCGACCTGGCGGTGTGGAAACTCGACACCGTCGCGCATGCCGGCATCACCGATCCGGTGGCGGCGCTCGTACTCGGCTCGACGCCCCCGCTGAAGTTACTACTCGTCAACGGGCGAATCGTAGTTGCCGACGGACGAGTCACCACCGTCGACGAGGACGTCGTGGCCTCGGATGTCGCACGCGCACACCGCGACCTACTCGGAAAGGCTTGAGGCAGCGATGGATCTGCACAGCGTCGACGAAGTTCTGGTGCCGCGGACCCGCTCCGAGCTCCCCTGTGCCTCACCCGGTATCGGGTTCATCGGCGGCGGCACCTGGCTGTACTCGGAACCGCAGCCGCACCTGACCACTCTTGTCGACCTTGCGGGCTTCGACTGGAAAGCTGTCGTGGTCGGCGATCTCGGTCTCGAAATCGCGGCCACCTGCACCATCGAGGAACTGTGCCGCGCCGGTCTTCCCACCTCATGGTCCGCCGCAGCGCTGTTCCAACACTGCGCTGACGCACTGCTCGCATCGTGGAAGGTGTTGCGATACGCGACCGTCGGCGGCAACATCGCGCTCTCCTTCCCGGCCGGAGCGATGACGACTCTGTGCACCGCTCTCGATGCCGAACTGACGATCTGGCGTCCGGACGGTACCGAATACTCAGTCCCCGTAGTCGATTTCGTCATCGACGATTCTCGCAACGTGCTCGGCCCCGGCGAGATCATCCGCAGTATCCGGATTCCCGTGCATGCACTGACCGCACGTACCGCGATGCGAAAACTGGCACAGACGTCACTCGGGCGATCGGCCGTAGCCGTTGCCGGACGCTGCGGTGCCGACGGTTTCACACTGGCGATCACCGCCGCGACCCGCCGTCCGTACGCTCTGAAATTCGACGAACTCCCCGACGCCGCTGCACTTGCGGATGCGTTGCACAGCAGGATTCCGGAAGACGCTTACTTCACCGATGTCCATGGAACTGCGCCGTGGCGGAAGGCGATGACTGACCTTCTCGCCGAAGAAATCCGAGGTGAACTGGAATGAAGTACTCGGTGGACGGAGTTCCCCGCGACGACCAGCCCCGCCCCGGACAGTGCCTGCGAACCTTCCTCCGCGAGCACGGAGCGAACTCCGTCAAGAAGGGGTGCGATGCCGGAGACTGCGGCGCCTGCTCGGTTCTGGTCGACGGACACCCCACCCATTCGTGCATATTTCCCGCCCACCGCCTCGGCGGCCGCGACGTCGTCACCGCCGCCGGCCTCGGAACACCGGAGAAACTTCACCCCATTCAACAGGCATTCGTGGACGCCGGTGGATTCCAATGTGGTTTCTGTACAGCGGGAATGGTAGTCACCGCATCAGCGCTGTCGGTCGAACAAAAATCCGATCTCGCGTGCTCGATGAAAGGTAACCTGTGCCGTTGCACCGGTTATCGGTCCATTCGTGACGCCCTCGCGGGTACATCCAATACCGAGACCGCCAAAACAGGCGGGGCACAAGGGCGTTCCATCGCAGCCCCGGCGTCCGCACGCATCGTCACGGGGACCGAGCAGTACACCATGGACTTCTCCCCGGGTGAGAAGCCGATCGGCCTGCTTCACGTCGCAGTACTCGGCAGTCCGCACGCACACGCACACATAACCCGGATAGACACGGCAGCGGCGGAAGCGGCGCCGGGCGTCGCCGCGGTCCTCACCTTTCAGGACAGTCCGGACGTGCTGTTCTCGACCGCCCGGCACGAGGACCGCAACGACGATCCGGACGATACGCGGGTGTTCGACAGGACCGTCCGTTTCCGCGGCCAGCGCGTCGCCGCGGTCATCGCCGAAACCCCGACGCAGGCGGAACGTGCACTCTCGCTGATCGAAGTCGACTACGAGGTACTCGACGCGGTATTCGAACCAGATCTGGCGCGTTCCCCCGGCGCTCCGCTTCTGCACGGCGACAAAGACGAGAGCTCGCGGATCGCAGAAGTCCCTCGCAACGTGGTTGCCGCGCTTCACGATGGTGTCGGCGATCTGGACCGTGCGCTCGCGGATGCCACTGCAGTCGTCGAAGGTACGTGGAAAACTGCGCGAGTCCAGCACGTGGCCTTGGAAACTCACGGCGCAGTGGGGTGGCTCGACGAGGACGGCCGTCTCGTCATCAGAAGCAGCACACAGGTGCCGTTTCTGGTTCGGGACGAATTGGCGCACATCTTCGATCTCGATCGCAGCCGAATCCGGGTGTTCGCCAAGCGGGTCGGTGGAGGCTTCGGCGGGAAGCAGGAACTACTCACCGAAGATCTGGTCGCACTCGCCGTCCTGCGAACGGGTAGGCCCGTTGCTTACGAGTTCAGCCGCAGCGATCAGTTCACCATCGCACCGTCACGGCACCCGATGCGAGTTTCGGTTCGCGCCGGCGCCGATGCCGACGGAACTCTCACTGCACTGGCCATCGACGTCCTTTCCGACGCCGGGGCGTACGGGAACCATTCGATCGGAGTCATGTTCCACGGTTGCGCCGAATCCATGGCGGTCTATCGCGCTGCAACCAAACGCGTCGACGCCGAAGCGGTCTACACGAACAACGTTCCGTCCGGCGCCTTCCGTGGTTACGGGCTCGGCCAGATCATCTTCGCCGTCGAGTCGGCCATGGATCAGCTCGCTGATCGTCTCGGCATGGACCCCTTCGAGTTTCGGCGGCGAAACGTCGTCGTACCCGGAGACGATTTTGTCGACTGGCACGTCGAGGACGGTGATCTCGAATTCGGCAGCTACGGACTGGACCAGTGCATCGACCTCGTCGACAGTGCACTGTCGAGCGGACGCGGCGAGGCTGCACCGGCAGGGTCGCGTTGGCAGATCGGTCGGGGCATGGCAATTGCCATGATCGCGACGATCCCGCCGCGTGGTCACTTCTCCGACACCACTGTCGCACTCGAGGCCGACGGTCGGTACGTCGTGAACATCGGCACCGCTGAGTTCGGCAACGGAACCACCACGATTCACCAACAGATCGCGGCCACCGAATTGCGGACGACAGTCGATCGCATCACGATTGTTCAATCCGACACCGATGCCGGCGGATACGACACCGGAGCATTCGGGTCGACGGGAACGGTGGTCGCCGGCAAGGCGCTCCTGATCGCCTGCGAGCGCCTTCGCGAGCGAATACTGACCCGTGCGGTGCGATTGAGTGGCCGCGGCGCGCAGATCGACGATCTTTCGCCGGACGGGGTCGAAACGTCCCACGGTTGCCTCGATTTCGCGACGTTACTCGAAGGTGGCCCGCTCGCCGCTGACGGTCGCCACGACGGAACACCGCGCTCGGTCTCGTTCAACGTTCACGGTTTTCGCGTTGCCGTCGACACGGATACCGGCCGGGTGAAGATCCTGCAGTCGGTTCAGGCCGCCGATGCCGGCACCGTCATGAACCCGGCACAACTGCGAGGGCAGGTGGAAGGCGGTGTGGGACAGGCCCTCGGCGCTGCACTGTCGGAGGAAATCGTCATCGAAGAAGGCCGAGTGATCAATCCTCAGCTACGCAATTACCACGTTCCACAGATCGGAGATTTGCCGATCACCGAAGTACTGTTTGCCGACACGTACGACAAACTCGGGCCTTTCGGCGCAAAATCGATGAGTGAGGCCCCCTTCAATCCGGTAGCACCGGCGTTGGCAAACGCGATAGCCAACGCGTGTGGAGTGCGTATGCACTCCACACCGATGACACCGGATCGAGTGTGGAGCGAACTCCAGGCCAGAGCCTAGACTTCGCGCTCGAGCACTCGCTCGACTGCGTCGACCGCGTCGTCCAACTCACCGGTGGTCACCGTCAGCGCGGGACGGAATCTGATTCCTCTCTTCCCGGTTGGCAGTATCATCACATGCTCGTCTTCTCGCAGTCGCTGGACGACGCGATCACGAAGGTCACTGTCCGCCAAGGTAATCGCGCACATCAGACCACGACCGCGCGGCTCGGTCGCCGCCGCGTAGCGCCCGCAGACTTCGGTCAACCGGGCAAGGAGATGCGCACCCGTGAATCGCGCGCGGTCGATCAGTCGGTCCTGCTCGATGACTTCGAGTATCCGCCGGGCGCGCACCATGTCGGTGAGGTTGCCACCCCACGTCGAATTGATCCGGGAACTGACGTGAAACACATTGTCGCGCACTTCATCCACTCGACCGCCTGCCATGATGCCGCACACCTGCGTTTTCTTACCGAAGGCAACCACATCCGGATGCAATCCCAATTGCTGATAGGCCCAAGCGGTTCCGGTGATTCCGCATCCCGTTTGCACCTCGTCGAGAATGAAGAGGGCGTCATTCTCACGACACAGCTCTTGCATCGCCTGCAGGAATTCCGGCCTGAGGTGATGGTCACCGCCTTCGCCTTGGATCGGCTCGGCGATGAAACAGGCTATATCGTCGGGGTTGTCGGAAAACGCTCGGTGCGCTTGCTCGAGAGCTTGCCTCTCCGCAGCTTCGACATCGCGACCGTCTGCGAGATACGGCGAGTCGATCCGGGGCCAGTCGAACTTGGGGAATCTCGCGACCTTGCCCGGTTCGGTATTGGTGAGCGACATCGTGTATCCGCTACGACCGTGGAAGGCCTCGGTCAAATGCAGGACCTTCGTCCCCAGATCGCTTGACAATCCACGGCTTTCGTTCAACCGACTCTTCCAGTCGAAGGCAACCTTGAGCGCATTTTCCACCGCAAGTGCCCCACCGTCCACGAAGAACAAGTGTGGGAGCGCCGAATCCCCCAGGACCCGAGCGAAAGCCGCAACGAAGCGCGCCATAGGCTCGGTGTAGATGTCGGAATTACTCGGCTTGTTGGAGGCGACAACGGCCAATTCCTGCTGGAATTCCTCGTCGTCGGCGATCGCGGGGTGATTCATCCCCAGGGCGGAAGAGCCGAAGAAACCGAACATGTCCAGAAACTCGGTGCCGTCTCGCAGGTCGCGGAGATACGAACCCTGCGACCTTTGCACATCGAGAATCAGATCGAATCCGTCGACGAGAATGCTGGCCTTCAGCACCTCGTAGACCGGAAAGAGCGCACTGTCACCGAAGTCTCGCATCGCAGTACTCATACTGCGAAGATTATGTCAATTTTACGAAAGTGTCGATAGGAAGCCGTAAAAGTTACGGAACCCCCGTCATTCGTCGTAAAAAGTTTGTAGGATGATGGTGCTTCGCGTGTTGACGTTGGCTGCCGTACGGATCTCCTGCAGCAATCGTTCCAACGCCCGAGGTGACGCCACCCGGACCAGGAGGACGTAGCTTTCGCTCCCGGCCACGGAGTGACACGAGACGACGGCCGGTAGATGACGCAAGCGAGCAGGCGCATCGTCGGGCTGGGAAGGATCGAGAGGAGTGATGGCGACAAATGCGGACAGATTATGACCGAGTGCCTCCGGATCGATCTTCGCCGAGTAGCCACGGATCACCTTGCGAGACTCCAATCGACGCACTCTCGACTGGACTGCAGAGATCGAGAGTCCGGCCTTCTCAGCAAGACTCGCGAGAGTGGCACGGCCGTCCAAGACCAATTCACGCATCAAAAGTCGATCGGTTTCGTCGACCGGAACCCCGGCAGCGTCACTGGTTTCTGTTTCTCGCACCTGCGCAGGCTAACGCAATCGGACATTCGTATGGTTGAAACCTGGGAGCTACGTGCACGGTTCGCAGCGGCCCTCGCCAAGATGTATGGGGACGAGGTCCCCGCTTACAACACCTTGGTAGATGTAACGATGCAGGTGAACCGTGATTTTGCCGCCGAGCATCCGGATTCGGCGGAGCGCCTGGGCAGCCTGGCGAGAGTCAGCGCCGAGCGTCACGGCGCCATCAGACTGGGGACTCTCGACGAACTACGTGACGTAGCCACCGTCTTCGGCGGATTCGGTATGTTTCCGGTCGGCTACTACGACCTCCGGCTCACCGACTCCCCCATTCCCGTTGTCTCGACGGCGTTTCGCCCCACCGAACCTGCCGAACTCGCCCGGAACCCGTTTCGTGTTTTCACTTCGGTACTGACCGGCTCCGATTCCAGGTTCTTCGACACCGACCTCGAGCGTCGGATCACCGGGTTCCTGCGTCGCCGCACCCTGTTCTCTCCAGAACTTCTGCAGTGGGCACGGCAAGCGAACCGCGAGTGCGGCCTACCGGAGCCCGAGGCGACACAATTCGTCGAAGCGGCGACCTCGGCGTTTCGGCTCGGCACCGATCCCATCGACGCCGGTTGGTATCGCGAACTTGCCGCGATCTCACCTGTCGCCGCAGACATCGCCGGCCAGGGCTCGACACATGTCAACCACCTCACCCCGCGAGTGCTCGACATCGACGAGTTGTACCGCCGAATGACCGAGCGCGGCATCATCATGATCGACCGCATCCAAGGCCCACCGAGATGGTATGGACCGCCACTGCTTCTGCGGCAGACGTCGTTTCGCGCACTCGCCGAAGACAGACGTTTTCGGCGGCCGGACGGATCGGTCACCACAGAACCTGTCCGCGTCAGATTCGGCGAGGTCGAGGCACGCGGAATCGCGTTGACCCCCAGCGGGCGTGCGATCTACGACCGACTGATCGCAAAGCCCGCGGACGCCGACTGGGGCAGCGAATTTCCGCACACCGAGGACGGACTCGACGACGCGGGGTTGGCGTACTTCACGTACCGAAACGAAGGAACTGTTGTCGTCCGCGACCCGATCGTCTATGAGGACTTCCTACCGGCATCCGCGGCCGGGATCTTCGCGTCCAATCTCGATTCCGTGACCGGATTCGTTTCCGATGCGCCCGGCGCCGAATACGGGCAGGATCGATTGGAGGGCGCCATCGACCGCACCATCGAAGATCCGTTCGAGCTGTACCGCGCACAACAAGAGGCATCACGTGCCCTGCTTTCTCCCGCCAACAACCACTCCCGCCTACAAACACTTCCGCCTTCTAACACAGAGGACTCCCCGTGAACCTGCCTGATCCTTCGAGCCTCGCCGATCGCGCCGAGAGAGCCCTCGCTGCCTGTGGTGTCGAGTGGCCCGCCGGTGATCTGAGCGCACACACGCCGATCACCGGCACACAGCTGCGTACGGTCCGGCAGCACTCCGGCCGAGAGGTCGACGACGCCGTCGAGGCGGCTCATCGAGCGTTCCTCACCTGGCGCACCGTCCCCGCTCCGGCGCGCGGCGCGGTGGTGCGGCGGCTGGGCAGCCTACTTACCGAGCACAAGGAGGATCTCGCGGAGATCGTGACGCTGGAGGCAGGCAAGGTCACCTCGGAAGCTCTCGGCGAGGTACAGGAGATGAT